>CALHAP010000114.1 GCA_937931795.1 uncultured Paracoccaceae bacterium
GTTTGAGATCAATCGGTGTCGGGGGGGCAACGGGATCGCGCAGCACGCGGGCCTCGGCGTTCAGCGCATAGCCTGCACCTGCCTCGGCGCTCTTGACCTCGACGTCATAGCCACCGTCACAGCGCGCCAAGGTCAGTTGCATATCGACGCCAGCCTCGGGCACATGCAGGGCGCGCAAAAAGTACAAGCCGCTGACCTCGAACACTGGGCGTTCGCCTTGGGCTTTCATCGCCTCTGCGATCATCGAGATATATCCGGTGCCCGGCATCACAGCGTCACCCGCCAGCGTCCGGTGCTCGTCAGCCACCCAATGCGTGTCAGGGGCGTAGTGTGCGGTAAATACACGGTTCGCGTCAGCGTCAAAGCCCGCGTGATCGAGCAGTACCGCCCTGACTTTGCGAGAGGTTTCCGCGACGGGCTCTGTGCGCGCTGACATGGCATCTGCGGCCATCCCGACCTCGGACCACAGCCCCCAGTTGATCGCGATCACCCAGGTTTCGTCCGCGCCGCGCGCGTCGGCATAGGCGTTGAGATAGGCGTTGGCTGCAACATAATCGACTTGGCCTGCGGGCGCTGTCACGGTCGAGCTGGACGAAAATAATGCCATCCACGACAGGCTGCCATCGGGGAACAGCGCGTCGATCACCTGCATGCCGTGGACTTTGGGCGACAAGACATCTTCGACGCCGACCACCTGTTTGGCCATAAACGGCGCGTCATCTATGACGCCCGCCGCATGGACCAACCCTGTGATCGAACCAAAGGCGGCCTCTGCTTCGGCCTTGGCGCCGCGCATGTCTTCGAGATTGCTGATATCAGCGGCGATGGCCAAAACCGTGCCGCCAGCGGCCTCTAGGTCCTGCATACTGCGGATACGGCGCGACACGGGGTCATGCGGCGCGCGGCGCGACAGCTCGTCTTTCCAGTCGGCACGTGGCGGAAGGGCTTGGCGCGCGACCATGACGATTTTGGTGTCGAACCGCGCGATCAGGTCTTTGGCGATTGTGACCCCGATACCGCCAAAACCGCCCGTCATCATAACGGTCGCCCCTTTGGGCATGTCGAACACATCCGCCTCGGTCGCCTGTGGCGCATAGCCCCGCACCAAGCGGCGGCCACCGCGCAGGGCGGCCACGCTGTTGGCAGGTGTCGCCAGTGCATCTTCGAGCACCGCATCAAGCACGGCGTCGTCGTAGGATTTGCTGCGGTCCGGCAGGCCCGGAACATCCAAAACGCTACAGGTCAGACCGGGATATTCACGCGGGATCACCATCGCAGGGCCCAAAACCGTGGCTTTGTCAGGGTAGCGCAGCGCCTCTTTGCGCACCCGCATCGCCTCGGAGGTCAGCACCATCAAATGACCGGGGGCCTCGATACCTTCGTCCGCCATCGCCTGCATCAGGTTCAGGACGGACCAGAACCCCTGCTCTTGGGTGCGGTGAAACAGGCTGCTGCCGGGGCGGAACGTCTCGTCACCGGTCACAAGCCAGCCGTGCAAGATACGGTCAGGCAAAGCATCGCGATCCACCAATTTGCGGATCAACGTGTCATATCCTTCGCGGCCCCGCTCGGGCGCCAGCAAATAGGATGTCTCATCAATGCGCGCAAAGGCATCGCCAGTGCGCACGGTGATCACGTTTTGCCCCGCGTCACTGAGCCTGCGCGAAATATCCGCGCACAGCCCGGTGTCATCCTCAAAGATCAGCCAATTTTGCGGCGCAAGATCACGCAAAGTCTCCAGCGCATCCGCGGCCACATCTGAATACTGTGGCTTCCAAATGGGGCGGTAGGTCCAATCCTGCGGATCAGGTTGGCGCATCAGCCAATTGGCTTCGGCCTCTGCTTGCGGCTCTTGGGCTTCGATAAAATAGCGGGCGCGCTGGAAGGCATAGGTCGGCAAGACCACACGGTTGCGCCGTGCATCTCCCCAAATTTGATCCCAGTCAAAACTGCCACCACAGGCCCAAACCCGGCCCAGCATCGCCAGAAAATACGCATCATCCGCGATATCATCTTTGGCATGGCGCAGGCTGCCGATCACTTGGTTGGCGGTAATATCGGAATGCTGACCCGCCAGAGACGCCAGCGCCTTGCCCGGTCCAACCTCGATATACAGACGCTGCGGGTCTTGCGCCAAACTGCGCAAACCGCCCTCAAAATCAACCGAACCACGCAGATGATCGACCCAATACTGCGGATCGCTCGCCTGCGCATCGGTCAGAATTTCACCACTACGGTTGGAATAGATCGGAATCTGCGGCGCATTCAGGGTGATCGAACGCAGATAATCGCCAAACGCATCCAAGATCGGGTCCAGCATCCGGCTATGGGCCGCGATGTTGATACCGATGCGCTGACAGTCGATGTCCAACCCTTCAAGACGCGCCTGCAACGCATCCAGCGCCGCCGCAGGGCCTGACGCCACACTGAGCGCAGGCGCATTCACCGCCCCCAGATCGAGATCATCGCCCAGATGGGCGCGCAAATCCTCGGCACTTAGCGCCACCGACAGCATCCCACCCTCGGGCACGCTATCAAACAAAGTGCCGCGCAGATGCACCAAGCCGATACAATCCTCAAAGCTCATCACACCGGCCAGACACGCGGCGGTGTTTTCGCCCATCGAATGCCCGATCAGCGCGTCAGGGGTCACCCCCCACGCCATCCACAATTGGGCCAGCGCGTATTCGGTGATCATGATCAGGGGCAGCTGCACTGACGGCGTTTTCAACCGCGCATCTGCCGCCGCCTCAGCGCCCGTATCCGGCAACCAAACGGCGCGAATGTCATAGTCTAGCTTGGGTTGGAGAACCTCTAGCCCGCGGTCCATCCACTCGGCGAACACAGGTTCCGTTTCATATAGATCGCGCGCCATGCCCGCATATTGCGCACCGCCGCCCGGAAACATGAACACGGGGCTGGGATCATCTGACACGACACCGTGGTTGAACACACGGCGCGGATCATCCGCCTCTAGCTGGGCTGCGGCATCGGCATGGTCGCGGGCCACAATCACCCGGCGTTTGTCAAAGGCACGACGCCCCTTTTGCAGCGTGTAGGCGACATCGGCCAAGGGCTGGTCATTATGGGCGCGCAGGTGGGCGGCTAGGTTCGCAGCGTTCTGATCCAGTGCCGCTTTGCTACGGCCCGAAATGGTGAGGATCTGAAACGGCCAATCGCTGTCGTCCGATGACGCGCGCGCAGGGGCGGCTTCCAACACCACATGGGCATTGGTGCCACCAACGCCCAGCGAATTGACGCCCGCACGGGGCGGATGGGGGCGCGCAGGCCAGTCGGTTAGCGTGTCATTGACCGCAAATGGCGATCCTTCGAACCCGATAGCGGGATTGGGTTTCTCGTAGCCCAGTGAGGGGGGCATTTTGCGGTGATGCAGCGCCAAAGACGCCTTGATCATGCTCGCGACACCCGCCGCCGTGTCCAGATGACCGATATTGGTTTTCACCGATCCGATGCGGCAGAAATCAACCGCGTCTGTGGTCTCACGAAACGCTTGGGTCAGGGCCGCGACCTCGATCGGATCGCCGAGGTATGTGCCGGTTCCGTGGCATTCGACGTAATCCACAGTGTCCGCCGTGACGCCCGCAATGGCCTGCGCTTCGGCAATGGCGGCGGCCTGACCATCGACAGACGGGGCCAGATAGCCTGCCTTGGCGGCACCATCATTGTTGATCGCCGAGCCCTTGATCACAGCCCAGATATGATCGCCGTCTGCCATAGCATCGGCCAAACGACGCAGCACCACGACGCCCACGCCCGAGCCAAACACGGTGCCCTCGGCGCGGTGATCAAAGGCGTGACATTGGCCATCTGGCGACAGGATTTCACCCTCACGCACGATGTAGCCGCGCGCATGGGGCAGCTCGATGGTCACACCCCCTGCCAACGCCATATCGCATTCACCGTTGAGCAGCGATTGTGCAGCCTGATGGGTTGCGACGAGCGAGGTCGAGCAGGCCGTTTGAATATTCACCGACGGGCCCGTGAGGTCAAAGATATGGCTCAGCCGGGTGCTGAGAAAGTCTTTGTCATTGCCGGTATGACGCAGCAAAAACAGACCCGTTTCATCGACTAAATCACTGTTGGAACACAGGTTATTATAAAAATAGCTGCCCATACCGCAGCCCGCGAAAACGCCAATAGCCCCGGCAAATTGCTCAGGCGTGTGGGCTGCGTGTTCCATGGCTTCCCAGGCTGTTTCCAGAAACTGGCGATGCTGGGGGTCCATGATGGCCGCGTCTTTGGGCGAGAGGCCAAAAAACTCAGGATCGAAATGGTCAAACTGATCGAGCGGGGCCGCATAGGGGGCGTAGTCGGGGCGGTCGATCAAATGCGGCGCTTCGCCGGCGGCCAACAGCGCGTCTTTGCTCAACTTTTGGATGGAGGATGTGCCAGTCGTCAGGTTGTCCCAAAACGCGTCAACGCCGGACGCACCGGGCAAATGCGCCGCCATCCCAACGATTGCTATATCCGTGTCAGAATACCCCAAGACGCCAGTTCCAATTGCTACTCATACCTGTCCCGACAACATGCCGGGATACACATATAGGTAACATATCGCGCAAATCAGGGCAAAATATGGCCCTTACCCGGCCTGAAAGAGTAATAATTCTGCGAGAACGTCACTGTGCAGCCAAACCGCGAACAATGCCAGAATAATGCCATAAATCGCCATAATAGCGTCATGAACTGGATCCCACGCACCGGGTTTGCGCGCCAGCCATATCACGACCGGATAGCTCAGGATCATTGCGATCCCTTGGCCGATCAAAGCGCCGGGCAGCCCGTACATATCCAGACCAATCACTAGGCCCGCGATCACAAACACCGCCCGCGTCGCCGCCAGCACAAAGAAACTGCGTGAATCCCCGATGGCCAATGCCGCCAGATCATAGGTGATCGCAATCAGGGCCGGGATTTGCACCAAGGCCATCAATACCACGATGCCACCCGCCGCCTGATAGCGCGGATCATACATCACCGAGACCAACCAATCGCCGCCCACAACCAGCAACGTCACCAACACCATCAGCGCCGCAGTGGCCGCCAGACGCATCTTGCGCAGGTGCAGATAATTGGCGCGGCTCTCGGCGGGTGGGTTTTCGCGGTAGATCGGGATCACAACTCGGTGCGCCACAACGCTGGCCATCATCACCGGGAACGAGGCTAGGAAAAAGCCGATGTTATAGACCCCGAAATCGCCTGTGCTGAGGTACGCGCCAATGACGACCTTGTCGGCCTGCCCGATGGCAAAGCCGCAAATGGTCGACAAAAACACCCATTTTCCAAAGTTGATCAGCTCGTTCGCCGCTGGCCGCTCTAGGCGGATACGGTTGCGCTCGCCGGGCAGGAAACGATCAAGAAAGTAGACCTGCGCCATGGCTGACAGCAAACCCGAAATGACCAGCGCCCAGACCGATTGGTAGATCAACGCCAACGCCACGGCGGTCACGATGCCAACCATTTGCGTTGCGATGTCGATCATGGTGATCCGGCCTGCCATCATATGGCGATGCGCGCTTTGCAACCTTGTGGGGTTGAAGCCGAGAATGATCATCGTCAGCGCGGCAACCGGCAGGTAATAGACCAGATCAGGTTCGCCGTAATAGAGCGACATGGGCCACGCCATGATCGCCGCGACCGCAAACAGACAGAACCCCCGAATGATCTGAATGGTCCATGCGGTGTCCAGAAAATCGCGGTCATCGCCACGTTTGGACTGCATAATCGCAGGCCCGATGCCCACGTCCGAAAACATCGTCAGCCCCATCAAAAACACAGACACCATAGCCATGACGCCAAAAGCTTCGGGGAAAAGGATACGGGTCAAGATCAGGTTTGAGGCCAGCCGGATGACCTGACTGCCCATGAACCCTGACACGGTGATCAACGACGACCGCAACGCGCGCTCGGTCAAGCTCGACCCGCGCAGCTTTTGCCAGATCGCGGCGGTCATCGGCTACGGCTCCATGTGCGATCTTCGCCCTTGATTTTGACCATTACCGCCACCGCGCAATAGGTGGCGAACCCGATGGGATCACGTAGCGCCAACCGGGCATAGCCCCCAGCGCCGAGGCCCGGCACACCATCGTTTTTGAGCAGTTCCGGGAATTTTTCCGACAATTCTGCAACACCCGTATTCTGGCGTCTGCGCACCTTGACCAGCGTGTTAAAGCCGCTGGCAATCGGCCAATCATAGGGGGCAGGCACCAAATGCCGCTCGTCAGGGGTGAATTTAAGCCGCGCAAAGGCGTCGTCACCGATGATATCAGGCCAGTCGCCCCACCGTGCGCGCCCCGATGCATTGACCGCGAACAGGCCGCACCCCGGTACATCCGTCGTCATAAACGGCACCTGCGCCCACAGACGGGCATAGGCACGGCTGGCGGCCCCTTCACCTGCAACAACATTCACCTGTCCGCTGGCATAGGCCGCATCATCGCTGCGCAACACACGCTCGATGCCTGCCATCAACGACGGTGACACTGTGACATCGGCGTCCAAATAGGCGCGTGTTGTGCCTTGGGCTGATCTGTCCGCAGCGTTCAGCGCGGCCAATTTACCGCCTTCGGGCAGGTCGAGAACACGCAGCCCCCAGCCCTTTGCGCGCAGCGCATCTGCGTATCCGCGCGCCACATCGGCCGTCTTGTCCGTACACCCGTTGGCCGCCACAATCACCTCAACCACACCCGAGATCGGATCAGACGCCACCAGCGCATCAAGACAGGTGCCGATCAGGGTCTCTTCATTATGGGCGGGGATGATGATGGTAAACATCAGGCGGGCAATCCTTGCGATTTTTGGGTCTTGGCGTTAGCGGTTTGGGGTACCTTGTTATGGACCTTAAAACTGTGACCAAAATTGGCTATCTCGTACCGCAATTCCCCGGTCAAACACATATTTTCTTCTGGCGAGAAATCGCGGAGATGGAAAAGCGTGGGGCCGAGGTCGCTTTGCTCAGCACCCGCAAGCCGCCCAGCGGTCTGATTGCCCATAGCTGGTCTGATGCGGCCATGGCACGCACGCATTATCTGGGCACGCCCAACCCGTTGGACACGCTGTCTGCCCTGCCGCGTTTGCCGTGGGGCGAGCTGTTGGCCGAGGGCGGGCGCGATTTTCTCAAAGACGTGGCGATTTCGGCGGGGGCGGCTGTGGCCCTCAAACGCTATGCCAAGGCGCAGGGCATCACCCATGTGCATGTGCATTCCTGCGGGCGCGGGGCGCTGATTGCACGGCTGTCGAAACATCTGGGCGGGCCGACCTATTCGATCACCTTGCACGGCCCGTTGCAAGATTACGGCCCCGGTCAGCGCGTTAAGTGGCGTCATGCCGAATTCGCGACGATCATTACCGACAAACTGATCGCCGAGATGCGCGCCGAGATGGCGGACGACATGCCGGACCGGATCATTTTGCAACCCATGGGCGTCGATACGGACCATTTCGCGCCCGAAGACGTATATACCGCAGCAGGACCAAATGAACCCCTGCGCATTTTCTCCTGTGCCCGCCTGAACAGGGTGAAAGGACACCAAGATCATTTCGCCGCTCTGCGCCAATTGATCGACGAAGGCCGCGACATACGGTTGGAAATCGCGGGCGAAGACGACGCAGGCGGCAGCGGCTTTCGCGCCGAGTTGGAGGCCGAAGTGGTCAGGCTGGGCCTGCAAGATCATGTCACGCTGTTGGGCGCGATTGATGCCGACACGGTGCGCGCAAAACTGCTGGGCGCGCATATGTTCGTGCTGGCCAGTTGGGCCGAACCGCTGGGCGTCGTCTATATGGAAGCCATGTCCTGTGGGTTGCCGACAATCGGCACGGCGGCGGGCGGCGTGCCCGAACTGATCACCGATGGCGTTGATGGCATTCTGGTGCCCCCGCAAGATCCCGCAGCGCTGGCCCGCGCGATTGCGCGAGTGGCGGATGACCCCGCCTTGGCCGCAAACTTGTCGACCGCAGGCCACGCGCGGATCGTGTCGGGCTATGGGGCGGGGCGTGGAGCAGAGACGTTGATCCGAGAAATCACTCAAAGCCCATCACCTTCCGGCACCATCAAGTCATAACCAGCGCCATCTGCGCCTTCAAACTCTAGCGCTTCGATACCCGTCAGATAGATCGTGCGATCGGTGGCCGACAAAACCAATGTGTTGCCGTCCCAGCCTTGGAAATAATCGGCATCAACACCGGGCAGCACGGCCACGTCCATGCCCGCACCCCCATGCAAGCGGTCGGTGCCAAGGCCCGGCTCAAACCGTTCATCGCCGGCCCCACCGATCAAAATATCGTCCTGTGCAGTGCCCGTAAGCGTGCCGCCAACGTCACCGCCCAATCGCACAACACCGTGCAAAAACGTCAGCGGATCGCGATCACCGCCAAAGGGGACGCGGTTCGTGGCCTCCAACGTCGCCCAGCGCGGGTTCACGTCATCTAGGTGGCGCAACGCCCCCCAGCTGCCGAATTGCGACGGGGCTGCCACATCGACAAAGGCGTTGAACGACTGACCACTGGCCTCGCGGAACCCGGCGACCAAATCAGCATAGAGCGCGGCCATCTCGGGCGAGTAGTTGTAGGCCGAATAGAATGCCGTCAGCCGGTCATCCCCCGTTTGTTCGCCGTGGCCGGTGACATGGGTGCCGCCTTCATACATCAGCAAATCTAGGCCATGCCGCTGGGTCAGGGCCGCGTGATAGGGGAAGATGTCGTTGATCAGCTCGGCAAACGATCCGTCGCGTAGCATTTGCGTCACGCGTTCGGTTGCCTCGCCGTCGGCGATCCATCCCAGCAAGGTTTCGGTCATCTCGTCGTCGCCGATCTCGAACCCGAAATACCCGGTGATCGCATAGGCGTCGAACGACGCCAGCGCAGGCGGCAGACCTTCCTCAGCGCCCAAGGGCGCGTCCAGCATCGTCTCTTCCAGACCCAGCCAACCGCTGTGCGTGCCAACGATCCGCACAAGGCGGTCTTCGTCGCCCGTATAGACATCAGACCAGATGTTCATCACTTCGGCCGCGCGCAGGCCTGCAAACTGCATCCATGCATCATCGGGGGCGTCGTCCCCCCAGCGTTCAATCGCTTGGTCACGGGCCCAGACAGCCTGTGGAAACAGGAAATTCCAGACCTCATTCGACCATTCCACATGTGCATGCAAACGCGGGTTCAGCGTGCCATGAACAGTTTGGGCAAAGGCCTGAACATAGGCATCATCCGCCATATGTGGCATCGTGAACCACGGGTCTGCTCCGATGTAATTGGCCAGTTCCACCATCACTTCGACAGGCACACCGCGCCAGACGTAGGAAAAATCGTCAACGCGCGGGCGATCATCCCATGTGACCTGCGGCGACCCGTTGGTGAACATCCAATCCATAAACCGGATCATCCGCATGTCGCGGATATGCTTGATCCAATCGGGGTTGAAAATTGCGCCTGCTTCGTGAAACGGCACCAAATCTTCGCGAACGACAGTGATGTTGCGGATCGGGTCATCCGGGTCTGTGGCCTCGATCCGGGCCGCAACCAGGCCCTCACCGGGACGAAAGCCAAAGGTGATCGCATCGCCCTCACGCTCGACATCCAAGGCAGACCCCGTGACCGTCAGGTCGCCCTGCCCCTCCCATGTCATACGGTAGCGACCGGCCAGTGACACAGCGCCGGGGTCTTGGTTCGTCAAGAACAAAGCCTCAAGGCCGGTCACCTCATCAGGGATCGCAATGGGCCAGCCATCCGGGCCAAGATAGCCTTGCTCATTCAGACGTGCGGCATCCCAGCCGCCCCATTGACCGGGCAGATGCCCGATCCACGGACGGGCGGTTTTCATGACGTCAATAAACGGCTGCTGCGTCGACCAATCGGCCACACCGTTCAACCCGATGGCCAGCGATGGATCAGCCAGACCCGTTTCAGGCACGCTCTCGACCGCCCCCTCGGGCGTGATCGCCCCGGTGAAATTCGCCCAGATACGGTTAGAGATTTGTGCGTAATTAGCGCGGATCATTGGGTGCAGCGTCTCTGGCAGTGTCACATCGGCGGGCGCTTGTTCGGAATAGAGGGCGGCGTAGGTGATCATGCCCGCAAGGAAGTAAACATTGTTGGTGCCATGCGGCGCGTCATCGGTGAACAGTTCGGACACGGGAATATCGGCCAGCGCAGAGTTCGCCAGAATGTCAGCCAGAATGGGGGCGACGGGTATCAGGGTGATATCGGCGTCCGAATGGGCGCTTTGCAGGCGGGCCACATAATCCTGATACCACGCGTGATACTCACCCGCGTTATACTCGTAATACTGCGCCAACCCGCGCGCATTGGGCGGGTAGGACGTGACCGAGGCCATCTCGGCCCAGCCTTCGTAGATATAAAATCGGGCGCCACGGGCCTGTGTTGTCGACCAATCAATCAACCGGCTGGTCGCCGCCAAAGGTGTGTCATTGCGGGGGTTTTCCCCGTCATAGGCGGCGTCGCTGGGCTGGTACTGGATGAAATTCGCGGGCGTGATGATGATGGTGTCAAAGCCCACCCGCCGAAAGGCATAGCGCTCATTCGACCACGCGCGATTAACACCCTCAAAGCTCCATTGGGGTTCGGGCGGCAGATCGGTCGCAAAGTTGCGCAAAAAGCCCCAACGCCCATCCACGGCAAACCCATGCCCACGCGCATCGGCCAGCAGATCGACCCAATGGGGCACCGTCGTCTCATCCGACCCAGTGTCATGGGTCACGAGGCTGTTGCCAAAGATAAAGGCATTGACAGACTTTTGCCCTTGGGCCACGACCGCACCCGCGCTCAGGACCGCAAATGACAGGGCCAAAATGGTTTTAGACAGCAGAGGCATAAGGGGTCTCCTCATCAGGCTGGGCATGTGCGCCAATGTGCATCGCGGGCTTCTGAGCAGATCCATCGAGCACCCATTCGTAAACACGGGCCACTTGGGCCGCTTTCGCAGACCACGTAAAATCATTGAGGACAGCCCGACGCGCAGCCGCCCCCTTCAGGGCCACGGGTGCTGGGTTGGCGCAGAGGTCTTCCAGCTTGGCGCGCAAGGCGGCAATGATCGCAGCCCGATCACCCAAGGGGATTTTGTAACCCGTCGCGTTGGTCACCAACTCGGTCGGGCCGGCATAGTCGATGATCAACGGGGCGATCCCCAGCGCCATCGCTTCCAAAACAACGCCACCGCCAAATTCGCGCACGGATGGAAAGGCAAGTAGTTGCGACTGCGCCATGACGTCTTGCACCTGATCATGGGCGACCCAGCCATGCAGCGTGATCCCGTCCAAGCCCTCAGATTGGGCCTGCAATCCCTCCATCATCGGGCCATCGCCAATGATATCAAGCGTCAGTTTGCCTGCGGCCACCAGCGGCGCCGCAGCCTCGATCAGCATGTCGGGGCCTTTGTAGGGCACGAGGCGACCAACAAAGCAGGCGCGCAGAGGGCCATCCAACGGCTCAGCAACCTTGCCAAAGCGGGCGGGATCAATCGCGTTCTCCGGCAGCCAAACGACCTTATGTTGTTCTTGTTCAGGAATTTCGCTGGCTGTATGTTCTGACCCCGCCAAAATAGCCGATGCATCGCGCAACATAGCCCCGCGCCCCGGCATCGCCTTGTAGACACCGCGGACATAGGACAGCCATTCCTTTTCGGCGCGGCGAGCGGCGTCAAATTGCTTGGGCCACGGCACGCCACCGTTCAATGGACCCACGACAAAAGGCACGCCGATCTTAGCGCATTTCTTGGCCAGCGGGCTGACTTGTGTGGGGCTGAGCGGGGTCACGCGGTGGACAACGTCATAGTCACTTGCGCGCAAGGCTGCGCCAAACTGCTTCCAAATCAGGCGTTCAAAATAGGGGTATGAGATAGCACTGACAGCCTGCAAAGCAGTCCAGCCTTTGCCCTCGCCCATTTTCAGCTTATCGCCCAAAGCCCAGAGCGGGCGGGCGAGCGCTTCACTGTCGATGGCGGTGAAATCGCGGCCTTCGACCAACCCTGCGCGCAGGATAGCATCGCGGTTGCGGATCTGAGTGACCAGATGCACATCCGCCACATCACGCAGCGCTTGGGCCAAGGACCACCCGATCAGGGGGACGCTGACCCATTCGGGGTTCGCGGCCTCGGCGATGACCAAAACGCGGGGGCGGGCCGGTACGCTCATTGCAAAACCGGCTGGAATGGGGGCGCAGGACGGGGTCGGCGTCGGGGTTTATATTGCTCGGCATAGCCCCAAAACGCGCCCGCCAAGAGCCATGTCATCGGCGTGATCGTCGCATTCGGGATCAGGTCGACCATGTTGATGCCCAACAGCAGCGCCAATGGACCCACCAAAGGGGAAATGCCGACGCGGTCGAAATGCGCGCCCTTCCACCACATCAGTGCCAAGGGGAACAGCAGGAGGCCAAATTCAGCGATATATCCCAACCAACCAAACACGCCGATCACAATCACCCATCGGCCATCCGTCACCGTGGTGATGTTGCCAGACCATGGATCAAGCAGGTGGTTCCGCCCCCAGCTGCCCCAGCCAAAGAAGGGTTTTTCGTAGGCGCGGTCGAGCAGGATTTGCTCGTTGCTCAGGCGAAAGCGCAGCGAATTCGCGCGCTCCAAGCTGCCTTGCTCAATCGCCACAAGAATACGCTCTTCTGGGATAACCTCGAATTGCTTGAGCACCGGGTAGACAAAGGTGAACAACCCGAAAATCAGTGCGATGCGAAACTGGTAGCGGGCCGGGACAAACAACACCAGCGGGACCAGCAGCAGCGCGAAAGCAAAGGCCCCCGCAGATTTGCACAAGAACAAGACGATAAACAGATAGACACCCGCAGCACCCCATTTGATCTTCGCGTCGCCCTTCGCACCGCGATAAAGAGCAAAGGCCGCAACGACAGCTGTGAACATATAAAACGCGAGCCAGATACCGTGATACAAGAACACCAACGGACGGTAGCCACCAAAGCGGATAGATTGGCCAAAGAAGTGCTGGTAATAGCCGTAAATCCACAGGTTCAACTGCGGGC
>CALHAP010000115.1 GCA_937931795.1 uncultured Paracoccaceae bacterium
ATACCTCGATCATTCTCAAGTGGTTTCAGACCGAATACGGCTGCGAGGTCGTGACCTTCACTGCCGATCTCGGCCAAGGCGAAGAGTTGGAACCTGCGCGGGCGAAAGCCGAACTGTTGGGCATCAAACCTGAGAACATCCATATCGAGGACGTCCGCGAAGAATTCGTGCGTGATTTCGTCTTTCCGATGTTCCGCGCCAATGCGCTCTATGAGGGGCTGTACCTGCTGGGCACCTCTATCGCGCGGCCGTTGATTTCCAAACGTCTGGTCGAAATTGCCGCCGAATGCGGGGCCGATGCGGTCGCCCATGGCGCCACGGGCAAAGGCAACGATCAGGTGCGCTTCGAGCTGGCCGCCTATGCGCTCAACCCCGACATCAAGGTCATCGCCCCTTGGCGCGAGTGGGATCTGTCGTCACGCACCAAGCTGCTGGAGTTCGCCGAGGCGCACCAAATCCCCATCGCCAAGGACAAACGCGGCGAAGCGCCGTTTAGCGTGGACGCCAACCTGCTGCACACCTCGTCCGAGGGCAAAGTCCTCGAAAACCCGATGGATGAAGCGCCCGAGTACATCTACCAGCGCACCGTCTCACCCGAGGACGCGCCCGATACACCCGAGATGATCGAAGTGACGTTCGAGCGCGGTGATGCGGTGGCGATCAATGGTGAGGCGATGTCGCCTGCCACGATCCTGACGCGGCTGAATGAGCTGGGCGGCAAACACGGGATCGGACGGCTCGATCTGGTCGAGAACCGCTTTGTCGGCATGAAATCACGCGGCGTCTACGAGACACCGGGCGGCACTGTGTTGCTAGAGGCGCACCGTGGCATCGAGCAGATCACGCTCGATTCAGGCGCGGGCCACCTCAAAGACAGCATCATGCCGCGCTATGCCGAGCTGATTTACAACGGGTTCTGGTTCAGCCCCGAGCGCGAAATGCTGCAAGCGCTGATCGACAAGAGCCAAGAGCATGTGACGGGAACTGTCCGGTTGAAGCTGTATAAAGGGTCTGCGCGGACTGTCGCACGCTGGTCAGATCATTCGCTCTATTCCGAGGCGCATGTGACGTTTGAGGACGACGCGGGGGCCTATGATCAAAAGGACGCGGCAGGGTTCATTCAGTTGAATGCGTTGCGTTTGAAACTTCTGGCGGCTCGGGATCGCCGCTTGAAGGACTAGCCACGCAAAAAGGGTCAGGCATAGCACCTGACCCTTTATTACTCGGGGGAGCGAGCGTTTGGCCAGAACACGGCCAGATCGTAATCACCATCCTCCTCAGGTTGGTATCTTAGCCACGAAGACCCACATAAAATAGTTTCAAATTTTTTGCGCTTCAAGGGTGTGAAAATATGAAAGCGATTGTTCTAGAAGGTTTCTTTTGTCTCCAGACAGGTTCGGCAAGGCACCCTCGGCCCCCGCAAACCCGGTCGAGCCATGCACAGCCTCGTACCAATGCGCCGCCCAAACACCATCGTCCCGGTGCCCCCCTGTAGGCCAACTTAGCATCGCAGGATCAAACGGCAGATCAATCGCAGCGCAGAGGCGGCGCAAGGTTCCCTCAGGATCACGGCGTATATCAGCGCTGTCGACCACCACACCACCAATTTTCTCAAATAAGTCAGCCTGTTGTTTGAAGCCGATATCCTCTAGCGTCATCGCATCGCGCTTGACCCCGTAGCTCGCGATGACGCGTGCCGGATGGCGGATCAGGTGGATGTTCACGCAGTCCTGCGCCCAACCCAGCGGCATATCGGGGATCATATGGTGCGGCATATGTTTCATATAGAAATGCGGTTTACCGTCCGGGATCGGCCCCAAACAGCGCGCCGCCACAGCCATAGGATCACCTTCATGGGCTGTCAAAATCGCGTCCCGCATCGGATGATCTGTCCCCGTGTTCGCAAGGTAGGCCGCATAAAACGGCTCGTCCCAAATAGCAAAATCAGCACGCGCGCCAAAGCTATACATCAAGGCCGTCGACAGGTTACGCGGCCCAGACCACATGGCGATGCGCATCAGAGTATCTCCATTATTTGACAAGTTAATCTATGCTTTATTGACCACCAAAGCTACAAGCCCGGTTTCAAGGCCCAGCGCCCTATCTGTCGGTTCGGTCAGACCAAAATTTCGCTGTACAGCGCATCCCGCGTCACCGCATCAGCGTTCTTTTGAAACCGTACAGCACCGCGTTCCATAACGGTGAAAGCGTCGCCGAGGTCAAAGGCGAAGTCGAAAAACTGTTCGACGAGGACGATGGCCATATCGCCACGGGCGCAGAGCTGTTTGATCACATCGCCAATCTGTTGGATGATATTGGGCTGGATACCTTCGGTGGGCTCATCGAGCAGCAGCACTTTGGGCCGTGTGATCAACGCGCGGGCGATGGCCAGTTGTTGTTGCTGACCGCCCGATAGGTCACCACCGCGCCGTTGGGCCATATCATGCAGCACCGGAAACAGATCGTAGATTTCCGTGGGTATTTGATGGTCGCGCCCGTCCAGACAGGCAAATCCCGTTTGCAGGTTTTCGACCACCGTCATCAGGGGAAACACCTCGCGGCCTTGCGGGACATAGGCGATGCCTGCGCGCGCGGCGTCAAAAGCTGTCATATGACCCAGCGCTGATCCGTCGAGCGTGATCGACCCTTGCGCATAGGGATGGCGGCCTGCGATGGCCTTTAGCAGGCTGGTTTTGCCGACACCGTTGGTGCCCATCACGACCGACACTTTGCCGATCTGTGCGTCCAGTGACACGCCGTTCAAAATCTGGCTTTGTCCGTATTTCAGGGTCAGGTCTTTAACATTCAGCATGTTTTAGCGCCCCAGATAGACATCAACGACGTCTTTGTTTTTTGTCACATGATCGAGCGATCCTTCGGCGAGAACCGACCCTTGATGCAGCACGGTCACCTTGCAATTCAGCCGCCTCACAAAGTCCATATCGTGTTCGACGACCACAACCGCACGGGTCTTGGCCGCGCGCACGAGCAGATCGGTGGTGTGCTCACGCTCAGCAGGTGACATGCCAGCGGCGGGTTCATCGACGAGCAGCAGGCGCGGGTCTTGCGCCAGCAACATGCCGATCTCCAACCATTGTTTTTGCCCGTGGCTGAGCGCGCCAGAGGTTTGGTCCAGCGCGTCCGTCAGGCCGATCTCGTCGCTGACCACGCGCACGCGGTATTCGGTGTCGTCCGCTTGGCGTCCAAACAGCAGATCAAACGGCCTGCGCGGGTTTTTCAGCGACATCACGATGTTTTCGCGCACAGTCTGCGCCTCGAACACCGTGGGCCGTTGAAACTTGCGCCCAATCCCCGCCAGCGCGATCTGGCTCTCGCTCATGGTGAGCAAATTGACCGAGCTTTCGCCCCAGATGACATAGCCTTCGTCGGGTCGGGTTTTGCCCGTGACGATGTCCATAAAGGTGGTTTTGCCCGCGCCATTTGGACCGATAACAGCGCGCAGCTCGGCCTCGCCGATCTGGATCGACAGGTTATTGATCGCTTTGAACCCGTCAAAGCTAACACTGACGCCGGATACCTCGAGAAGCGTGCTCATTTCGTGTCCCCTTTGCGGCGCGGTAGCAGGTCAAACAGGCCGCCGATGCCTTTTGGAAAGAACAATGTCACCGCGACAAAGGTCAGGCCCAGCAGCACCAGCCACCAGTCTGTCCACTTGATGACGTAGACCCCGAGGTTGATGTCCGGCGCGCTGCCACCGGTGAACCACGACGACATCAGCGAGACGACCGCAGCACCTATGACAGCACCATAGAGCCTGCCGCGCCCGCCGATAGCCACCCAGACGGCCAGATAGATCGAAGCGATCGGGGCGATTTCGGCGGGGTTGATGATGCCCGCCTGCGGGTAGTAGAGCGCGCCCGCGATACCCGCGACCATGGCGGTCAGGGTAAAAACAAACAGCTTATAACTCTCGACGTGATAGCCCAGAAACCGGACCCGTGTTTCGTCGTCGCGGATCGCGCGGATGACCGACCCCAGCTTGCCCGAGACGACCCAGGAAAACAGCACATAGCCCGCGCCCAGGGCGAAGGCCGATGCCCAGAAGAACCACAGAGAGACCGTGGCTTGGGGGACGCCCTCGAGGCCGGGGATGTTTTGCAAGCCTGACAGGCCGTTGTTGCCGCGCAGGCCGGTGTCGTTTTGGAAAAAGTGCAGCGATAGCGCCAGTGTCATGGCCTGCGTCAGGATCGACAGATAGACCCCCGTGACGCGGCTGCGGAACGCGAGCCAACCAAAGACCAAGGCGAGCAGGCCCGGCACGAGGACGACGGCCAGCAATTGCAGCGTCAGCGAGTGCGAAAAGGCCCAGATCAGCGGGAAGTCGTTGCTGCCGACGACACCAAAGATTTGGCTGCCGATGGCATCGGTGATCTCGTCCGGCGTGGGCGGCAGGATGTTGCTGTCGAGCGAGGTTGTCACGATCTCGGCCGTGCGTTCGTACATCAGCCACATCCCGATGGCATAGCCGCCGATCCCGAAGAACGCGAAATGCCCGAGGCTGAGGATGCCGCAATAGCCCCAGACCACGTCCATCGCGATGGCCACGAGGCACAGGCAGAGCGTTTTGCCCAAAGTCTTGAGAAACGATGTCGAGATCAGCGCCGAGCCGCCCGCTTCGCTCAGCAATGACACGAGCACGGTGAACGCCGACAGCGCCAGCAGGAACCA
Source organism: uncultured Paracoccaceae bacterium (assembly GCA_937931795.1). GTDB lineage: Bacteria > Pseudomonadota > Alphaproteobacteria > Rhodobacterales > Rhodobacteraceae > JALZWD01. The sequence continues at coordinate 4,690 of CALHAP010000115.1, forward strand.
CAGGACCGATGGATTGCGCGCGATGAATGAGGATTGCATGATCAGTCTCCCGCCGCGCGGCCTTTGAGGGCGACGATGCCCTTGGGCCGGAATTGAATGAAGAGGATCACCAGCAGGATCATGTAAGTTTGAGCGGCCAGCGTGTTGGAGGGGTTCAGCCACTCGATCCCTTTTTGGCCAAAGCCGATCATCGTGGCCCCCGCCAGTGTCCCCCAGACATTGCCCACGCCGCCCACGACCACGGTCATAAAGCTCTGGACGATGTAGTCGGCCCCCATTTCGGAGGTGACCTTGGCATAGAGCCCGATGGCCACCCCTGCGATCCCCGCGATCCCAGATCCGAGGCCAAAGGTCAGCATGTTGATCCGGTCGGGGTTGATCCCCATCGATGCCGCCATGCCGGGGTTTTGCGTGACCGCGCGGACCTCTAGCCCCAGACGCGTGCGCCGCAGGATGTAGAGGATCACGCCCAGAAACAGCAGCGCCAGCACGAAGATCGCGATGCGGATATAGCTGATCTGGATCACGTCATTGACCACCCATGCCCCCGCCAACCAATCGGGTGAGGTCAGCGGGCGGGCCTGCGTGCCAAAGATGTTCTTGGCAATCTGCTGCAAGGCGATGGAGATGCCAAAGGTCGCGAGCAATGTCTCCAGCGGGCGGTGATAGAGCCTGCTGATCACCAGCCGTTCCATCACCACCCCTGCCCCGAAGGTCACCGCAAAGGCCAGCGGCAGTGCCACGAATATCGACACTGTGTAGCTGGGGATGAACAATTGCACGACGTAGCCGGTGTAGGCGCCCATCATGATGAACTCGCCGTGCGCCATGTTGATCACCCCCATGACACCAAAAGTGATCGCGAGACCAATCGCCGCGAGAAAGAAGATCGAGGCCAGTGACAGCGCGTCGAGCGTGAGGTCAGCGACTTGGGCCGCACCGACGCGGGCTTCAACCGAGCTGAGGGCTGTTTGGGCCGCCGTGGTGATCTGCGGATCGGGTTCATCGTAGAGGTCGTAGAAGACGTGACGCGCGAGGGCCGCGTCGCGCAGGGCGGGCGTGATGAGCGCGGGTACAACGCCCGCATCCGCCAGTTGCGCGTAGGCTGCGATCCGTAGCGTCGGATCGTCCATTTGTACGAGGGGGATGTCGCCGATGCGGCCTTCGACAATGTTCGCTTCTAGCGCGCGGCGGATATCATCGGGTGATTGCGGCGCGGGCGCGAGGTCGGCGTCGACGAGTTTCGCGTAATAGGTATCAGGTGCTTCAAGCGGGTTAAGGAGACGCGCGAGGTTGCCCTCGGGTTGCTCGATATCCGCGCCTTCGCGGGTGGAGAGGATTTGGTTTAGCACGGCGCGCGCTTCGACCGAAACGTCTGCCGAGAGGCTCTCGATTGCCGCGATCCGCACCTCAACCGTCTCACCAAACCGCGCGGTGAGGATGTTGGCCAGTTGGATTTTACGGGCACGCAGGGCAGCATCTGTTTCGTCCTCGATGGACGCTAGCAGGGGCGCAAGCTGTGCGGCCTCGGGGCGTCGCGCGATGGAGGCGATGGCGGTCTCGCGGCGGGTCAGATCAGGGTCGAGCAGTTGAAATTGCACCATCGCCGTGGCGATCACCCGGCGCACACCGCCGTTGGGCTTGAGCTGGGTAAACCCGTCCGCCGCGGCCGTGCTGTCTTCGCCGCTGTCTACATCGCGCAAGGCCAGAACATCGTCCTCTTCTATGCCGATAAAGAACAGGCCATCATCGCGCTGCCAGACATTCTTGTCGGACCATTGCTCCAGAAATGCAGGCACTTGCGGCAGACCAGAGGCCACCAACTCATCGAGCAAGGTGCCCACTGAGTTGCGCGAAGGGCTGGCCACTTCCTCGGCGTGGGTTTGCAGAATGGATTGCAGGTCTTGGGCGGCGGCCTGTGTCACGGTGCACAGCACCATCATCACGGCAAAAAGGCAGCGGAGCATATTGGACTTTCACTGAACGGACGGGAAGAAGATGGGGCCAGCGCAAGGTCGTACCCTGCGCTGGCCCGGGATCGCTTAGTAGTTGGACGTCAGCTGCACACAGCTCTCGGTCTGCGTGTTGTACATCCCGCAGCCCAGCTCTTGCCAATCGGACACCAGAACGGCGGAAGCGGGCAGATAGTCCGTCCACGCATCACCCGGTACTTCGGTAGTTTGGCTGATGATATCGAACTGACCCTCTGCGGTGATCTCGCCGATCAGGACCGGTTTGGCCAAGTGGTGGTTGGGCAGCATCACGGCCGTGCCGCCGGTCAGGTTCGGGAACTCTTGGCCGTACATCGCCGTGCGGACGGTGTCGACGTCCGTGGTCCCAGCCTCGGTCACGGCCGCGACCCACATGTTGAACCCGATGTAGTGGGCTTCCATTGGGTCGTTGGTGACGCGGGTATCGTCGCCGGTGTACTCTTGCCATGCGGCGATGAACTCGGCGTTGGCATCGGTGTCGGCGGACATAAAGTAGTTCCATGCGGCCAGATGACCGACCAGCTCGGAGGTATCAAAGCCCGACAGCTCTTCTTCGCCCACCGAGAACGCTACGACGGGGATGTCATCAGCGCTGACGCCCGCGGCGGCCAGCTCTTTGTAAAAGCCGACGTTGGCGTCGCCGTTGATGGTCGAGATCACGCCGACCTGCCGACCGTCAGCGCCCAAGGCCACAACATCAGCCACAATCGTTGCCCAGTCAGAATGGCCAAAGGGGGTGTAGTTGACGAAGATATCGTCCGCGTCCACGCCGTTCTCGATCAGATAGGATTCGAGGATGTTGTTGGTGGTGCGGGGGTAGACATAGTCGGTGCCCAGCAGAGCAAATTGCTCGACGCCCAATTCTTCGAGGAAGTAGTCAACGGCTGGGATCGCCTGTTGGTTGGGGGCAGCCCCTGTGTAGAACACGTTGCGGCTGGATTCTTCGCCCTCGTATTGGACGGGATAGAACAACAGACCGTTCAACTCTTCGATGACCGGCAGCACGGATTTGCGCGACACCGACGTCCAGTTGCCAAAGATCACGTCGACCTCATGCACCGTCAGCAGCTCGCGGGCTTTTTCGGCAAACAGCGGCCAGTCAGAGGCGGGGTCCACGACCACAGCTTCGATCTCGCAGTCCCGCAGACCACCTGCCTCGTTCTGCTGGGCGACTAGCATTTGCATCGTGTCAGCCAGCGTTGTCTCGGAAATCGCCATGGTGCCCGACAGTGAATGAAGAACACCGACACGGATCGGGGCCTCACATTCGGCAAAGGCGGCAGTGCCCATCGCGGACAGGGCCAAGGCGGGCAAAGCGGTTGAAAGCAAAGTACGTTTGGTCAAAGGAATATCCCCTCATTTTCGCCAAACCGTACCCACACACTGCTGGGCAGTGCTTAGATTGAGTGCTATCTACGGCTGGCAGCTCTTATGTTGCAGCCATGCGAGGGTCGTTTTCTGCCAGGATCACACCCTCGCGTGGCATTGAAATGCCCGGTGGCGGGCAAATGCAAACTCCGCTCAGGGATGACGATTGGAAAGAATTGCTTAGGTCATTTGAGCCGCAACACCCCGAGTTGCCCAAACCACCGCCGCGATTCCAACGTGATGCTCAAAATTCAGGCAGCTTGGGGTTCACTGGGCGACGGGCGCGGCGATCACAGGGTGCACTCTGCTGCACCCCAACGCGCACTACGCCCCCACCAGTTCCTTATACAAATCGCGCAGCCGCGCCGTAACGGGCCCCAGCCCCCCTGCCCCAATCTGGCGTCCATCAATGTGGCTAACGGGGGTTTGCGCGCCGAAGGTGCCAGTGAGGAACGCTTCGTCGGCGCTGTAGGTATCGACCAGCGAATAGTTGCGCTCGAACACGGGGATGTCGTTGGCGCGGCAGAGGTCGATGACCTTTTGCCGGGTGATGCCATTCATGCAGTAGTCGCCCGTGCTGGTCCAAACGACGCCCTTTTTCACGATGAAGAAATTGCAGGCGTTGGTCGTATTCACGAAACCATGCACGTCGAGCATCAGCGCCTCGTCCGCGCCCGCCTTTTCGGCGGCGATGCAGGCGAGGATGCAGTTCAGCTTGGAATGACTGTTCAGCTTGGGATCTTGGGTCA
>CALHAP010000116.1 GCA_937931795.1 uncultured Paracoccaceae bacterium
CGTGCCTGCCGCCCAGCGGGGCCTCGCGATGGTGTTCCAATCCTACGCGCTCTACCCGCATATGTCGGTGCGCGCGAATATGTCGTTCGGCCTCGAAAACCTGTCGATGCCCAAGGCCGAGATCAAGGAGCGCGTCGATAACGCTGCCCGCATGTTGCAGATCGAAGAGCTGATGGACCGCAGACCCGCCGCCCTGTCTGGTGGTCAACGCCAGCGCATCGCAATTGGCCGCGCCGTGGTCCGCGAGCCAAAGATTTTCCTCTTTGACGAACCGCTCTCAAACCTCGACGCCGAGCTGCGCGTTGCCATGCGCGCCGAGATATCCGAACTGCACGGCCGTCTTGGCAACACGATGATCTACGTCACCCACGATCAGGTCGAGGCGATGACGATGGCCGACAAGATCGCCGTGCTGCGCAAGGGTGTGGTCGAACAATTCGGGCGTCCGCTCGACCTGTTCAACCGCCCCGCGAACCGCTTTGTCGCGGGGTTCATCGGGTCGCCTGCGATGAATTTCGCGTCCGGCGTGGTGCAAGGCCGCGCTGTTCACCTCGACGCGGGGACGATTGTCCAATTGCCCGAGGGCATGTTCACCACGACCGAAGGCCAGAAGGTCGAGCTGGGGATACGCGCGGGCCACGCCGATTTGGCGCAAGGGGACGGCATCCCCATCGAGGTGAAAACCGTCGAGCAACTGGGGTCCGAGTGCTACATCTACGGCGCGCTGACAGACGGCTCCCCGTTTACGCTGCACCAACCCGGCCAGGTTGATATCGCCGCAGGCACCCGCATCCATGTGACGCCGCGCCCGGATATGCTGCATCTGTTTGATGCCGCCAGCGGATTGGCCCTGCGAACGGGCTGACATTCACAGATGCTCCCAGCACTATACCCCAGCCCATGCGTTATTTGAAGGTCCAACAGGGCAAAATATCGCGCGGCTCAGCCTGCGCCTCAACCACAGCCCGGCCAATAGCGCGGGTCATGCACATCGCTGCAGCATGCCCGAGAGCCGACAGATCGACGCCCTCCGCAGGGCCACTGCCCGTCGACACACCAAAGATCAGATCCCCATCGAGCGGCGTATGCGCGGGCATCACGGCGCGGGTGATCCCGTCGTGGGCGGCGGTCGCGAGGCGCTGACATTGCGCCTTATCAAGCGGCGCGTCTGTGGCGACGATCCCAATCGTAGTATTCGCTCGCTCGGCAGCGACCATCATCGCGGCCATCTTTTGGCTAACGTAGGCGTTATGGTGATAAATATCAGTGTCTATACTAGCTTGATGCAGCTCATCCCCGATACCAAACGGGGCCGCCAGCAGGTGTCCGTTTTGCGTTATAACATCGCCCACAGGGTTTGCCGCAACCAATGCCCCGACGGTATGGCCGCTGGGCAAAACGATGGAAGCGGACCCAAGTCCGCCCTTCACTGACCCCGCAAACGCGCCCGTGCCTGCGCCCTGCGAGCCAATGTCAAACCGCGCCGCCGCCGCGCCCAAAGCGCGCATCCCGAGCATGCGGTAGGGGTTGGTTGTCCAACCCTTCGCACCGCCGTTGATCAGGTCGAACAGAATCGCGCCCGGCACAATCGGCACCGTCACAGGCCCCACGGCAAACCCGCGCCCCATCTCTCGCAGCGCATCAGCGACCCCGGAACAGGCGTCGAGACCAAAGGCCGACCCACCCGATAGCACCAGCGCATCGACCTGTGCGACGGATTTGTCAGGGTGCAACAAATCGGTCTCGCGACTGCCGGGTGCGCCGCCCATGACATGGTAGCTGGCGGTAAACGGCGCATCCGCCGTCAGCACTGTTACGCCCGATTTCAGGCTCTGTTCCTGCGCATTTCCAACCTTTAGGCCCGCGACATCAGTGATGAGATTTAAGGGTCCAGGGATCATGATAGGGCCTCCGCTGTCAGGTCAGGCAGCACCGGGGCCGCGGCGATCAACTGCGCGGTATAGGGATGTTGCGGGTTGGTGAACACGTCTTCAGTCGCCCCTTGTTCGACGATTTTACCCGCTTTCATAACCAACACGCGGTCGGTGACTACGCGCACGACACTGAGATCGTGGCTGATGAACAGGTAGCTCAGCGGGCGCTTGCGACACAGGTCCGCGATTAGGTCGAGCACTTGGGCGCGGACAGAAACATCCAGCGCTGAGACGGCTTCGTCAAAAACGATCAGCGCAGGTTCGATAATCAGCGCGCGCGCGATGGCGATGCGTTGGCGTTGACCGCCCGAAAATTCGTGGATGTATTTGGTACTATCACCCGGCGACAGCCCCACATCGCTCAGCGCGCGCGCGATGCGGGCATCACGATCAGCCCCCACAGGCGGCTCCGGCAGCAGATGAAACGGTTCAGTCACAAGGCGGTCCACCCGGTGGCGCGGATTGAACGAACCATAAGGATCTTGGAACACAACTTGCATCTTGCGGCGAATATCGAGGTTGGGTTTTTTACCTGAAAAGACGGATGCCCCATCCAGCGTTATCTGGCCGCCCTGAACAGGCTCTAGGCCCAAAATAGCGCGGGTTAGGGTCGATTTTCCGCACCCAGACTCGCCCACCAACCCCAGCCGTTCGCCCCGTTGCAGCTCGAAGCTGACATCATCGACGGCTCGGAATTTTCCCGCAGGCCCGAGTAGGGATTTGCGCGGCGTCGGGTAGTCACGCACCACATTCTGCACCTGTAACAATGGCGCAGGGTCAGGCCGTGGCGGCAGATCAACAGCGTGGGCAGACGCCGCGAACAGCGCCTTGGTATATGGATGGGTCATGTGGCGCAGCAAATGGCCCGTGGCCCCGTGTTCGACCACGTCACCATGTTTCATCACCACGATCTGATCGGCGAAATCCGCGACCACGGCCAGATCATGCGTGATCATCAGCAGCCCCATGTTGAACTCAACCACCAACTCTTTGAGCAGCTCTAAAATCTGTGCCTGCGTGGTGACATCGAGCGCTGTTGTCGGCTCGTCCGCGATGAGTAGTTTGGGGCGCAGCGCGATGGCCATGGCGATGACGACCCGCTGGCGTTGCCCGCCCGACAGCTCGTGCGGATAGCGCGTAAGAGGGAAGCGGTCCGGCGGCAAACCGACCCGTTTTAGGGTCTGTTCTGCCTGACGTCGGGCATCGGCGCGGGTCGATTGCGTATGGATCAAAATCGCCTCGGCGACCTGATCACCAATGGTTTGCACGGGGTTCAACGCCGTCATCGGCTCTTGGAACACCATACCCATGTCATTGCCACGCATCTGACACAGGGTGTTCTCGGGCGTCGCTAGGATATCCACACCGTCCAGCACCACACGCCCCGACGCCTGCGCCCCACGCGGCAGTAGACCCATGATCGCGAGCGCGGTCATGCTCTTGCCCGACCCACTCTCGCCAGTGATTGCAGAGATTTGACCGGCCTCAACGGTCAGTTCGACATCGCGCAGAATCGCCGTCTCGCCAATCGACAGCGTCAGATTTTCGACCTCGAGCAAGCTCATGTGCGGTCCGCCCGCACACGCGGGTCCAGCCTGTCGCGCAGGCCGTCGCCCATCAGGTTAAGGCCCAAAACCGTGACCACAATCGCCAAGCCCGGCACCAGGGCCACATGCGGGGCCAGCGTCACGAGGGTCTGCGCATCGGCCAGCATCCGGCCCCAACTGGCCGTTGGTGGCTGCGCCCCGAGGCCCACGTAGCTGAGCGCCGCTTCGGCCAAAATACCGAGCGAAAACTGGATTGTGCCTTGGACAATCATCAGGTTGGTGATGTTGGGCAGGATGTGCTCCCACGAAATGCGAAACGCCGATTTGCCGCAGACGCGGGCCGCGAGGATGAAATCCCGCTCCCACAGCGACAACGCCGCACCGCGTGTGAGGCGTGCGAAGACGGGGATGTTGAAGATGCCGATAGCGATAATCGCGTTCACCGCCGAGGGGCCAAAAACAGCCGTGATCAGGATCGCGATGACGAGCGAGGGAAAGGCAAAGATCAGGTCGTTGCCCCGCATGATCACTTCGTCGAGCAGACTGCCCCGCCGCGCCGCCGCCCATAGTCCGAGGGGTACGCCAATGGCCATGCCGATGCCCACGGCGACCAGTGCGACAGCAATCGACGTGCGCGCGCCCAGCATGATCATCGACAGGATATCGCGCCCGAAATGATCGGTGCCGAGCAGGTTTGTCGCGTCGGGCGGGTGAAGCTTGTTGGGGACGTCGAGCACCTGAATGTCGTAGGGCGTCCAGACGAATGAAATCACCGCCAGCGCTATAACAATCACCGAGATCACGATGCCCAGCCACAGCCCCTTCATGCGCGCGACCGCAGGCGGGGGTCGACGGCGGCATAGGCCAGATCGACGGTGAAGTTGACGAGGATGACGAGGAACACCAGCAGCATCACGACGCTTTCCACGACGATAAGATCGCGGGCTGAGATCGCTTGGAAGATCAGCCGACCGAGGCCGGGTAGATAGAAGACTTGCTCGATGATGATGCCGCCCGCCAGCAGGAACGCGAATTGGAGACCGATGATTGTCAGGACCGGTATCAACGCATTGCGGACGCCATGTCGCCAGAGCGCTTGGCGTCGCGTCAGTCCCTTGGCCCGTGCGGTGCGCATGAAATCCTCGCCCAACATGTCGAGCAAGGACGAGCGCATGACACGCGCGAGGATCGCGGCTTGCGGCAAGGCGAGGGCAATGGCTGGCAGTGTCAGCGCCTTCATCGACACCCAAAACCCCTTGTCCCAGCCGGGGAACCCGCCCGACGGGAACCAGCGCAGATTGATCGCGAACACCAGCACCATGATCATCGCGAACCAGAAATTGGGGATCGCGACGCCCAGTTGCGTGAGGCCCATCACCGTCACATCCCCCGCCCCACCGCGTCGGGAGGCTGCATAAATACCTGCCGGAAAAGCGATCAGCGTGGACAGAACCAGCGCGTATATTGCTAGTGGCAGCGAGACGCCGATGCGGTCCGAGATCAGGTCGGCGACGGGGGTGCGGTAAGTGTAGGACGTGCCGAAATCACCGGTGAGCATGCCCGTGACCCAACTGAAATATCGCGACACAGGACCGCCATCGAGCCCCAACTCAGTGCGCAATGCGGCCGCAGTGTCTTCGCGGTAGGCCTCGCCCAAAATCTGGCGGACCACATCGCCGGGGATGACCTCGATCACGGCAAAGATGACGATACTGGCGATGATCAGGCTGATGGTCAGCGACAGTAGCCGTTTAAGCGCGTAGCGAAGCATCAGTCAGCCATCTAGAGCGGGGGCAAAGGTGACTGTGCCGCGTGCGGGCGCGCCGGAAAAGCTCTGCCAGAGAACGCAATGATCTTTGGTCCCGGCATGACGCAAGCCGTTGCTGATAAATCCAAACCGCGTGTAGATGGCCGGATCCCCCGTCAGCGCACAGCCCGCGGCACCACCCGCTTTCAGCCTTGTTAGACCCTCATTTGTGAGCTTTCGACCAATGCCCTGACGCTGGCAATCTTCACGTACGGATATCGGCCCGAGACCGTACCAGTCGCCCGCGCTATCGCTGATCGTCGCGGGCGAGAAGGCGACATGCCCGATGATCTCGCCCTCGTCCTCGGCCACGAGCGACAGGGTCAGATCACCTGACTGACGCATCGCGGCGATTATCGCACCTTCGGTCCCGTCGCTGAATCCCTTTGGCGCAAAGGCGGCTTGGGTCAGCTCAAAGATTGCCTCGGCGTCTTGCGGTGTCTCAGGCCGGATCAACATGGGTACGGCCCCGGTAAAAATGTGGTGTCCGGGGCCATGCCAATCAGTTCCAGCTGACGCCTGTCAGATCAACCGCCGCTGTGGGCTGGTTGAGCCAGAGACCCTGCAAGCCCGCCTGTGCGACCGTCGCAATCGCCAACTCGAATAGGTATGCGTTAACGTATTCTTCGGAAATCATCATCTGCGCGTCGTGCAACAGGGCTGTGCGTGCGGCGGGGTCGGTTGTCGCGTTCAACTCGTCCATGATCGCCACGAACGCCGGATCGCCATACTGGAAATAATAGTCCGGGTTGGCGTAGATGCCGATGTCCATAGGCTCGGTGTGGCTGACGATGGTGAGGCCGTAGTCTTTGTTTCCAAACACTTCTTCCAGCCACTGCGCCCATTCGACATTGCTGATCTCGGTCTCGATGCCGATCTCGCGCAGTTGGCTCGCGATGATCTCGCCGCCGCGCCGCGCGTAGGATGGTGGGGGCAGTTTCAGCGTGGTGGTAAAGCCGTCGGGCATCCCGGCCTCGGCCAGCAGTTCGCGGGCGCGGTCGGGGTCGTAGGGCGAGTTGTCCAGCAGATCGAGGTAGTCAGGGTTGTGCGGCGCAAAGTGCGTGCCGATGGGTGTGCCGAGGCCAAACATTGCGCCGTCGATGATCGCTTGACGGTCAATCGCGAGCGTTACAGCTTGGCGGACCAGCGGGTTATCGAACGGCGCCATCCCGTTGTTCATCGCAAGGATCGTCTCGCCTTCGGTGTTGCCGGTCAGCACTTGGAAACGCGGATCGGCTTCGAACTGCGGCAGGTTTTCCGGCGCGGGGAAGCCGACAAAGGCGTCCACATCCTCGGCCATCACAGCGGCAAAAGCGGCAGTCGGATCCGAAATAAAGCGGAAGGTCGCTGTTTCCAGCGCCGGGGCGTCGCCCCAATAGCCGTCGTAGCGCGACATCTCCAAACGGTCGCCCTGCACCCAGTTGTCGAACTGGAACGCGCCGGTGCCAACGGGGTTGGAGGCGATGTCGGCGATGCTCTCGGGTGCGACGATCACCGCGTCGCCCCACGCCATGTTAAAGAGGAACATGCCGTTGGGGCCGTCGAGTGTCACTTGGACCGTCAGCGGATCCGTAACGGTGACATCGGTGATGCCTGCAAACAGACCCTTTTGCGCGTTTGTGCTGTCTTCTGCACGCGCACGGTCGAGGCTGAATTTGACGTCTTCGCCGTCCATCGTGGTGCCGTCATGGAATGTCACGCCGTCGCGCAAGGTGAACGTGTAGACCGTACCATCGTCAGATATTTCCCAGCTTTCGGCGAGACCCGGTACGACCGATCCATCCGCCATAAAGCGTGTCAGCCCTTCGAAGACGTTGGAATAGAGCACAGAATCAATCGCTTGCGCCGTGCCGCCCGTGGGGTCGAGGTTCGGTGGCTCTAGCTGGATGGCGACCGTGATATCGGTTTGGGCTGCGGCAAACCCGGCTGCGAGTGACAGCATGGTTGCGCCCAGAAGCGTTGCGCGGATGGTCATAATATTTCCCCCTCGTATTGCATTTTCATCAGTCTGCGTTGGGCAAGAGCAGTTTGGCAAGGCTTTGCGCCATGACAGCCGCACTGTCGATCATGTCATCGACGCCAATCCACTCGTCGGGCTTGTGTGCGAGTTCCAGCACACCGGGGCCGTAAGCAACGCAATTTTTCAGCTTTCCGATGCGGTCGATGTGCTTTTGATCGTAGGTGCCGGGGGAGGCGACGAACTGCGCCTCTTGGCCCAGCACGTTTTGGATCGCGGCGGCCACAGTGCTGGCCACGGGCGCGTCGCGGTCGGTCATCGAAGGCAAGACGTGATTCAACTCGCGCAGGGCATAGTCGAATTTCGGGCGGTCGGATTTTAGACCCTCTAGCAGGCCTTCGACCTCGGCGCGCACCTGATCCAGCGGCTCTTCGACCAGAAACCGGCGGTCGATGACGATGCGGCAACTGTCGGGCACGCAGTGGGATGGCAGGGCGGTGCTGCCCGCCAGTTGTTCGGCCTGCCCGCCGTGGATCGAATTGATGTTCATCGTCGACGACCGCGCGCCTTCGGGGACCACGGGCATATCTGTGCGGCGGGCGGCCATGGCGGGGTAGAGATCGCGCTCGAACGTGTCGATCACTGCGCCCATGTGACGCACCGCGCAATCGCCCAGAAAGGGCATGGAGCCATGCGCAATCTCGCCAAAGGTTTCGATCTCGGCCCACCAACCGCCGCGATGCCCCAGACAGACGCGGTCTTTGTTCAGCGGTTCAGGGATGATGACGTGTTGGACGCGCTCGGGGTTGAAAAACCCCTGTTCGGCCAGATAGGCGACGCCGCCGTAGCCGCCGCTTTCCTCATCCGCAGTGCCACTGATCTCGATGGCGCCGTGGTAGTCAGGCATCACTTCGATAAACGCCTCAGCCGCGATGATCGAGGCGGCTAGGCCCCCTTTCATATCGCAGGCGCCGCGCCCATAGATTTTGCCGTCGTCTAACTCGCCCCCAAACGGATCGCGCGTCCAACCGAGGCCCACGTCGACCACGTCTGTGTGACTGTTGAAATGCACGCAGTCGCCCGCGTGTGGTCCCTCGCGGCGGGCGATGATGTTCCAACGGGGATAGGCCGTGCAATCACCGGGGGTGCCATGGGCGCGGATCATTTGGATATCGAACCCATGCCCGCGCAGCCGCGCCTCAAGGTATTCGCAGATCGCGCGGTAGTTTTCGCCCGGTGGATTTAGGGTCGGAATGCGGATCAGATCTTGGGTCAGAGCGATCAGGTCGTCACGTTTGGCTGTCACAGCCTCGGTCAGACGGTGGGCGAGGTCGGTCGCGGGCGAAATATCAGTCATACAGCCTACCTTAGCCGGGCGGGTTTAAGACGCAAGCGCGCAGGTGCCTTCACAAAAGCCGCGCGCCTGCTATGTCAGCGGGAATAGGAGAGATGATATGAGTGACGCGCACAGCACCCCACAAGATCGCCCGGCTTGGCCTGCGGTGTGGAACGGATTGCGCCGCACCTGTCCCAATTGCACCGATGGTCCGCTGTTCAAGGCGTATCTGACGGCAGTTGACGCTTGCCCCACCTGCGGCACCGAATACCACGCCAAGCACCGGGCCGATGATGGGCCCGCCTATGTGGTCATCCTCGTGGTCGCCCATGTCCTTGGGCTATTGTTCCATTTGCTGTTTGAACCACTGGGGCGTGATCCAATGACGTTGATCGCGGTGCTGATCCCGGTATCAGTGGGCCTGTGCCTGTGGATGTTGCCCCGGGTCAAGGGGGCGTTCATCGGGCTGCAATGGGCCAAACGGATGCATGGGTTTGGCGGCGATTAAGCCACCCGGATAGGTCGATTAGACACCACGTCGTTGCGGTAGTCATCCTCTTGGACTTTGCGCTCGTTCGACAGCGAAATGCTCAGCATGGATTCCAGCGTGAAATAGGCGCGCAGGATGCGAAAGACGAGATATTCAGGGATACAATACAGACCCCGTGGCACCCCGTTCAGCAAGGTTGAAAAGATTGCCATGATGGATGGTGCGCCCAGCATCACCGCCAAGATAGCCTGCCAGATCAGAGGGCTTTCCGGATTGAAGCCCGAAAAATACTCGATCATGCCAAAGATCAGCAGCGGCACCAGCATCGCGCGGCGGGCGGAGTTGACCAGCATATAGGGCAGGATCAGTTTGCCCCGGATCGAAATCCAGTCTGAATAGATCAGATCGCGGCAGCGCGATGAGATGTGGTAAATAGAGCGGAACCAGCGCATGCGTTGTTCGCGCATATGGGCGTAGGCCGACGGCACTTCCGAGATATAGCGGATGCGCGGATCAACGACGGATTTGTACCCCAGCTCGCCAATGCGCAGCGAGATATCGGTGTCCTCGCCATTCATCCCCTCGACAAAACCACCCAAGTAGCGGGGGTGCTCGGTCCTGTAGACCACGAACATGCCGGGAATGCCCACGACACCTTTCACAGCGCCCATGGCCACCGAATAAAACCCGTGTTTGACCATCACCTCTAACAGGCGTGCGCGGTCGAACAATCCGCCGCCGGGTGGGATCGGCACGCCGCCCACGACGCCCACGGACGGGTCTGTAAAATAAGGAATGGCCCGGCTGAGGTTGTCTTCGCCCAGCAAGGTGTCGGCATCGACGCGCACCAACAGTTCGGTGTTTGCAGCATCCAAACCGTCGTTGAGCGCGTGGGATTTGCCTGGCGTTGGCACGTCAATCACGCGGCCAGTGGCGGCCACGCAATTCTCGATCGCCTTGGTCGCAAGCTCGGCCGTCTCGTCGGTGGAATTGTTGTTCATGATGAGGATTTGCACCTCGCCGCCGTAGTGCTTGGCCGCCATATCCATTGCGTGGATCGTCCGCTCGATGATGTATTTCTCGTTATGCGCGGGCACGATGATACTGACCGAGGGTTTGATCTTGGGTGGGCGCATCATCAGCACGTCCATCACCGCGAGCAGGTAGAGTTGACCAAATAGGACTGGCAGGAACAAAAACACGCCCGGCCCGATACCGCCCAGCAGGGCCCATTGCCGCATCGCATCGACCACAGGCCATTTTGAATGCGAGGCCCAGATCGCCACAGCGGTCGCGATGCCGATGGTGATGCACAGCCGCAAGAGAGCGCTGCGCTCGTCCATGGGGCGGTGCTCGACGCGGATGCGCGCGGGCATCAGGCCCCATTCCAGCAACTTCACCGAGTAAATCCCAAACCCCAGCATCCCACTGACGATCTCGCCCAGATGCAGGCTGTAGGCGACCTGAAAACTGGCGAACAGCGCGATATTGGCGAAATCGAGCAGCAAACATCCCAGCGCAAAGGTGCCAATAATGTCGAGACCAAACTTGAGCCGCATCTTCGGCGTCCCACCCGCAAAGGCCGCAAACGCCACAAAGAACGAAATGACATAGACCCGCACCGCAATCGCATGGTGACCGGTATAGGGCGAGAACACCCAGTCGTGGTTCTGGATGAACCCTTGCAGCGGGGTCTTGTTGATCAAAAACAATTGGATAATCGCCACAACCGTAAACAAACCAATCGCCGCAGGCGCGCGCCACTGCGGCACGTGACCGGCAAAGCGTTTGGGCGCACTGTCAACAGAGACAAAGTTGATCTCGCCGCGGTTGTCTGTGCTGGCCGCACTCATGGATCAAGCGCCGATAATTGGGTCTCCGACAGCGGCGACACCGCCAAGGCCAAAGCACCCTGCGGATGCAAATCTGGGTCGCGTGCGATCTCTGCGACAGTGGCCGACAACAGGCCCTGCCCATCATCATCGAACCACACGATATAGGCTTCGGGGGGCAGTTCTTGGGTGATCCGCGCAAAGCTGGCGCGTTGCACCGCGACAATCAGTGCGTTGTCGTTGGCCGTGGTGATGGATTTACCCTGTGGCAACAGTGCCTTGGTCAGGTCAATCAACCGCTGCGTTTCCACCAAAGACGCCCCTGGCAACAGGCGCACGGGTACGACCTCGTGCTGCGCCAAGGTCGCGCGCACGTTTTCCAATGCATCACCCAGCGCATCACCGCCGCCAATCAAACGTGTCTCAGGGCGCAGTTCAGCAACCAACTCTGGCCCTACATTACACATCCCCACGATCTCATAGTCAGAACTGGCGGTCACTTCGATCACGTTGGAATCGCCAAATGGCAGACCATCTAGCGACAGCGTGCCCTCAACCACATGGGTATCGCCCGAGGTTTCGATGACCTCTAGGATCGTGCCATTGTGCGTCACTGTTACGGTCCAACCCGCGTCATCTGGAAGCGGGCCTAATAATACGGAATAGGCAAACGCCGCAGGTTCCGACGTGTGGTGCGACGGACTGATCGTGTACCAATGTCGCCAGGACGTGCCCCCATGGAACCGTCTGATGCCAGCGTTTGGACCCGTCTCTGCAACGTAATACGGCCAACTATAGTCTTCGCCCAAGGTCAGATCAGGGTGGACATTCGCCGTGACGAAATCAATCAAGGCATCGCCCGATAATGTCGCGGTGTTGGGCGCGTCCACCATCCGCACGGTGTAACCGCGCGCGGCCAGAACCAGCGATGCGTATTGGCGCAATTGTCGCTCGTCATCCGATAGCCAACTGGGCCAACCGATCAAAACCTGATCGCCCCAGCTTGCGACCTGATCGCGGGTGGTCAGCGTCGGGGTTTCCAGATCAAGGATCAGACGGCTGTCTTGCTCGATCTCGACAACGGCAGGTGTGCCGCCTTGGGTTGTGCAACTGGCGGTCGTCTCTAGACCCGCCATGGCGTAGCGCACCCACAGCTCGTCCCGCGCAAGGTCTTGGGGGGTCAGCTCGATGGTGGTGTTGAAATTCTGCTGACCGGGGCGCAACAACACTTCGCCGCGCCGTTCTTTGCCGACGAAAATACGGACCATGCCCGATGTATCATTGCTGACTTGGGCGGTCGCGTTTACCTGCAATTCACCTGATGATATCGGGGCGTCCTTTGGCAAAACGAACCGGGCGGATTGGGCTTGGGTGCTGCCCGACAACAACAAAACACCGTCCGGGTGGGCGCGCGAAAAGCTGTGTTGTGTGCGCGGATCTTGCTCGTCGTCGTCCACTTCAAAAATGAGGGTCGTGTCGATCTGGGCAAAGGTGTTTTTGGCAAACTGCCAGACATTCATCTGAGTGAGGGCAATAGATACCCCCATCAGAAGAAAGATCAGCAATGCCAAACCCACCATTCTCATTTTTGATTTGTCCTGACGTTCTTTATTCAACGGGCCAACGCGGCACGTCCGCGTTGGCCATCACACTCGTTCTCGCCCGGCGGGTTACTCAGCCGCGATAATGTTCGACACCGTGCCGGGGTTTTGCGCATCGGTCCAAGTGGACACGCAAGGGATCATATTCATGAGACAGCGGTCTGCGTATTTCTGCGAAATTTCCAACGTCTCGGTCAGCAGGCCATTTTCGAGTGTCATCGGCTCAAGGCCCAGAGCGATAAAGCCCTTGTTAGAGACGCGCAGATCGTTTTCGGCAGCTTCATTGCGCGGGTTGTCGACCATTGCCACTTCGGCGCCCGTCGCATCAGCGACCATCTGGGCCAGATCACGCACCCGGTGTGTTTCTGTCATCTGGTTGAGGATTTTGACACGCTCGCCCCGCTCGGGTGGGTTCTCAACCGCCAGTGCCAAACATTGCACCGTGTCTTGGATGTGGATGAACGCACGGGTCTGACCGCCAGTGCCATGCACTGTCAGCGGGTGACCAACGGCGGCCTGCATCAAAAAGCGGTTGAGCACGGTGCCGTAGTCGCCATCATAATCAAAGCGGTTGATCAAAGCGGCGTCACGACGCGTCTCATCAGTTTGCGTGCCCCAAACGATACCCTGATGCAGATCAGTGATACGCATCTGGTCGTTCTTGGCATAAAATTGGAACAGCAACTGATCCATGGATTTCGTCATGTGGTAGACGCTGCCGGGGTTCGTGGGGTACAAAATCTCGCGGTCAAAGACCTCGCCATTGTCGCCCTTGACCTGCACGGGCAGATAGCCTTCGGGGATTTCCAGACCATCGCCATCGTAGCCATAGACACCCATCGTGCCCAGATGGACGACATGTGTATCCAACCGCAGGTCCGCAATCGCGGCCAGCACATTGTGGCTGGCAGAGATGTTGTTGTTGACGGTGTAGACCTTGCAGACCTCGTCCTTCATCGAATAGGGGGCGGCGCGTTGTTCGGCAAACTGGATCACTGTATCGGGTTTCACCTCTTCGATCAGATCACGCAGGCCAAAGTAATCGGCCGCAACGTCGAGGTTATGGAATGCGATCGGGTCACCACCAGATGCTATCCACGCGGACAGGCGCTCTTCCATGGACGCAATCGGCGTCAGGCTATCAGCGCCCAGCTCTTGGTCGATGGCCCGACGCGACAGATTGTCGACGATATGGATTTCATGTCCAAGCGCACTCAGATGCAAAGACGTTGGCCAACCACAAAAACCATCACCACCGAGTACAAGTATTTTCTTAGACATTTCCGTAACCTTCCAGACTTGATTGTTATCGAAAGGTTAACGATGAGAAGCGGGCCGGTTTAAGACGGGTCTGTGGCCATGCAGAGTTCATACTGAGGAATGCAAAATCGCCGATTTTTGGCGAATTTCCTCTTAAAACGCGGCCATTTATTCTGATCAGCGCGTCAGATGAAAACCGATCAACCCTGTGCAAATGATCAAAGACCGCGGTAAAACACCCGCTCTGCCTGCATTTTTAGCCAGAATGTGGCGAACCGGAGGCCTGCATTGCGCAGGTTTGGCGCAACAATCGATTCCCAAACAGCACCCAAAGACCGCCCGCACCCCCTGATTGTTGCGGGATTTCGATCACTGCAAGCGCACGGTCGTCGTATTCAAAAGGACGTTGGTGAGAAAACAGCCCAAGCTGGCAGAAACGGATAGATTTGATGCGGCGCTTTAACTTGAGGTCGCACCAAGATCACGCAGCAATTGGGTCGTTCGGCTCAACCGCGAAGCCATGTGCCGCGCGATGATCTTGTGGACCTCTGCCACCGCCCTTGGCAGCTGTTCTTCTGCCGCATCAAGCCGCTGCATGTCGATCCGGTGCAGCGTCACATCGCCTTTCGCAATGACATCGGCTGACCGTACGCCCCCCGCGTAATAGGCAATTTCACCGATCAGAAAACCAGACCGGATTTGCGCGACTGTGCTGGTCGATCCGTCTTGATTTGGGACCGATACTGATAATTGCCCTTCTGTCAGCACGTAGACGTAGCTGGATTGGGCGCCCCGCTTGATCACCACATCCCCGGCTGACGCGGTGATTGTCTCGGTGAATTGCGCAAGCGCGCCATCGGGAAAAACCGCGCTGATATCGCGCCAAATATCGCCGCTTGCTGGCAGGTCAACAACCGGCGCGCGCGACAGCAATACATCTTCCACATGCTCAAGCGCCAGATCCAACGTGTCAAACGCAAGCGCCTTGGAGGGTCGCAAACCAGTTTGCCGCCCACCTGCTTCAAGCCGCGCAATATTGCAAAACACCACCTGCACCCCTTGCGCGTCACAGTCATCCGCCAGCTTTTGCATCATGTGCCACGTCGAGCTGTCCAGCCCGCTGACATGCCTGAAATCCAGCACGAGCCAATGCGGTGGCTGCGCCGTCTCTTGCAACAGCACTTTGATCCGTTCTCGCACCATATGGGCCGATGCAAAGAAGAGATAACCGCTCAGTTCAACGATCTGCACATTCTGCCCCAGATCCGCCAGCTGTTGCAGTTGAGTGTCGGGCCGCTCCACAAAAGACCGACGCGTCGCAAGCGTGGTTTGAGACCGAAAGACATCGAGCTTGGCATAGGCAATGACAAACAGACAAAAGGCCAGAAATAGGCCCAGGGCGATGGCCGCGAGAAAGCTGTAGGTGATTGCAATTAGCGGGATCAGCAGAACGATGAAATAGTCTGCTGCGCGAAAATTCTGCCGCTCTTTCCACAGCCACGTATACAGCAGATCAACGCCCAGATAGGCGATGATCGTGGCAAACAACCCCGTTGGCATCACCGACAACGCAGCACCACCCAACAGCAGCACCGCCAAACACCCAACGGCAGAGCTGAAGCCGGCCAAAACGCCCACAAGACCGAGGCGATGCGCCAGCACGGTTTCTCCCAGCAGATGGTAGCTTGGCAAACCGCCCGCACAGGCGCTGACGATATTGGCTACCCCCACGCCCCGCATGTCGCGGTCGATGTCCAGATCGCGGCCCACTTCCAATTCAAGACCCGACGCATTCAGTGTCGCCCCGATCAAAGAGATCGCAACGATGGTCGCAATGACCGGAACCTGCGTTACAATAGCGTTCCAATCCGCTTGGGCCAGCGTATCGCCGTCAATGCCGGTTAGAAAACTACCCTGCTGGAATGGACCAAGGATGAAACCCGCCGCCTGCGCGTCCTCCAGCGAAAGACCCTGTGCGAGAATGATCACGTAGAATGCGATGGTCACAGCGATCAAGGCAATGGGCAATGTCAGCTGTCCTGTAAACACCCGTGTGGCCCAGACGATCACGATGGCTGCCAAACAGACAGAGCCCCATTTGATCACCGCCTCAGCCGTACCGAACAAGGCAAGAGTGTCAAAACTCGGCGTGGCCTCCACCGCGACGCTCACCCCACCCATCAACAGCAACAGCCCCGTCGCCGCCAGAAATCCCGCAAGCACCGGATAGGGAATGTAGCGCGCAAACATCGCCAGCCGCAGCTGCCCCACCAGCAAAGCGACCACCCCCGTCAGCAGAGACGAAAGGGCCACGATGCAAGCAACCGTTGCGAAGAGCGCCTCGCCGGACAGGCCGTGGCTCGCGATCAAGGACGCCGATCCGCCTGCAATCAAAATGGCGGGCGCGTCCTGGGGCTGCACAATCGAGCCACGGTATGACAGCGTTACGGCCCCGATCACCGCAACAATCGCCCCGCCCATCAGCGTCAAGCCGATCCCGCGATTGAAAAAAGGGGCAAGATCGCCGTTATAAATGATCGCCGCGAATGAGATCGCAAATACCGCTGAGACAATTGCCACGAACACGGTTGAGAACACCTGCCGCGCAATATCCGTCACCGACATGATGGGGCGCTTTCCTTTTCTAGGATTCTAGCCTTAAAACGCGCGATTTTTTGCTGAAAAAGCGTGGCCCCTTGTCGGGTTGCAATCTCTTCGGCGCGCTCCAGAACTGACATGACATCCCTGTGAGGACGCCCCTCACGGTGCGCAATCATCGCATCGACACACCCAAATTCTGCGGAAAGCCAAGTCTCTTGTTCCAGCAACAGCGTGCCGATCTTCTCATAGCTTTCTCGCGCCTCTTGGATCAAACCTGCGTTCAGGCAATTCTCCGCATAAAACGCCATGCAAAAATGCAAGAATCCGCCCGTGTTTTGCGTGACCGTGATACTTGGCCGTGCAAGCGCTAGTCCTTCTTGGGTGCGCCCTTGTTTCATTAACACCAAGGCGTGGAACAGATCAGCATAGGCACCCCACGCCGCCAGGTCGTGTCGCCGCGCACTGTCGTGCAAGCGCGACGCGCTGGCATTCACGACATCAAGCTGGTCCCTGAAGTAGGGCACCACGCAGCCAATAAAGAACGTGGCATGACACAGATCATGCGCTTGACCGCTCAATTCTGCCAGTTCTTCGACTTTTGCCGACCAGTGATCACAGCCCGCGCTGTCGTCTGACAGCGCGGCGATTTCGGCCAAACCGACCGCGGACATTGCCCCATGATGCGAACTGCCAAAGCGGCCTAATCCATCGTCATGCAAAGCAGGGTCGTACACCGCAAAAAAGGCGTTCAGGTCTTCGGTAGCGTCAGATATTTTTCCGCTAAAGAAATTTGCGGTGCCCATACATCTCTGCGCCAACAGCTGTTCAACCACATCGTCGGGGGCCGCCGCATCTCTAACTTGACGCGCCACTTCCAGCGATGCCGCAAACTGGCCACTTGCGCCGGAGAAAACCCATTTTGACACCAGCAAAGGCAGCATCTGGTCTTTGCTTTGCAGCGCGGCCCCCATGGCTTCGACTTGAGGCATCTCGGCGTGGACTTCAGCGCTATTGAACCCGTGCAACGATACCAGCGTCCCCACCAGATTGAGCCGGACTGCCAGTTCGGTTTCTTCCAAATCGGTGCCTATGGGCGCCGTGCCACAGTCGTCAATTGCCTTGCGGAAATGGACCACAGCCTCGGCGTATGCAGACCGCGCGGCGGCCAGCGTGCCCGCCCGATCCCAAAACATTACGGCATGCGCGATATCGCCACCACACGACAGATGATGCGCCACGATCTGCGGAAGTGTTGCGCTGACCTGTGGAAAGGCGCGCATGACAGTATTGGCAATATGGGCGTGTTTGGCGATCCGGTCGCGGCGCAGCAGTGTTAGATATGCAGCGTCCTGAAGCATCATGTGGCAGAATTTTACCGCCTGTCCAAAGGTACTGTGCCCCCTTTGCAAAACGCCCGCGTCGATCAGGCTGGCAACACCGCGCATTACTTCCTCTTTGGGCAAGTCTGAGACCGCGACCAACAGATCCACTGGAAATTCATTACCAATAACGGCTGCCAATTGCGCCAAATCACGCCCCGTCTCTAGCCGATCAAGCCGCGAAAGCAGCGAATCCGCCAGCGTTGCCGGCAATGAGTTATCTGCGGTTCGACTGGGGTCTGCTTCGCGCTCCACAGAATAGCGGGTGAGTTCTTCGGCAAACACCGGACTGCCATTGCAGCGCGCCGAAATCTCGGCGATCTGCTTATCACTCAGCGTGATGGTAGGGGCGCTTGCCCGTGCGATAGAGCGCACAAGATCGTCGAACTCCCCATCGTCCAGACGGTCCAGCGCTATAATATCCGCCTGCGCATCGTCGCACCACGCGGGCACATCGCCGGTGCGCATGGTGCAAACCAGATGGGTCGGAACATCTTGCAACCTGTCGGCGACGCGGGCCAGAACCTCGGCCGTGGATGCATCCATCCACTGCAAATCTTCCAAAATGACAGCGCCCGCATCAACTGCCATTGCGCAGAATAAATCGGTGAGAACCGCAATCTGGGCATAGCGATTGTCCATCGCGGACCCTTCACTGGTGGGCTGATCAGTCGGATTGGACAGCACGTCGATAAAGTGGGCGATATGCGTGTCGTGATCGAGCCCGAACCCTGTCAGGAAAGCCGAGGCGGTTTCATGGGTTGTCGATTGATCCCCGCCGATCCCTTCGAGAAGCCGGTTGATCAAGCGGCGCAGGGGATGAAACGGCGTACCATTGTGGTAGGGTGTGCATTGCAAAATGAACTGCACAGACGTGACCCGTTCCGATTTTGTCAGAAATTCCCGCGCGAGGCGGGACTTCCCCATGCCAGCATCGCCCATGATCAAGGACACTTGGCCCCGACCGGTGCCCACAACAGCTTCGGTCACCGATAGACGCGCCAGTTCGGCACTGCGGCCCACAAAACCTGCGGTGGGAACCTGCGGGCGCAAAGCATCAAAGCGGCTGTCAGTTTTGGCGTGCCCTATCACGCGCCAAGATTGCACGCCCCCTTCAATCCCTTTGAGCGTCAGGACGCCATTGTTCTCGCATTGAAACAGATGCCC
>CALHAP010000117.1 GCA_937931795.1 uncultured Paracoccaceae bacterium
TATTCCCGTGACGTGAGGCCAAAAACCTGCGCGCACCAATCGTGTATTTCGTCGGCGGTGACGGGCCGCGCCATATCGCCCGCCCAGTCTTGGAACGCGGCGAGGGTGCTGTCGGGCACACCGATCACGGTGGGTATGTCACGGAGCAGAGCGGCACTGATGGCAGATCGAAACCCGCCGCCGTCGGCCTCTTGGGTGCCAAATTTGTTGATGATCAACAGATCGGGCGGCGTGGTGGTGGTCAGGCTGGCCTCAACCTCGCCCACGGCGTCGGCCAAGGCTTGGGGGTCCAACCGACAGCCCTTCGCATGTGCGCCCAAGGGCTGGCTGATGCGGATTGTGCGCTGCCCGGTCAGGATTTGCAGGTCCATCGCGCAGATTGTATCGGTTTTGTCCGGCACATTGCGTTGCACGGCACCGGCCACCCGCACGCCACGTGGCATGAGGTCTTGGGCGAGCGTGAAAAGCAGGTCATCTGTCTTTCCGCGCCCAGAGATGTTCACATAGCCCAGCATCGCAATCTCGCTTATAACGTCCAGGCGGTCTACCAAATTGCCGCCACCGACGAAAGGTTTCCCATGATCCGTCCCGACCCCAGTGACCCGAGATTGACGCGCGCGGTACAGGGTATGGATCACACGGGCGCTGTCCAAGATATGCGCGTGGTCGAGGAACGCCCGCTGACAATCTACCTCAATAGCCAAGAAATCGTCACCGCGATGACCATCGGCGACCACCCTGAATATCTAGCAATCGGGTTCTTGCGCAATCAGGCGATGCTGCGCGATGACGACGAGATCACGGGTGTGGACTATGATGATGACTTGCAGGTCGTCGTGGTACGCACGGCCCGCAAGACCTCGTATGAGGAAAAGATGCGCAAAAAGACCCGCACCAGCGGATGCGCTGTGGGGACGGTGTTTGGGGATATGATGGAGGGTCTGGAGGGACTGACATTGCCCAATGCGCCGCTGCGTGCCTCTTGGCTCTATGCGCTGTCGCGCGAGATCAATACGATGCCGTCGCTGTACCTAGAGGCCGGGGCGATTCATGGAACAGTCCTCTGCGCGCAAGACAAACCGTTGATCTATATGGAGGACGTCGGGCGGCACAACGCCGTTGATAAGGTCGCGGGCTGGATGTTTCGCAACGACAGCGCGGCGGCGGATAAAATCCTCTACACGACCGGGCGGCTGACGTCCGAGATGGTGATCAAGACCGCGCATATGGGCATCCCAGTGCTGGCGTCGCGGTCGGGATTTACGGCTTGGGGCGTCGAGATCGCGCGGCAGGTGAACATGACGTTGATCGGGCGGATGCGGGGCAAACGGTTCGTGTGTCTGAGCGGGCAGGAGCGTCTGATACTCGACGTGGACCCTGATACGATCCCTGACGAGACACGCAGCACGCGCCGTAAAGGGGCATCCGCGTGAGCGCAGGCATCCCAGCGGTGATCCTCGCAGGCGGGCAGGCGACGCGCATGGGCGGGGGCGATAAGTGCTTGCGCCGCGTCGGGGGCCACCGCCTGATCGACCTGGTGATCGCGCGATTGGAACCTCAGGTGGGGGCGATTGTCCTGAACGCCAATGGCGCGCCGGAGCGGTTCAGCGATCTCGGGTTGCCCGTGGTGTCCGACAGTTTGGACGGCTTCGTGGGGCCATTGGCAGGGGTGCTTGCGGGGATGGATTGGGCGGCGGAGCAAGGGTTTGACGTGGTTGTGTCAGTCGCCGCCGACACGCCGTTTTTCCCCGCCGATCTGGTAGCGGGTCTAACCGCCCAAGGCCCGCTGGCACTGGCCGCCACGCAAGAAGGCGACAAGATATACCGTCAACCGACCTTTGGCCTCTGGCCCACAGCGTTGCGCGATGATCTGCGAGAGGCCCTGAGAGGCGGGCTGCGCAAGGTCGTGATCTGGACGGATCAGCACGCAGCGGGGCAGGCGGTGTGGGACGCCTCCGAGCGCAACCCGTTCTTCAACATCAACACGCCCGATGACATCGCCGTGGCTGAGGGGCTGCTATGAAAATCTACGGCATCACCGGGTGGAAGAACTGCGGCAAAACGGGACTGACCGAGCGGTTGGTCGCAGAATTCACCGCACGCGGGTTGCGGGTGGCCACGATCAAACACGCCCACATGACAGCCGATATCGACCAGCCCGGCACCGACAGCTACCGCCACAGGCTTGCGGGCGCGGGGCAAGTGTTGCTGGCGACGAAAGACCGATGGGCGTTGATGAGCGAGCTGCGCGGCGCAACCGAGCCGAGTGTCGAAGACCTGATCGCGCGACTTGATCCCCATGATCTGGTACTGATCGAAGGGTATAAGTCGGGGCCGCACCCAAAGGTGGAATGTCACCGTGCTGCCGTCGGGTCGGGCAAGCCGTTGATCGCGCGCGACAATCCCACCGTGCACATGGTTGCCTCGGACGCGCCGATTGCAGGTCTCGATGTGCCAGTGCTAGCGCTTGATGATACCACAACCATTGCCGATTTCATCTGGGCGGACCTCTCATGAGCCAAAAGCTGACCCCGCCGCGCCTGCGTGACGACTGTTTTGCCATGCCTCAAGGCGTGAGTTGGGTGCCCGTCGACGACGCTCTGGCGCGGTTAAGGAGCGTAATGGTGCCTTTGACGGACAAGGTTTTGCTTCATCCCGCCAATGCCTTGGGCGCTGTATTGGCAGTCGACGCGGTCGCGATGCGGTCCAACCCGCCACGGGCCAATTCAGCAGTGGACGGATACGGATTTGCCCATGCGGCGACGGGCCAAGGCGTGCAAACCCTGCCATTGCTCGAAGGCGCAGCCGCCGCCGGACAACCCTTTGCCGGGGCCGTACCGCCCGGCTCAGCTATCCGTATTCTGACCGGCGCGATCTTGCCCGCAGGCGTCGACACAATCGTGCTGGAAGAAGACTGCGCGATCAATGCGACCCATGTGGCCTTTGACGGACCTGTTAAAGTGCGGGCAAACGCACGTGCTGCGGGTGAGGATATGGCGCAAGGCGGCATCGCGCTGCGCGCTGGCCATCGCCTTCGCGCGCCTGATCTGGCGCTGATGTCGGCGCTCAATATTGCCGAACTTCAGGTGTTTCGCCCTTTGCGTGTTGGGGTGCTCTCGACGGGTGATGAGATCATCGCCGCCGCCGGACAGCCCGCCGAACCGCACCAAATTTACGACGCCAACCGTCCTATGCTGCTCTCGCTCGTGAAAGGCTGGGGATACGTGCCTGTGGACCTCGGGCATGTGCGCGATGATGAAAGTGAGATCGCCGCGCGTTTGGACAGCGCGAACGTCGATGTGATCCTGACCTCAGGTGGCGCATCGGCAGGGGACGAGGACCATGTGTCCCGTCTGCTGCGCACGCGTGGCACGTTGTCCAGCTGGCGCATCGCGGTGAAACCGGGGCGGCCCCTTGCGCTGGCGTTGTGGAACGGGGTGCCCGTGTTCGGTCTGCCCGGCAATCCGGTCGCAGCCTTGGTCTGTGCGGCGATTTTCGCGCGCCCTTCGCTGTCGTTGATGTCCGGGGCGGGCTGGGTTGAGCCGCTGGTGATGACCGTGCCCGCCGCGTTTTCAAAGTCCAAGAAACCGGGGCGACGGGAATATCTGCGGGCCCGATTAGTAGACGGACGGGCCGAGGTTTTTGCCTCCGAAGGATCGGGGCGCATCAGCAGCTTGGCTTGGGCGGATGGTTTGGTTGAACTGCCCGATGAGGCCTGCAAAGTGTCGTCCGGCACGCCCGTTCGCTTTCTGCCCTATGCGGGGTTGGGAATTTTCTAGCATCCCGCTCAAGCACTAGAGTGCTAGGGTTCCTACGCCCGCGAAGGCGATCAAACAGCCGAGCCACTGAGGCAGTGACATCCGCTCTTTCAAGAAAACCCACGCGAGCAGGATCGTGAGCAGACCGAACATCGACGACGTCACCGCTGCATATTCCGCATCAGGCAACGTACCCGCTGACAACACTGAATGAAGCGCAATTCCGTCCGCGACCCCCATTGCGATCAACCATGGCAGTGCGGGTTTGCCGGGCCAGAACGGTTTCTTGAAGCCGAGCAAAATTACCACCACGAGACCCACGGCCATAATGCGTGTCAGCAGCGTTGTGGACATCTCGCCGCTAAGCTCTGCGGCAGATTGGCCAAGAGCGAATGTGCCCGCAAAGCCGCAGGCCGCAATGAGGGAATATAGGATCGTTCTGCCAAATGGCGGGATGTCCTCTGCGTCATCCACGGACAGGGCCGCGACGAGACCAACGCCAAACACAATCGCCAGCACGGCGCCCCATTGCAGCGCCGTTGTAGTGGACCCCTGCCATGTCGCGACGAACACAGACAGGATCGGGTAGCTGGCAATCAAAGGGGCCACCAGCCGCACGGGACCACGTTCAAACGCGAAATACAGGCCAAAGGTCGCGATGACAAAGAACACGCCTGCGCCGAGCGATAAATATGCTGATTGCGACGTCAGGGCGTGGACATCTTGGGTCGCGGCCACCAGGCCGATATGAAACATCAGCCCCGTGACCAGCACCACAAATATGCACCCGCTCAGCGGCGTCTTTTGACTGAGAAACCGCACACAGATGTCATGAAACCCCCAACAGATCGCGGCGATGAGGCCTAAGGCTAGCGCGCTCACAGATCGTCTCGAACGGCGGCAATCATAAGCACCAAACAGGCGCGCAAGACGCAGACCGAGCAGGTCTTGGCCCAAAAGCGCCCCACGGACGCGGTGATAAGGCCGAGCGCGCACACCCCAAACAGGATCCAGCCGATAAAATTGATCTGATGATTGGTCATTATATCCGATTTGTTTTTCTGGAGGGCAGGGTGTGTGTTCGCTGGGTTAAATAATTACCCCTCTCATGCAACATGAGTTGAAGAGGGACCATATGTTAGACAGCTAGCTGATGATCGACAATTAGCGGGCTGGCAGGACTTTGAGGACTTCTGCTCCGTGGGGGGCGTTGGCGTCAAAAGACAATGTGTCACCCGGCTTGAGCGCGTAGACAGTGTCACCATGATGGACGTCTACCTCACCTTCGAGCATGTAGATCGTCTCAATGCCGCCGTGCTGAAATGTGGGGAACACATTGGATTTGTCCGACAGGGTGGTCAGATAGGGTTCAACAATCACACCGCTGGAATTTGATCCGATATTCGAGCACCGCGTCGCTGCGCCAGACCTAAGTCGAGGTGTTTGGCGTCCCGCCCAAGGAAGATCGCAAAAAATCAACATGTTCCGCGTCCGTGAAAACGCAATATTGCCGCGGGCTTAGGCGGTCGACTGCGCGGCGGTGATCAGCGCGTGATGCAGCGTTTGTGCCGACGCGCGGGGGCCAAGGATGCGGATGTGATCTGGCGCGTCCCTGCGGATGACAAAACACCCCAGCTGATGGATCACGCTGCGGCGCACATCCCCCGCCGCCATTTCGCGGATCGGGATATTGCACAGACGTTCGCTCATGTCTGGCATGGCGGGGCCTGTCACATCAAAACACACCCATGCGCCCGATTGTTCGGTGATGGACGCCGTCTCACCAAAGTGGTCCTTCAACTGATCGGCCAACATCTCATGCGTGGCACGAGGGGCGCCGACCATCCATTGGTCCGGCCCCATCCAAAACCCGGCCTCTGGATCATGCAACACAGCGCGGCCCACCTCGGGCACGGCCCCAAGGAGCGTTCTTAGATGCGCCTGACAAGCGGCCTCTTGGCCCATTCGCGCCGCGACCGAGGCCAAGGCAAGACCGTCGTTTTCTGCAATTGTGATGTGATCAAACACATCAACACGGGCGTCCGCGCCGCCTAAGGCTGTGAGGGTGGTAAGGTTATGCACGAAGACGCTCTCCGTCTGGGTCAATGAAATGGGCGCTGACGATTTCGACATCGACATTCACGCCCGTCAGCGGACTGACCAGACGCATACGTTCGCCCAAACGCGCGGACCCGTCTTTGAGGAATCCCAGAGCAATCGCGTGCCCGAGGGTGGGGGAATAGCAGGCCGAGGTGACGTAACCCTGATCATGGGCGGCATCCACGGGGCCCGTGGCCTTCATCAGATGCGCCCCTGCCGGCACTGGATCGGCGGGGTTCACTGGTTTGATCCCGACTTGGCGCAGATCGCCCTCGGCGTTCAGGCCCGCGCGTTGCGACAATACCTTGCCGATGCTGTCTTTCAGGCCACTGACCATACGCCCAATGCCGAGGTTGGCGGCGGTCGTCGTGCCATTCAGCTCATTGCCCGCCGCATGCCCCTTTTCGATGCGCATCACCCCGAGGGCCTCGGTGCCGTAAGGCGTCACATCAAATTCGGCGCCTGCCTCCATGATCTTGCGCATCAGGGCGTCGCCGTAGGCTGTGGGCACCGCGATCTCATAGGCCAGCTCGCCCGAGAACGAAATGCGGAACAAACGCGCACGCAGCCCGTCGCAGATGGTGATATTGGAACAGGCCATGAATGGGAACGCGTCGTTGGAGATATCAACATCGACGATTTTCTCTAACAGTTTGCGCGCGTTTGGCCCCGCGACCGCATATTGCGCCCAAGCTTCGGTCGTGGAGATCAACTGCACATCCATGTCGGGGGCTAAACATTGGCGCACAAATTCCATGTGGCGGTAGACGGGCAACGCATTGGCGGTTGTGGTCGTGACGACGAAGTGATCCTCGGCCAAGCGTCCGGCGGTCCCATCATCCATCGCGATGCCGTCTTCGCGCAGCATGAGGCCGTAGCGAGTTTTGCCGACGGCGAGTTTTCCAAATCCGTTGCAGTAGATCATGTTCAAGAACGCGGCCGCGTCCCGACCCTGCACATCGACCTTGCCCAGCGTGGTGACATCGCAGACGCCGACAGAGGCACGGGTTGCCAGAACCTCGCGGTCGACGCTTTGCCGCCAATGGGTTTCGCCCGCGCGGGGGAACCATTGCGCCCGCAGCCAATTGCCGACCTCGACAAAGACAGCGCCTCGTTCTTCAGCCCATTTATGACTGGGCGTCAGACGTGTTGGGTGAAAGTCCTTGCCCCGGTGACGCCCGGCAAAGACACCGATGGCCGTGGGCGTATAGGGGGGGCGAAACATCGTCGTGCCGACCTCGGGGATAGTCTTGCCCGCAAGCTCGGCCATGATCGCGAGGCCCCCCATATTCGACGTCTTGCCCTGATCGGTGGCCATCCCCAGCGTTGTGTAGCGCTTGAGATGCTCGACGCTGCGGAACCCCTCTTGGTGGCTCAGTTTGACGTCTTTGACCGTGACGTCGTTCTGCTGGTCCAGCCACGCGCGACTGGCCCCTTCGACGTACCAGAATGGGGTCACGTTGATGGGCGCATCTTCGGCCTGTGGCAGATCGGGCAGCGGGCCTTCAAGGTCGAGCACTGTTTGGGCGGCCTGCGCGCCGCCCTGCAATGCCCGATGCGTGGACATATCGCCGTTTGCGGCACCCGCCACGACCATGCCGGGGGGCAGCGTGCCGCCGGGGACAAAGGCCGCGAGGGTCTCGTTCCACGTCGGACGCCCACGTTGATGGCAGGTCAAATGCACGTTGGGGTTCCAACCCCCAGAGACCCCAAGCGCGCCACATTCCAGCGTGCGAATGCTGCCGTCGCCGAGTTTAACTTCCGCAAATGTCAGACCCAAACGGCCTTTGGTGTCCACGACTTCGCCGTGCAGCACTTCGTAATCCAGCGACCGAGGCACGTCGGGGCGGATGTCCACAACGGCGGCGATTTTTACGCCTTTGGCATGGAGATCAGCGGCGGTCCGGTGCCCGTCGTCATTGTTGGTGAAAATCGCCACACGTTTGTCCGCGGCCACACCAAATCTATTGGCATAGGTGCGCATTGCAGAGGCCAGCATGATGCCCGGACGGTCGTTATTGTCAAAGGCGATGGGCCGCTCGGTCGCACCTGCGGCCAGCACAGTGTGTTTGGAATAGATGCGCCAGAGGATCTGGCGGGGTTTGCCAGTCTCAGACGTGGCGAGATGGTCACCGACTCGCTCAACCGCGCCGTAAATCCCGTGATCGAACGCCCCGATAACAGTTGTGCGCGGCATGATCCGCACGTTGGGCAGGCTGCCAAGTTCGGCAATGGCCGTTACGGCCCAATCAGCGCCCGAGGTGCCTCCAATCACAAAGGTTTCTGAATTTATGCGCCCGCCCATGCGGAAGTCTTCATCCGCGAGGATGACCCGCGCACCTGATCGACCAGCGGTTAACGCCGCCACGAGACCTGCTGGGCCCGCGCCGATGATCAGCATGTCACAGTGCAGGAACCCTTTGTCATAGACGTCCGGGTCGTCCTTCAGAGACAGCGACCCCAGACCCGCCGCCTTGCGAATAATTGGCTCGTAGAGCTTTTCCCAAAACGCCTTGGGCCACATGAAGGTCTTGTAATAAAATCCCGCCGTCAGAAAATTTGAGAACCGGTCGTTGATCGCCATGGCGTCAAACCGCAATGACCCTAGGCGGTTTTGGCTTTTCGCGGTGAGACCATCGAAGAGTTCTGTCGTGGTGGCACGTGTGTTCGGCTCTTGGCGGGCACCGCTGCGCAGTTCGACCAGCGCGTTGGGTTCTTCCGATCCAGCGGTCAGAACTCCGCGTGGCCGGTGATATTTGAACGACCGCCCCATCAGGCGCACACCATTCGCCAGCAGCGCAGAGGCCAGCGTGTCGCCGGGGTGACCAGTGTAGCGTTTGCCGTCGAAGGTAAAGTTTAGCGTCTTCGTGCGGTCGATCTGGCCTCCGCTGATGCGATTTTTCTGGCTCATGTGCTGCGGCCCCGCGCGCGGGCCACATCGCGGGCAAGCCGCACCTGCCGGATCTCATGGGTGATTGTGTTGCGGGTCACCACCAACCAACTGCGGTCGCCTTGCTCATGAAACCACAGTTCGTCATGCCAGCCCGCAGGATTGTCGCGTAGATAGGCGTAGTCGTAGAAATCACGTGCGGCAGTTGCAGCATCAGGATCAGGCCGGTCGATCAATTTGGCGTCACCCATATAGGTGAACTCTGCGCTGTCACGCGGACCAAGCAGCGGGTGGTCGATAATCATGGGTGTCTATCCTGTCGCATCTTTAATCCGCAAAACCGGTCTCCACTTTCGCCAAACATGCTCAATGCAAATTGGGCTGATTGCCCATCCCTTTTTCGTCGATCATGTGACCTGTCTCAAAACGGTCAAACCGGTAGGCGGTGGCGGTTGGGTGCGGTTCATCGCGGGCCAACAGATGCGCAAAACAAAACCCCGAGGCAGGCGTCGCCTTGAAGCCCCCGTAACACCAGCCACCATTAAAATAGAGCCCGCCGATTGGCGTGCGGTCGATTATGGGCGAACCATCCATCGACATATCCATAACACCGCCCCACATCCGCAACAGACGCGCGCGCGCAAAGGCCGGGAAGATCGCCATGCCGCCTTCGCAGACGTCCTCGACAACGGGCAAGTTCCCGCGCTGCGCATAGGAATTATACCCGTCCAGATCGCCGCCAAAAACGAGACCGCCTTTGTCGGATTGGCTGCAATAAAAGTGACCCGCCCCGAAGGTGACGACACCGGGCATGACGGGCTTTAACCCTTCAGAGACAAAGGCCTGCAACACATGGCTTTCCATCGGCAAGCGCATGTCGACCTTGGACATCAGGCGGCTCGATGATCCTGCAACAGCACAGCCGATCTTGCCCGCGCCGATGTACCCACGTGAGGTTTCGACGCCCACCACACGGCCACTTTCCTGACGAAAGCCTGTGACTTCACAATTTTGGATAATATCCACACCGCGACTGTCGGCACCGCGCGCATAGCCCCATACGACGGCATCATGCCGGACCGTGCCCCCACGATGCTGCGCCAACCCACCCTTGATCGGAAAACGGGCGTCTTTTGTGTTAAGATATGGATAGCGGGCCTTGATCTGTGCGGTCGTGAGCATCTCGGCATCCGCGCCACCCAGCAACATCGCATTGCCCCGACGGATGAACGCATCGCGCTGCGCATCCGAATGGATCAGGTTGAGGATACCGCGCTGCGAAATCATCGCATTGTAGTTAAAGTCCTGCTCCAGCCCTTCCCACAGCTTGAGGGAAAATTCGTAAAACGGCTCATTTCCGTCGAGCAGGTAATTGGACCGGATGATCGTCGTATTGCGACCCACATTGCCGCCACCGATCCAGCCCTTCTCCAACACAGCAATGCGCTTTTGCCCGTATTCCTTCGCCAGATAATATGCCGTCGCCAACCCGTGCCCACCGCCACCAATGATAATGATGTCATAATGGGATTGCGGCTCTGGATCGCGCCACGCAGGCGTCCACCCCTTGTGGCCCGTCAGAGCCTGTTTGATCACCTGAAAGCCTGAATACCGCATGAGAAGTTTCTCCCCTCTGGCCAGAATGCACAAAAAGACAGGGCGCTGACGCGGCGAGTTTGGACATTTCGCTCTGCAAAAACGACATCTGCACTGCGGCGTTAGGAACTGTTTCTTGAACTCTTAAGAAAAAACCTGATTTTTAGCGAAAATACTACGATAGTGAACGCAGATGTATGCAAGCGCCCCGTACAGAAGTGCGCAGCATTATTTCAAGTTCTGAACGTTCAGAGCCACGTATGCGCTGCACCTGCGGCGTGGCCAACTAGGTAGAATACAATGAGAAAAACGGCAACCGCCTTGACCGTTAGGGCGCTTGCCGCGATGCCGTTCGCTGCGATGGCAGAGGACAGCCGCGACCCATTTGTGTTTCCAATCCACAACTGGTTCAGCCAAATTGTGATGTCCATTGTGGACCAAGGAAGCTTGTCCCTGCCTGCCAAATTGGCAAGCGTTAAACGATTGCGCAGAGCCGTTTGCGACCGCTGAAACTGGGTATCAAGGCCACTATCTTGATGGGCCCGTTGACTGGCTCAGGCACGGCCAAGAGCGTGTTGATGCTGTTTGGCCGAGTGAGTGTGGAGTTCCCCGTTTGAGAAGATGGGTGTGACACAGACCCTGCTGTTGGGCCAAACTCCGATGCGCTGTTTGATTGTGGCAATCCTGCAAACGGCTATCTGAAAATCGCAGCTTGGGATGGTATGGACGAGTAATGGCCAGCCGCCTTCGCCAAGCGGGCTATATCGACAGTGTAAAGGATGTCTCGATCGACGTTCACAAGGGTGAGAAGTTGGTGATCATGGGCCTGTCCGGGTCTGGCAGATCAACACTGGTACGCTGTTTTTCGCGTCTTCGTGACATCACCGGAGGAACGATTTCTGCCGAAGGGCAGGACATTATGTCCCTTCCAGAAAGGGACCTGATCGAGTTGCGTCGATCCAAAATGGGGATGATCTTTCAGTCCTTTAGGCTTCCTGCCGCACCGCGTGGTTCTCGACAATGTTGCCTTCCCGCTGAAAATGCGCGGCCAGGACAAACACACCCGACGCGCGCGCTTGAGGTCATCACGCTTGTCGGACTGGAAGGGCGCGAAGGCAATTTTCCGCGCGAACTGTCTGGCGGGCAAATGTTGCGGCATGTCTACCTCCCCTCCGCCCGCACCGAGATATTGGTTGGCGTGGATCAAGTGATTATGCTGTCGCTCGCGATGGTGGTGCTAACGGCTTTCATCGGGATGCCGGAATTAGGCGCGAGACTGTTGTCGATGACGGGCAGCTTCAAGCTGGGCCGCAGTTTGGAGATCGGGATCACGATTGTCCTCCTGGCGGTGATGCCGGATCGCTTGTCAAAGGCGTGGGTCGTCAAGCAACCTGTTCACCGTGAAAAGGGCAAAAGCTGGCTGGAATGGCACACGCTTTGGCACTGTCCGTGGTGGCATTCACCGGATGCGTCATCTTGGCCAAGTTTGTGCCAGTGGCCGCAGAGCTTGGGCGGGGTCAAGACTTCGGCCAAGGCCGCGAGCTGGATAGCTACGTTAAAGATGACCTGCTGCAAAACCCGGTGCTCAAGGCTGTGACCAATTGGTTGCGCGTGTTTATGAACAACTACGTGCTGATCCCGTTCCGCAATTTCTTGCGGTCGATTCCGACACCCGCTTTCATCGCGTTCGGGTGGTAATAGCCCTAGAGCTTGGCGGGGCGGAAACAGGCACTGATCGCGTTTTTGCTCTTTTTATGGGTAGC
This sequence comes from uncultured Paracoccaceae bacterium, assembly GCA_937931795.1. Taxonomy (GTDB): domain Bacteria; phylum Pseudomonadota; class Alphaproteobacteria; order Rhodobacterales; family Rhodobacteraceae; genus JALZWD01. The sequence continues at coordinate 12,108 of CALHAP010000117.1, forward strand.
GCTGTCTGGCTGGTGGGACAGATCCGTCAACACCATCTACTATGTTCTGATGTCGACGGCCTTAGCGGCGTTGATCGCAATCCCACTAGCCGTGTGGGGCGCTAGCCGACCTGCCGAACGGCCCGACTTTTCCAAAGGGGATGACTTTATTTCTAGGCGTTGGGAAAAGCTATCTGTCCAGAATTGTTGGAGAATAGCCGATGCTAAACACGACGTACGTCACGGTCGATCTTGCCACACAGTAAAATGTTGTACCAATGCTGTGTTTGATGGGTTCGCACCCGACCTCAAAATCGTCTCATCTATTGGTGTGATTGGCTCCGGCGGTAGGGATCGAACCTACGACAAATTGATTAACAGTCAACTGCTCTACCGCTGAGCTACGCCGGAAAACCTCGATCCTTCTAGCAACGGTTTTGCGGTGCGTAAAGTGGGTAAATCACGAAAGTGTCGCTTCTTGCGTCTTGTGTTGAGCGGGCGCGAATTTCACCGTGTCGGTGAGGGGTCCGTCAATCGTCAATTCCCCAGCGCCAAGGTGGTCTATCAGATGCGCGAGCACGTTTCTTGTGGCGGCGGGTATCAGCGGCGGGGGGATGTCTGTGTAGACGATGTGCGCCAGATCGCGCGCTGTCATCGGCTCTGTGCAGGCCGTGAGGATGTCGTGGCCGCGCTGTTTGCGGTGTGCGACCAGTTCCGCGATGCGCGTATTTGGACTGTCTATTGGCGCACCGTGGCCCGCAAACAGTCGCGTGGCGTTTTGCGCCAAAAGCACATCACACGACGCCATGTAGCTGCCCAGATCGCCGTAGGGCGGCGAGATGATCGTGCTCGACCAGCCCATAATGTGATCTCCGCAAAAGCCCATATCCCCCCACATCAGCGAGATATGATTGCCCATATGGCCCGGCGTGTGCAGCACCCTCAGCGGATGCATGTCCGTCTCTAGCCTGTCGCCATGGCGCAGCAGCACGTCGGGTTGGAATGTGGGGTCGATCCCGGTTTGATCGCCCAAGCCCCCGCGCACCAGCGCCTCTTGCATGACTGGGGTCAGGCCCGCGTCGCTGGCACCAAACGCGCAGAGCGGCGCGCCGGTGGCCAGCGCCAGTGCAGGGGCTAACCCCGAATGGTCGATATGCGAATGGGTAAGAATGATGCGCGCCACCGGACGGCCAGCCATAAACCCCAGCAAGGCGTCTAGGTGCTCGGCACTGTCGGGGCCGGGGTCGATCACGGTCAAATGCTCGGTCCCGATGATGTACGTATTTGTCCCATGCAGCGTCAGCGTTGACGGGTTGGGGGCGACTATCCGGTTAAGACCGGGCGCGAGGCAGACCGCCGTGCCGGTTTGGTTATGATCGGGGGGAGGGACCTGCATCTTGTGCCTTTCGATGGGCGGAGAACTTGGGTAGCTTATGGCATGATGTTTCACTGGCTCAAACGCACAATGCCGCGCTCTTTGTATGCCCGCGCGCTGTTGATTTTGCTTTTGCCGGTGTTGACCCTGCAATTGGTCATCTCTGTGGGGTTTATCCAACGGCATTTTGATGGGGTGACCCGGCAGATGACCAGCTCGATCGCGACCGAGCTGCGGTTTGTGGCTGACTTGATTGCGACCGATGGCGCCCAAGCGGGTCGGGCTGTGGCGACGCCTCTGGGGCTGGACGTTACTGTGCCTGCGCCTGCGTTGCCGCAAGATACGGGACGCGACTGGACGGATCTGTCCGGGCTGTCTGTCATCGCGCAATTGCAAGCGGATTTGCCCCGATTTGAGGCGATTGAGCTGGTTGGCAATGACCGCGTGCATGTTTGGTTGGCTGTGCCTGCGCGCGCTGTGCAAATCTCTTTTGATCGTGATCTGGTGTCTGCGTCAAATCCACATCAACTGCTTGTTTTAATGCTAATATCCGGGGCGTTGCTCACCGTGATTGCCTCTATCTTTTTGCGCAATCAACTGCGCCCGATCAAGCGTATGGCCGCCGCCGCCGAGGCCTATGGCAAGGGGCGCATGGTGCCGTTTTCCCCCACAGGGGCGACCGAAGTGCGCGCCGCTGGCATGGCCTTTTTGGACATGCGTGGCCGGATCGAGCGGCAAACCCAACAGCGCACGATGATGCTGTCGGGTGTCAGCCATGATCTGCGCACCCCGCTCACCCGAATGCGGCTGGGCCTGTCGATGATGGACGATGCGGAGGCAGAACCGTTGATGCGCGATGTCGACGAGATGCAGCAATTGATCGATGGGTTTTTGGATTTCGCGCGCGGCGATGCCTCCGATGCGCTGGAACCCGTGGATATCGTTGATCTGGTGGCGGACGTGGTCGGTGTCGAGCAACGCGGTGGGCGGGCGGTGCGCCTGCACGAGGTCACAGGACAAGAGAATCTGACTGGTGATATCCCCCTGCGCGGGGTGGCTGTGCGACGTGCGCTTGGCAATCTGATCGGTAATGCGCTGCGCTATGGCAGCTGCGCCGAGGTGTCGCTGACGATTATGGAGCGGTCTATTCGGATCACGGTCGAAGATGACGGGCCGGGCATTCCGGCAGGGCTGCGCGACGAGGCCATGCGCCCGTTTTCACGGCTCGATCCCGCCCGCAATCAGAACAAAGGGTCTGGTGTGGGGCTCGGTCTGGCCATTGTGGCCGACATCGCGCGGGCGCATGGCGGCACCCTGCGGTTGGGCGACAGCGCGGGGTGGGGTGGGTTGCAGGCTGATCTGGTATTGGCGCGGTGACATGATGACCATCATAATGTCGAATTTACGTGGGACGCAGATATATGCCCTACCGCACGCTTAACCCCGCAAAAATACTCGCCACCGCCGAAGAATTGGAGGCGCGTGTTGCGTCGCGGTTTCCCGATGCAGGTTTACGCAATGTCGCAGGCGAAATCGTCGCGTTGAGCAAAGATTCGGCGCGCGAAGCCCGCGCATTGGAGGGGCCGATTTGGTGGCTGCGCCTGTGCTTGATCGCGCTGATTATTGCGGGGGCTTTGACCTTTCTCTACGTGGGGACGTTTTTGTCGTTTGACCGGCTGACAGGGTTTGCCCTGCGCTCAGTTGAGAGCATCGAAGCGGTTATCAATACGGCCTTGCTCGCGGGTCTGGGCCTAACTGCCTTGGTGCAAACCGAAAGCCGGATCAAACGCCGCCGGGTGACCCGCGCGCTGCACGGGTTGCGGTCGGTGATCCATGTGATCGATATGCATCAATTGACCAAAGACCCGCTGACAATGGCGCCAAGCTACATCAAAAACCAAGCCTCGCCGCATCGCCCGTGGACCGCAGCGGAACTGACCCGCTATTTAGACTATTGCTCTGAAATGATTGCGCTCACCGGTAAAATCGCAGCGCTTTTTGCCCAGTCGGTGAATGATGAGGGCGTGGCACAATCGGTGCATGACATCGAAATGCTGGGCAGCACGCTCAGCCGGAAGGTCTGGCAAAAGATCATGCTGCTAGAAGAGAGCGCGCGCCACACGCAGCCACAGGTGTTACTCCGGAAATAGGGTCACAGGATCGCCCGCTGTCCATTTTGGGTATTCGCGGCTGTTCAAAAATTTAGCCGGCAGCGAAATAGGGACCACGGGGGACATAAGAGCTTTTCGCGGCAGCTGATGTAGGTTCTGTTTGGGCACCAAGGTTTGAGCTCGCGATACACTGATGGTGCTTGCCGCTATTACCCTCAATTTCGGTTGTTGATTTGGCTTCCGAATGCACGAAAGAAGGACAACGGTCTGCGCCCATGCAATTGATTATACTGGGCAATACAAGGTAACTCTAAATACACCCTTAGTGGTGGTCAGCCCAATCTTGCCTCCGAATCCTTCGGCGACGGCTGCCGCGATGGGGAGGCCTAGCCCTGATCCAGCGCTTGGTCCGACTTGGCTGAAGCGGCCCAATGCGCGGTCAAAATCACGAGTGGCGATGCCTTTCCCGTTGTCTGCGACGCTGACCATAAACCTGTCATCGACCTTTTGTGCCGCTAGATTGATCGTCGAGAGCTGCGGGCCGCCGTGGATCATTGCGTTGTTGATCAGGTTGAGCACGGCTTGTTCAAACATCACCGGATCGCCGGTCAGCTGCACGTCGCAGTCTGGAAGGTCCGCCTCGAACGAGATGCCCTTTTCGCCCGCCAGCACCGCGCTCTTTTCAGCCACGTTTGCAAGAATATCCATCGGATCAAATTGAACCACGTTCTCATCGGGCAGTATCGCCTGCGCCCGCTCCAAGGTCAGCAAATTATTGGCCAACTGTCCTGCATCACGCGCTGCATCAAGCAAATCCGCCGCGCGTTCGTTCATATCATCCAGCGTTTTCGAGTTGGCGACAGACTCCGCCAAACTGAGCACGCCTGCGATGGGGTTGCGCAACTGATGCGCGGCATCCGAGATGAACGCGTTTTTTGCATCCAGCGTGCGGGACAGGTCGTCCAGTAGCTTGTTGAACCGTCCGACAATGCCAGTGACCTCCTCAGGGATGCGCCGTTTGATCGGGGACAGGTCGGTGGGCGAGCGACGGGCAATCGCTTCTTCCAGATCGGTAAGCGGGGCCAATCCTCGGGCGACGCCAAACCATACGATGACGGCCAGAGCACCGATCAGCGCCGCGATGATCAGAAAGACCGGGCCAGTGCGGGTCGCGACAAAGCCGGTCCGCACCGAGATTTCTTGCCAGACGGTAAAGGTGAACGGACCCGCTATGCCGTCGATCGTCGTCGTTTGGGAAAACCGCAAGGCCCGGACCGCCTCGCCTTGATAGATGGCGTCATAATAGGTTTGCGTCGTATCCGGCTCGATCGGGTTTGGCGGCACGGGCGGCGTCGCGTATCCGGTGACGAACACCCCGTCGGGCGCATAGACGTGGTAGAACACCGCCCCGCCAGATGTATCGCGCAGCAAATCGCGGGTCTCTTCGCTGAGGGCATCGCCGCCTGTCGCTGCCGTATCGCGGGAAATGGCGAGCGCCGTCGACAGAAGTGATCGGTCAAACCGTTCTGCGGCATTGCTCTGCGCGTCGAAATAGGCCCAAGCCCCCACGAGTGCTGCGACAAGGATCAGAGGCAGCAGGATGATAAGCGTAAGGCGGCCTCGCAGGGATAGACTGTTCTTCATGCAGCGCCCTGTAGCATGTACCCGAGGCCCCGTTTGACAGTGATTTCAACGCCAAAGGGCCGCAACCGTTTGCGCAGCCGCGACACGTAGACCTCCACGACGGGTTCGTCGACATCGGTCCCCATGCCATACAAACTATCGAGCAGTGCTTGTTTCGACACGATGCGCCCGTTGGCCATGAGCAAGCGCTCGAAAACAGCGACCTCACGGCGGGGGATTTCGAGGGGGCCATCGGGGCCAATGACCATTCGTGCCGTTTGATCGAAGTGCAGGGTACCGATGGTCTGCGCCGTCTTAGGCCGTGTCGTCACGCGCCGCGACAACGCCCGGATACGCGCCCCAAACTCTTCCATTTCAAACGGCTTGCTCAGGTAGTCATCCGCACCCGCATCGAGGCCAGTGATCTTGTCGCCCGTCTCGGACTGCGCGGTCAGCAGTAAAACCGGCCTTTGGTCATCGCGCGCACGCATCCGGCGCAAAACGGTCAGCCCGTCCATGTCCGGCAGGTTGATGTCCAACACGACAATATCGACGTCTTCACCTCGCAGTGCCGCATCCGCATCCGCCCCGTTGTGCAGCATATCGACGGCATGCCCTGTATCGCGCAGATAGTAGCGAATGCCTTTGGCGACAGAGATATTGTCTTCCACGATCAGGATCCGCAAAGGCGTGACTTTCGACTAATTTGAGCGATGCAAGGTTCACGCAAGGATGCCACCCCAAGGTCACATCATCAAGAAGGCTGGGAGGCCTTCTGATTCTGCATTTCAGGGCCAAGCAGGTCCTTCTGGGAGGTAAACACATGCTCAAGACAACGCTGGGCGCGCTCGCGCTCACATCCGCTTTGGTGGCGACGCAGTCCGCTGCCGACGGTCATCAGATTGATTTGTCCGGTCAGACGGTTGAATGGATTATCCCGTTCTCTGAGACGGGCGGTTCGGCCAAGTGGGCCAATTTCTACGCCCCGCTTTTGTCAGAGGAGCTGCCCGGCAACCCAACCGTTGTTGTTGTGTTCGATCCCGGCGCGGGTTCCACCAAAGGGGCAAACGCGTTCCAAGAGATGGAATACGAGGATGGCACAACCATATTTGGCTCGTCCGGTTCGACACAGTTTCCCTACCTTTTGAACGACCCACGCGTCCGCTACGAGTATAGCGATTGGAACGTGGTTCTGGCGTCTGGAACGGGCGGCGTGGCCTATCTGCCGCCGGAACTGTCCGCTCAGCTGGGCGACGGCGGCGATGCATCCGCGCTGGCGGGCGAGGACTTCATCTACGGCTCGCAAGGTGCGACACGTCTGGACCTCGTGCCATTGCTGGCGTGGGAAATGCTGGGTCTACAGGTCGAGCCTGTGTTCGGCATCGAAGGCCGCGGTGATGGCCGCCTGATGTTTGAGCGCGGTGAAGCGAACATCGACTACCAGACCTCATCGAGCTACCTGTCCGGCGTGACACCGCTGGTCGAGGCGGGCACAGCCGCTCCGTGGTTCTCGTTTGGCGCGCTTGACGCCGACGGTAACATCGTGCGCGACCCGACGTTCCCCGACATGCCAACATTCAAGGAAGTCTGCGAAGCAACAGACGGCTGTGAAACATCGGGCGAGCAGTGGGACGCATGGAAAGCGTTTTTCATCGCGGGTTTCCCGGCTCAAAAGATGGTCTTTTTGCCCGCAGGCGCGCCTGACAACGCAATCGCGACCTTCACCGAGGCCTTCGCCGCGATCCAAGAGCGCGATGATTTCGCCGAGATCAGCCAAGCCCGTCTCGGTGTGTACCCGCAGATGACAGGGGCTGCTGCCCAAACGGCGCTGGCAAGTGCGACCGATGTGCCGCAAGAGGCCAAAGACTTTGTGATCGGCTGGCTGAGCGACCGCTACGGCGTCGTCCTCGAGTAATCGCATACGCGGCTCCATCCGCCTATGCGCGGATGGGGTTTCTCTTTTTCCAAACTCATAACGCACGGGGAACGTGATGGAGGTCTTTGCGACAGCATTGCCTGCGTTAAACGACGCATTTGCAATGATCCTACAGCCGCATGTGATCGGATATCTGGTCCTCGGCGTTGTCATGGGCCTGTGCATCGGCGTGTTCCCCGGATTGGGCGGGATTGCGGGCCTGTCCCTGTTGTTGCCGTTCATGTTCGGAATGGAGCCTGTCACGGGTTTGGCTCTGATGGTCGGCATGGTCGCGGTTGTGCCCACGTCTGACACCTTTGCCTCAGTGCTCATGGGCATCCCCGGATCATCGGCGTCGCAAGCCACAGTCCTCGACGGATTTCCGATGGCGAAAAAGGGCCAAGCGGCGCGGGCCTTATCCGCCGCCTTCGCATCCTCACTCTTCGGCGGGCTCGTAGGCGCCGCGTTCCTCACAGTCTTCATCCTCGCGGCACGTCCCATCGTGCTGCTGTTTCAGACGCCCGAGCTGTTGATGATCACCATCTTTGGTCTTTCGATGGTCGGTATCCTCGCAGGCCGCGTCGCGCTCAAAGGGCTGATCGCCGCCTGCCTTGGCATCCTTGTTGGCACTATCGGCGAAGGGGCCAGCTCTGGTGCGTTGCGGATGTCGACCTATGACATGCCCTATCTCGTGGACGGGCTGAAACTGGTCATCGTGGGACTGGGCATCTTTGCGATCCCCGAAATCGTAGCCCTGCTGCGCCGTGACAAGGCAATCTCGGACCGCGCGCCATTGGGCGGGGGATGGGCCGAGGGCGTCAAGGACTGGTGGGCCAACAAATGGCTGTCCGTCCGCTGTTCGCTGATCGGCGTTGTTGTGGGCGTGATCCCCGGTCTGGGCGGTTCGGTCGTCGACTGGATCGCCTACGGACACACGGTGCAAACGGCCAAGGACAAGTCGGGCTTTGGCTCGGGCGATGTGCGCGGCGTGATCGGACCAGAAAGCTCGAACAACGCCAAAGAAGGCGGCGGGCTGGT
>CALHAP010000118.1 GCA_937931795.1 uncultured Paracoccaceae bacterium
CTCTGCTGGGGCCTATCCGACGTTCAACTACCACGTCTCAGGCTTTGGCGGGCGTATCGAGGCGGTTCCCTACAAAGGCGATTATGAAGACCCCGACGCGCTAATCGCGCGGGCCAAAGATGTTGGGGCCAAGCTGATTTACATCTCAAACCCCGACAATCCGATGGGCACGTGGCATAGCGCGGAAGCGATGCAACGCATGATCGACGCCGTGCCCGAGGGTGCATTGCTGTTGCTGGACGAGGCCTATATCGAGCTTGCCCCTGACGGCGTGGCTCCGGCCATAAATGCAAATGATCCCCGCGTGCTCCGGCTGCGCACCTTTTCCAAAGGCTACGGCATGGCGGGCGCGCGGGTGGGATATGCCATCGGATCGGCCCCGCTGATCCCAGCATTTGACCGGATCAAGAACCACTTTGGCTTGAACCGTGTGGCCCAAGCCGGGGCCTTGGCGGCCCTAGAAGACAGCGTTTATTTGAGCGAGGTTCGCACACGTGTCGCACAGGCCCGCGCCCGGATCGCCGAGATTGGTGCAGACCACGGGCTGACCGCCCTGCCATCGGCCACCAATTTTGTGACCCTAGACTGCGGGCGCGACGGCGATTTTGCGCGGGCCGTGTTAGCAGGCCTATTGTCGCGCGGTGTGTTCGTGCGGATGCCGGGCGTGGCCCCTCTGGACCGTTGTATTCGCATCGGCACCGGGCCCGAGCCGGATTTGACCGCCTTCGCCAATGCTTTACCTTTGGCGCTGCAAGATGCCAAAGGGGGCCGCGAGGGAGCCTAACTATGTCGTACCGAAAGCCACTGGGCCGGGTGGAAAACTACACCAAACCGTTCCTCGCCATGACAGGCGTTATCGTCTTCATGGGGCTGTGGACTGCCGCCAGCATCTGGGGGTTCTCGGTGGTGGTCGTGTTTACTGTTGTGACCGATCTGGTGTTGAAACGCTTGGCAATCCGCAGGCGCTGAATACGCGCCCTAACTGTCGTCGCGCCAGCGATTGACGATGGGATAGCGGCGGTCGAGCCAAAAGGCACGCGGCGTGAGGCGTGGCCCGGGTGCCGATTGGAAGCGTTTGTATTCGCTGATATAAATCAGGTGTTCGATCTTTTTAACCGTCTCCCGCTCGAACCCGGCGGCGACGCAATCTGCGACTGAAGCCTCTTGGTCCACCAGCATTTCGAGGATCGCGTCGAGCACCTCATAGGGCGGCAGGCTTTGGTCGTCGCGTTGATCATCGCGCAGCTCGGCCGTGGGTGGTTTGGTGATGATCGTCTCGGGGATAACGGTGCCCGCAGGCCCCTTCATCCAAGGGCGGTGGTTTGCATTGCGCCAGCGGCATGTCTCGAACACCCGCATTTTATACATATCTTTGATGGGGTTATAGCCGCCCGACATATCGCCGTAGATGGTCGCATAGCCCACGGCGACCTCGGATTTATTGCCCGTCGTCAGCAGCATTTCCCCAAATTTGTTCGACTGCGCCATCAACAACAGGCCCCGCAGACGGGACTGGATGTTTTCCTCGGTCAGGCCTTCGTCCAGCCCCTCAAACAGCGGTGCCAAGGCTTCGGTCACGGCGGTGCGTGGGGCTGCGATGGAAACCGTGTCGTAGGTGCACCCCAGCGCGTCCACGACGCCCTGCGCATCGGCGAGCGAGGCTTGGCTGGTGAACTCGGACGGCAACATCACGCCGCGCACATTCTCGGGTCCAAGCGCATCTGCCGCGATCGTGGCGACAATCGCAGAATCGATTCCCCCTGACAGGCCGAGCAGCACCTTTTTGAAGCCGGTTTTGCGCATATAATCGCGCAGACCCTCAACCATGGCGCGATAATCTTGTTCCCATTCATCCGCGAACACGGTTTTTTGACCGGGCTCTGCGCGCCATCCCGCATCGGTGCGCACAAAATCGACCTCGGCCAATGCCTCGTCAAAAACCGGCATCGACATCGCCAGCTCACCGCCCGGATTGAGCACAAAAGACCCGCCGTCAAAGACCTGATCATCCTGCCCGCCGACCATGTTGAGATAGACCAGCGGCACGTCATTCTCGACGACACGGGCCACCATCGTATTGAGCCGGATATCGAACTTGTTACGAAAATAGGGCGAGCCATTTGGCACCACCAAAATCTCTGCGCCGCTTTCGACCATCGTTTCGCAGACGTCCACATACCACGCGTCTTCGCAGATCGGTGTGCCGATCCGTGGCCCATCAGGCCCGAGCGTAAATGGCCCGGAAATGGGGCCGCTCTTGAACAGGCGGACTTCGTCAAACACGTTGAAATTAGGCAAGAAATACTTGAGCATCCTTGCCGTAATACGTCCCTCTTTCAAAATAAAATACGCGTTATAAAGCTGCTCCTCATCCGCGTCATACCACGGTGCGCCAACGCCCAAGCCCGGCCCATCTGCGCATCGCACTGCCAGCATTTCGACCGCCGCCATAGCATCCCGGTAAAATTGCGGGCGGCGCACCATATCTTGTGTTTGATATCCAGTGACCACCATCTCAGGGCAGGCCACCATAGAGCTGCCCGCAGATTTGCCATGCGCCCACGCGTCATAGATCAGGTCGCAATTGCCAGAAATATCCCCGACAGTCGGGTTCAATTGTGCCATGGTCAGGCGAAAGCGGTCGGTCATTTTTGGGCCCTTAGATGTGACGCACTGCACGCGCAATGTGCTTGATGTAGCAGACCCCACAGCGAGGGGAAGGCGATTGAAACAAATGTCGCGTTCGCAAACTGTTGTCAGGCCGCAAATGCTTGGCTAGGTTAACGCCAACAATATGTGGCCCGAGGGGCCTAAGGGGCACAACCGTATGAACGACCGGCATCTGAACATCAGCGTCCTGACAGCAGCGCTTGCGACATCGGTGGCCGTGACCCCGGTCGTGGCTCAGACGGTCGAAACCAAACAATATGAAGACGGTGGCGTCTATGAAGGCACCTTCCTCAACGGGCGTCAGCACGGGCAAGGCACCTACACCTTGCCAAACGGCTATGAATACACAGGTGATTGGTTTGAAGGCGAAATTCGGGGTCGCGGCACCGCCCGTTATCCTGATGGATCCATCTACGAAGGCGAATTTGCCGCCGGGAAACCTGAAGGCCAAGGCCGGATTATTTTCGCGGACGGTGGCACCTATGAGGGCGACTGGACCGACGGCCGCATCACTGGCCAAGGTGTCGCAATCTATGCCAATGGCGTCCGCTATGAGGGTGAGTTTAACAACGCGATGTATAATGGCATCGGTGTGATGACCTCGCCGGATGGCTACAGATACGACGGTCCATGGGTAAATGGTGTGAAAGAAGGTAATGGTTCCATTACCTTTGCTGATGGATCAACCTATGTCGGCGACTTGGTGTCTGGTCGCCGCGAAGGCACAGGCACCCTGACCATGCCCGACGGATTGGTCTACGAGGGCGCATGGGTCAACGACCAGATCGAAGGCGCGGGCCGTTTGGTACAACCCAACGGTGACGTCTACGACGGCACGCTGGTTGCGGGGCGTCGCGAAGGCAGCGGCGCTGTCACCTATGCAAACGGCGACATCTACCAAGGCGGGTTTCAAGATGACCGCCGCCATGGACAAGGCACCTTCACCGGCACCGATGGCTACCGCTATGTTGGTTCGTGGGAAAACGGCCAAATCCAAGGGCAAGGCGAAGTCACCTATCCCGATGGATCAATCTATGTGGGTGCATTTGAAGGCGATCTGGCCAATGGCACCGGCAAGATCACCTACCCTGATAACCCCGCCACCGATGTCGACGAGACCGCCACCTATGAAGGCGACTGGGTCGCAGGCGTGATCGAAGGCGCGGGTGTTGCGACCTACGCCAACGGATTGCGCTACGAGGGCGAGTTCCTAAACGCCCGCAATCACGGCCAGGGCACGATGACCTACCCTGACGGCTACGTTTATTCCGGCGGCTGGCTCGATGGACAACGCTCGGGCGAAGGCACGGCCACTTACGCAGACGGCACGGTGTATGAGGGCGGGTTCCTCAACGGCCAGCGCGACGGCCAAGGCACGATCACCATGCCCGATGGATTTACCTACGTCGGCAGCTGGCAAAACGGCGAGATTAACGGGTTGGGCGAAGCAACCTATGCCAACGGCGATGTCTACACCGGTCAATTCCGCAGCGGCCGCCGCCAAGGTAGCGGCACGATGAATTATGCCAGCGGTGAAGTCGCTGAAGGCGATTGGCAAGACGGGGCGTTAACTGCAGCGAACGAGTAAGCGAAGGCCTTAAACCGCCTCGCCCGCGTCCATGCGCGCCAGCCAATCGCCGGCCTCTGAGATAATCTTGGCGCGTTTGTCATCATCCATCCGGTCCCATGTGCGGTACATCTGCGCCATGCGGGGGTTTTTCTCAAAACGCGCGCGGTGGCGGTCCATAAAATCCCAGTAGAGCAGGTTGAATGGGCACGCACCCTCGCCCACTTTGGTTTTGACGTTGTAGCGGCACCCTTTGCAGTAGTTCGACATTTTTGCGATGTAATTGCCGCTGGAAATATAGGGTTTTGATCCGACGATCCCCCCATCTGCAAACTGGCTCATGCCGATCACATTGGGCGCTTCGACCCATTCGTAGGCATCTGCGTAAACTGCCAGATACCATTCGTGGACCTGATAGGGATCAATGCCTGCGAGCAACGCGAAATTGCCCGTCACCATCAACCGCTGGATGTGGTGCGCGTAGGCGGTTTTGCGGGTTTGATCGACGGTTTGGGACACGCAGTTCATGCCCGTTTCTTTGCCCCAAAACAGGCCGGGCAAATCGCGTGTGTGGTTTAGAACATTGCGTTTTGTATAGTCCGCCCCTTCGAGAAAATAGATCCCGCGCATATATTCGCGCCAACCGATGATCTGCCGGATGAACCCTTCTGCCGCGTTGATCGGGGCGTGGCCGCCTTTCCACGCTTGTTCGACCCTTTGGCAAACCTCCAGCGGATCGAGCAGCCCTGCGTTGATGTAAAAACTGATCAGCGAATGATAGAGGTAGTCTTCGCCTTCCAACATCGCGTCCTGATAGTCACCGAACTGCGGCAGCGCGTGGGTGATCCAATGGGCCAATTGTTGCCGGGCTTGCCCTTGGTCAGTCGCGAAAGCAAAACCGTCTAAGCTGCCGAAGTTATTGTCAAATCGCGATGCGACCAGATCCAGAACCTCTTGCACGGTCTCATCGGGGGTAAACTGCATCGGCCCCGCGAAATCGACGATCTTGGGCGGGGCTTTGCGGTTGTCGTGGTCGTAATTCCATTTGCCGCCCGCGGGTTTATCTCCCTCCATCATCAGCCCGGTTTGACGCCGCATATCACGGTAGAACCATTCCATCCGCAGCTCTTTACGCCCCTCGGCCCAAGCCTCAAACTGCGCGTGACTGGCCAAAAAGCGCGTATCGGGGTGCTGGTGGATCGTCAGCGGCGCGTCGTTCAGCGCTGCAATCACCCGCCATTCGCCGGGTTCTGTTGCGTGGACCTCGGCGGCCCCATGTTCCGCCGCGCGGCGCAACAGCTCACCCGTGATCGAGCCGGAATTTTCCGCGTCATCCAGCCGCGTGTAGGCCACTGTCCAGCCATCCGCTTGCAATCGCTGTGCAAATTTGCGCATGGCGGCAAAGATGAAGGCGATCTTTTTGGGGTGGTGGGGCACATAAGCGGCCTCGTCCCCGACCTCGGCCATCACGACCACATCGGTTTGTTTGTTTGCCGCTGCCAGCGCTGACAGGCCATTGCTGAGCTGATCGCCCAATACCAAAACAAGGTTCACCATGGTACATTTTCCCCTGCCCAATCAAAGAATTTTCCCGTGTCATCGGGGGTCAGCCCATCCAATACCCCGAGCAGATGATCCGCGGCCTCGGGTGCGGGCATTGTTTTGTGGCGGCCTGCATATTTAGCGGTAAACGGCGTCTCGACCGTGCCGGGATGCAGCGCCACGCAAACGGCCCCCTTATGGCTGCGGGCAAGTTCTATCGCTGCACCATGAATGATCTGATTGAGCGCCGCTTTCGACGCGCGATAGGAATGCCAACCGCCAATTTTATTGTCCCCGATCGAGCCAACCCGCGCCGAAAGCACAGCAATTTTGCCGCTCTTTGCCAACAGGCGCGCGGCGTGGCGCAAGATCAACGCAGGCCCGATGGTGTTGACCGCGAAAACCTGCGCCATGGCGTCAGACTCAATTGCGACTAGCGATTTTTCAGGCGCGCCGCCGGGTGGTGCAAGGATACCAATGGCGACAAAGATCATATCGAATGGCCCTGTTAGCCCCGATAACGTCGCCTCGACGCCCGCAGGGTCGGTCACATCAAACCCATCGGTGCTGCGTGACAGCGTCGTGACCGCGATTTGCCGCTCCTGCAAACGCCGTGCGACCGCCTGCCCGATACCGCCCGAGGCGCCAATAATAAGTGCTGTTTTCATGTGAAGAGAGATAGGCCTGTCGCCCGCAAGGTCACGTGATTTTAACGGCACCTGCTGACAGACACTCCGAATGCCCACCGCGAGGTGCTGCTGCTTAAAGTTTAGGAAAACACGACACAGAGTTTCCCAACGGAAGGCTTCTGTTTGTGCGGCGCTCTGGGCTACCTTACCCCCATGTCAGACTACCCCGCCTATTCCCGCGCCGAACGCATTGCCGATGGCACAGTTCACGGCCTCGGCTGCCTGTTGGCGTTGGTGGGCACCGCGTTTTTGATCGTCTGGACAATGGACAGCCGGGGCATCGTGCAAGTGGGGGCCTATACCTATGCCGCAGCCCTATTTGCAACATTCGCGGCCTCGGCGTGCTATCACATGACCCCGTGGGAGACCCTGCGCCCAACCCTACGGCGCATTGATCATGCAGCTATTTATCTCAAGATCGCGGGGACTTACACGCCGCTGGTGATCTTTATCGGGCATTGGTTGGCCTATGTAGTCCTAGGCATTGTCTGGGCTGTGGCACTCTTTGGGATGGTGATGAAACTGGCATTTTGGCGCACGCCGGGCCGGTTGGGGCCATTGTTATACCTCGCCCTTGGCTGGTTGTCGGTGACATTGCTCTGGCCCTTGGCCGTCAGCATGCCGCCGCTCGCGCTGTGGTTGGTTGTGGCGGGTGGGCTGACCTATTCGGGCGGTGTTGTGTTCTATGCCGCCGAACAGATGAAGTTCTCGAACGCGATATGGCATCTGTTTGTGCTCGCGGCGTCGGCGTGTTTCTTTGTGGCGATCACAATGATCGTCACGCCCATGACCTAGGAGACCCCCCATGCCCAAACGGCGCCTCGATGCTGTTGCCGTCTCGTCTACGGACCTAGAAAAAACAGCCGCATTCTATAGGCTTTTGGGTTTTGAGTTCCCCGACATCACCCCCGAGACCAAACACCTAGAGCCGCACACAGCCCCCGGTGATTGCCGTTTGATGATTGATACGGTGGAATTGATGACGCAACTGATCGGCACGGCCCCCGTGCCCCCCAATCATTCATCGTTTGCCATGCTCTGCGACACACCCGGTGATGTGGATGCGGTCGCAGCCTCGGTCAAAGCGGCGGGATATGATCTGCGCGCGGAACCCTGGGACGCGTTTTGGGGCCAGCGCTACGCGATTGTCGCCGACCCCGATGGCTATCAGATTGATCTGTTCGCAGAATTGCCGGAACAAATCCCGTCAGAAGGCTAGGGTCAGGACCCATTAATCTTGCACCGCTGGTTTGACAGATTTTTCTCGTGACAAGAAGCATTTGCGCAGGAACTCTCGTTGAATTTCAAGC
>CALHAP010000119.1 GCA_937931795.1 uncultured Paracoccaceae bacterium
CGCAGGCCTGTTTCCCGCCCATGACCCGCAATATGTGTTTGTTGTCACACTGGACGAACCCAACGAAGTGTCGAGCGGCGCCGCGCGGCGCACGGCAGGTTGGACGGCGGTCCCCGTCGCTTCCGAGTTGATCCGCAGGGCTGCACCTTTGTTAGGTCTGCGCCCGACGGACGATGTGGCAATCTTGGCCGATGTCGCGCGCACGAGCAGCGCAAGCGGGGGCACACCATGACTAAGCCTGCGAAAACGGCCTCGCTCACCAGTCTCGGGTTGCGTGCCAAAGGCGGCGTCGAAGCGCAGATCACAGGCATCACCGCCGACAGTCGCGCGGTCGAGCCCGGGTCTTTGTTCGCGGCCCTACCGGGCAGTGCCGTCCATGGAGCTGAGTTTATCCAATATGCGCTGCGCATGGAGGCAGGGGCGATTTTGACCGACGCGGACGGGGCCGCACTCGCCGCTGATGTCTTGTCCAAATCCGATGTCGCGGTGATCATCAGCCAAGAGCCGCGACAAACGCTGGCACAGACCGCAGCGCTGTGGTTCGGGGCAGGGCCTGCGACCGTTGTGGCCATCACGGGCACCAATGGGAAGACGTCGATCTCTGCCTTCTGCCGCCAAATTTGGACCGCTTTGGGCCATTCTGCGATCAACCTTGGCACAACGGGCGTCGAGGGCGCGTGGACTGCACCATTAGCGCACACAACGCCTGATCCGGTCACGCTGCACAACGTATTGGCGCAGGCGGCAGAGGCGGGTGTCACCCATTGCGCGATGGAAGCCTCAAGCCACGGTTTGGATCAGTTTCGCCTCGACGGTGTGATGTTGTCTGCGGCTGGGTTTGCCAATTTTACCCAAGACCACCTTGACTATCATGAAACGTTCGAGGCCTATTTTGCTGCCAAAATGGGCTTATTCGACCGCGTTCTGCCCGACGACGGTGTGGCCGTCATAAACCTTGCCGATCCAAAGGGCGCAGAGGTTGCGGCGATCTGTGCCAAACGCGGCCAAGAGGTGATTGGCATCGGTGGAGAGGGGCATGATCTGTCCGCGACGCCACGCCTGATTTTGCGCGGTCAACGCTTTGACGCGACTGGCCAAGATCTGCGCTTTGAATGGCAGGGCGAGGCGCATATGGTGCGTCTCGGGGTGATCGGTGGGTTCCAAGCCGAGAACATTCTGGTCGCCGCCGGTTTGTGTATCGGGGCGGGCGATGCGGCAGAGGATGTCTTTGCCGTTTTGCCTGAACTGACGACCGTCCGTGGCCGGATGCAACATGCGGCAACACGCGCCAATGGGGCAGCGGTATTTGTCGATTTCGCACATACGCCTGACGCGATCTCAACTGCGATTTCCGCGCTGCGCCCGCATGTCATGGGCCGGATTGTCGCCATCGTTGGGGCTGGCGGTGATCGCGATACGGCCAAACGCCCGCTTATGGGGGCCGCCGCCGCAGAGCACGCCGATCAGGTCATTGTGACTGATGACAACCCGCGCACAGAAGACCCCGCCAGCATCCGTGCCGCCGTCCTCACAGGTGCGCTCGACGCGACTGACAGCACAAAAGTTACCGAAGTGGGGGACCGCGCCGAAGCTATTTTGCGCGGCGTCGATGCGTTGGGACCGGGGGATGCATTGATCATCTGCGGCAAGGGCCACGAGACCGGGCAAATCATCGGAAAAGACGTCTATCCCTTCGATGATGTTGAACAAGCCAGCGTCGCGGTCGCAGCGCTAGAGGGCGTGATATGACGCGGCTTTGGACACGAGACGATGCGGTGGCTGCCGCCGGTGGAACGTCTGAGCAGGATTGGGCCGCAACCGGTGTTTCGATCGACACGCGGACATTGCAGCCCGGTGATTTGTTTGTCGCCCTCGCGGATGTGCGCGACGGGCATGATTTTGTCAGCACCGCCTTGCAGGCCGGGGCCGCCGCAGCGCTGGTGTCGAAAATTCCCGAGGATGTACCGCCAAATGCGCCGCTCTGGGTGGTGCCCGATGTGCTCGGCGCGCTGGAAAACCTAGGGAAAGCCGCGCGGGCGCGCATGTCGGGACGGGTCGCCGCGATCACAGGATCTGTTGGCAAAACCTCAACCAAAGAGATGTTGCGCGCGGCGCTGACGGGGCAGGGTCGGGTGCATGCCTCGGTCGCCAGTTACAACAACCATTGGGGTGTGCCGCTTACGTTGGCGCGGATGCCGGCGAATACTGATTTTGCAGTGATCGAGATCGGGATGAACCACCCCGGCGAGATCGCCCCGCTGGCACAGATGACCCGCCCCGATGTGGTGATGATCACAACCGTCGCCGCCGCCCATCTCGAAGCCTTTGACAGTATCGAAGGGATCACGATGGAAAAGGGGAGCATTTGCAGTGGCTTAACGGCTGGTGGCGTGGCTGTGCTCAACGCTGACATTGATCAAGCTGATCTGCTTATGTCAGCCGCCCAGACTGCGAAGGCAAAGATTGTCACCTTTGGCCAGACACCGGGAACGGACTATCGTCTCGACCGATTGCGCATCGCGGAAAACACGACGGTGGGTGAGGCCCGCGCAAAAGACGACGCATTTTTGATCAAGGTCGCAAGTCAGGGGGAACACTTTGTTCTCAATGGGTTGGGGGCTGTTGCGGTCGCCACGGCCCTCGGCGCGGATTTGGCGCAATCGCTGTGTGGATTGGGCGAATGGACGCCCCCCGCAGGACGCGGCGCGCGCGAGGTTATCTGTCTCGACCCGGTCGAAACGCAGTTAACGCTGACCCTATTGGACGACGCTTATAACGCGAACCCGGCGTCGATGGCCGCCGCCTTGGCCGTCTTGGCGAGCACGCAGGTTGATGACGACATCGGCCGCGTGGGCAAAGGTCGCCGGATCGCATTTCTGGGTGATATGAAAGAGTTAGGCGAAAATGCTACGCAACTTCATGCGGCAATCGCCGAACTGGATGCGCTGGAACAGGTCGATACGGTGCATTGCATCGGTCCCCTGATGGCCGGCCTTTATGACGCTTTGCCCATCGAAAAACGTGGGCGACACACGCAAACCGCCGCCGAAATGGTGCCCTATGTGCGCGCAGCGCTGGACGCGGGCGATGCGGTTTTGGCCAAAGGATCGCTGTCGATGGGTCTCGCCCAAATCGTTGACGCGGTCCGCAAAATGGAACATGCGGAGGCCAAAGCGGGGGTCCGCTAGGCTTGGATTTTTAAGGGATCGCTTAGATGCTGTACTGGTTGACCGAACTGTCAGACGGCGGGGATTTTTTCAATCTTTTCCGCTATATAACCTTTCGCGCGGGTGGCGCATTTCTGACGGCTCTGGTCTTTGGCTTTTTGTTTGGCCCCCCGTTAATCAATGTCCTGCGCCGCACGCAGGGCAAGGGGCAGCCCATTCGCGAAGACGGCCCCACCTCGCATTTTGTAAAGGCAGGCACACCCACGATGGGCGGGCTGTTGATCGTCGGTGCATTAACCTTTTCAACGCTGCTCTGGGCGCGCTGGGACAATCCGTTTGTGTGGATGGTACTATTTGTGACGCTGACCTTTGCGGCCATCGGTTTTGCCGATGATTACGCGAAAGTGTCCAAGCAAAACACCAAAGGTGTGTCCGGTAAGCTGCGGTTATTGCTGGGATTTTTGATTGCGGCGATCGCGGGATTTTGGGCAACACAGTTTCATCCTGACGCTCGGGCGAACCAACTTGCGGTGCCCGTTTTCAAGGATGTTCTGATCAACCTTGGGGTGTTGTTTATCCCATTTGCGATTATCGTGATCGTGGGTGCTGCCAATGCCGTTAACCTTACTGATGGCCTTGACGGGCTTGCGATTATGCCCGTCATGATCGCGGCCGGAACGCTGGGGATTATCGCCTATTTCGTTGGCCGGGTCGATTTTACCGAGAGCCTGGGGCTGCATTATGTGCCCGGAACCGGCGAATTGCTGGTGTTTACGGCGGGTCTGATTGGCGGCGGCTTGGGCTTTTTGTGGTACAATGCGCCCCCCGCCGCCGTGTTCATGGGCGACACAGGATCACTGGCATTAGGCGGCGGTTTGGGCGCCATCGCGGTGGCCAGTAAACACGAGATCGTGCTGGCAATCGTCGGTGGATTGTTTGTGGTCGAAGCACTGTCCGTCATCATTCAAGTGGCCTATTTTAAGTGGACGGGCAAGCGCGTGTTCCTAATGGCACCGATCCACCATCACTATGAAAAAAAGGGCTGGGCAGAGCCGCAGATCGTTATCCGGTTTTGGATCATCAGTCTTATCCTGGCGATGATCGGCCTTGCCACGTTGAAGGTACGCTAACGTGATCCCGGTGCAGGGCGTTTCAGGCGAGACGATCGCGGTTTTGGGCCTTGGGCGCAGCGGCCTATCGGCAGCCCACGCCTTAGAAGAGGGTGGCGCGCGCGTGCTATGTTGGGACGATGGCGCGGAGGCGTGCAGCCGCGCTGAGGGCATGGCGCTTGAGGTTGCTGATCTCACGAAATTGGGCGCGTTCGAGGGTGTTTCGCGCCTGATCGTCTCGCCTGGCATCCCGCATTTATACCCGGCGCCGCATCCCGTGATCGCGGCAGCGATGATGTTGGGCGTACCGGTAGACAACGATATCGGCCTGTTTTTCCAGTCTTTCGCGACCGAGGATTGGGACGGGTTCGACGTGATGCCCAAGGTCGTGGCAATCACCGGATCGAACGGCAAATCGACGACATCGGCGCTGCTGCATCACGTCCTGCAAGAGGGCGGGCGGCCAGCGCAATTGGCGGGCAATATTGGGCGCGGTGTGTTGGATATCGAGCCTGCGCATGACGGTGAGGTCGTGGTGTTGGAACTGTCGAGCTATCAGACGGACCTCGCGCGCGCGTTAACACCTGATATCGCGGTGTTTACCAACCTCAGTCCTGATCATTTGGACAGACACGCTGGTATGGGCGGCTATTTCGCGGCCAAACGACGTTTGTTTGCCGAAGGCGGTCCCGACCGTGCCGTGATTGGCGTGGATGAGGCTGAGGGGCGCTATCTGGCCAATCAACTGGTTGAGGGTGCCACGGATGACCGCGTTATCCGTGTAAGTTCCGGGCAAAAGCTGGGTGGCGATGGTTGGTATGTCACTGCGCGCAAAGGGTTTTTGACCGAATGGCGCAAAGGACGACAGGTTGCCTCGCTCGATCTGCGCGATATTGGGGGTCTGCCCGGCGCGCATAATCATCAGAATGCTTGCGCGGCCTATGCCGCGGCGCGCTCTGTTGGGCTGGGGCCGCGCGCGATTGAGGCGGGGCTGCGCAGCTACCCCGGCCTGCCACATCGGTCGCAGCAGATTGCCGAACGGGACGGGGTCTCATTCATTAACGATAGTAAAGCGACGAATGTCGATAGTGCGGCCAAGGCGTTGCAGGCGTTTAAGAACATCCGCTGGATTTGTGGCGGGCTGGAAAAGGACGGCGGGCTGGCTGGATTGCTTCCCGATACGCAGAATGTGACGAAGGCCTATGTGATTGGGCGAGAGGCGGAAGCGTTTGCGCGGCAATTGACAGGTATCGAGACGCAGGTCTGCGGCGATATGGCGACGGCGGTGGCGCAGGCTGTGGTGGATGCGCAGCCGGGCGAAACGGTGCTGTTGGCCCCTGCGGCGGCAAGCTTTGATCAATACGACAGCTTCGAGAAGCGTGGCGAGGATTTTGCGGCGCAGGTCGCAAAGGCGCTGGCGGGCTAATCTTCCCCAAGGGGAAAACGCGCTGTGTGGTCATAAATCGTTAAGGCCCGAGGGCTTGTGTAGGTCTCAACCCTTAGCAGCGATTGCGTGACCTGCCGCATGTGCGCTGGCCCATGCCCACTGGAAATTGTAGCCGCCAAGCCAACCTGTGACATCGACGACTTCGCCAATGAAATAGAGGCCCGGCACGGCTTTGACTTGCATGGTTTTGGCGTTGAGATCGTCGGTGTTGACGCCGCCTAAGGTGACCTCTGCTGTGCGGTAGCCTTCGGTGCCCGATGGTGTAAGCTGCCAGTTTTGCAAGGCATCGGTGAGCGTGGTCAGCGCCGCGTCGCTCTGATCCGCTAGGTTGCCATCGAGTGCGTGGCTTGCGCCTAAATGCTCGACCAATCGGCCGGGCAAGTGCTGCGCGAGCACGGTTTTCAATGCTTTGCGGCCCTGTGTCTGGCGTTCAGCGCGCAGTGTCTCGAACAGGTTTTTGCCCGGCGCGAGGTCAATTGTGATTGCGTCGCTCTCAGACCAATAGCTGGAGGTTTGCAGCATCGCGGGGCCGGACAATCCGCGGTGCGTGAACAGCATTGCCTCGTCAAAACTGGTGCCGCTCGCGGTCGCGCGGACGGGTGCTGCAACGCCAGCCAGCGGTTTGAACCGCTCGTCGGAAAAGGTGAACGGCACGAGGGCCGCCCGCGTTTCGGTCATGCGCGGACCGAATTGCTGGGCGATCTGATAGCCGATGCCGGTGGCCCCCATTTTGGGGATGCTTTTGCCGCCCGTGGCCACAACGAGGTTGGTTGCGGTGATGTGCTGCGAAGTGCCGTCTTTGGTCAATGCCACATGAAACAGGCCGTCGCGGTGGGTGATCTCGCCGATTGACGTCTGCAGCCAGAGGTCCGCGCCTGCGCTGCGCATCTCAGTGAGCAACATCGCAATGATGTCCTTGGCTGACGTGTCGCAGAACAGCTGACCGAGGGTCTTTTCATGCCACGCAATGCCGTGTTGATCGACGAGGGCGATGAAATCCCATGGGGTGTAGCGGCTCAGCGCGGATTTGGCGAAGTGTTTGTTCTGGCTGAGGAAATTTCTAGGCTCTGTGCCTGTGTTGGTGAAGTTGCAGCGCCCACCGCCCGAGATGCGAATTTTCTCACCCGGTGCCTTCGCGTGATCAACGACCAATGTGGACGGACCCGCATGCGCTGCGCAGAACAGACCGGCGGCGCCGGCGCCGAGGATGAGCGTGTTGATGTGCATATGCGGCCTCTAGCAGGTGACGGGTTGCCGTGGCAATCGCGGGCGCGGGTGGGGCGGCTCAGATTTGGAAACAATCCCGAATTTAAGTGTAGAATCGTAAGACTTTCGCTGTTAATACTTATCCACAGACCCGAAAAATCGGGCGTTTGAGGCAGTTTGGCGGTACTTCATGACTGAGATGGTCTACGGATCCGTCCCCGTTCAAGTGGGCGATCCGATCATTCCACGCTGGTGGCGGACCATCGACAGATGGTCGATGACCTGCGTTTTTGTGTTGGTGGGCATTGGGCTGTTGCTCGGGTTGGCTGCGACGCCACCGCTTGCGCAGCGCTTGGGGCAGGAGCCGCTGCATTTCGTTTCTCGTCAAGCTATTTTTGCAGCCATAGGCATGTTTCTTATGCTGTGGGTGTCGATGATGCGCCCCAAGCTGGTGCGTCGTTTGTCAGTTGTGGGGTTTGTGATCGCTTTTGTTGCTGTGGCGATGCTGCCGTTTTTTGGTGCGGATTTTGAGAATGGTGCGATCCGGTGGTATTCACTGGGCTTTGCCACGGTCCAGCCGTCTGAATTTCTCAAGCCCGGTTTCATCGTTGTGGCAGCCTGGCTGATGGCCGCCGCCCATGAGATCAATGGTCCCCCCGGTCGCGCTTATTCGTTTGGGATTGCGATGGCGATTGTGCTGATGCTGGCGATGCAGCCCGATTTTGGACAGGCCAGCCTGATCCTGTTCGCGTGGGCCGTGATGTATTTCGTAGCAGGCGCGTCGATGGCTGTCTTGGTGGTGTTTGCGGGGTTCGTGGTGTTTGCGGGCTCTATCGCTTATTCAAATTCGGAACACTTTGCCCGCCGGATTGATGGGTTCCTGTCGTCTGATTTGGACCCCAGATCGCAGTTGGGCTATGCCACCAACGCTATCCATGAGGGTGGGTTTTTTGGTGTGGGCGTGGGTGAGGGGCAGGTGAAATGGTCGCTGCCTGACGCCCATACGGATTTTATCATAGCCGTTGCCGCTGAAGAATTTGGCCTGATCTGTGTGATTGCGATTTTGGCGCTGTATTCGATCATCGTCGTGCGGTCGCTCGTGCGGCTGATGAAAGAGCGTGACCCGTTCATTCGCCTTGCGGGCACAGGGTTGGCCTGCGCGTTTGGGGTTCAGGCGTTGATCAATATGGGTGTGGCCGTGCGGCTGCTACCAGCCAAGGGCATGACATTGCCGTTTATCTCCTACGGTGGCTCGTCGCTGGTGGCGGCGGGGATTACTGTGGGCATGCTGCTCGCGTTCACGCGCGCCCGTCCGCAAGGGACATTGGGCGATGTTTTGGGACGGGCGGGCCGATGAGCGGCGCAATACTTGAGGGCACAGCCCGGAGACGGTCGATGAATGATGATGATTTGGATACCTTTCGGCAGCCTGCCAAGGCGGTGAAGCGCAAATCTAGACCCAGTGATGTCGAGCGTGATGCCCCGCTGCTGGTGATTGCCGCTGGCGGTACTGGCGGGCATATGTTTCCGGCCCAAGCCCTGTCCGAGCGGATGTTGGCCAAGGGCTGGCAGGTGCGCCTGTCCACCGATGAGCGCGGCGCGCGGTATACCGGTGGGTTTTCACATGCGGTGCAGATTGAGGTTGTGAAATCTGCGACCTTCGCCCGTGGCAATGCGTTTCAAAAGGCGCTGGTGCCCCTGCGTGTGGCATGGGGCACGATCACGGCGGCCTATAAGATGGGACGTCATCCGCCTGAAATCGTCGTAGGCTTTGGCGGGTATCCATCTATTCCTGCGATGGCCGCCGCTTGGGTGCTGCGCGTGCCGCGCATGATCCACGAGCAAAACGGTGTCTTAGGCCGCGTGAACCAGATCTTTGCGCCCCGTGTAAATGGCGTCGCCTGTGGCACATGGCCCACCGAGCTGCCGGAAGGTGTCGGCAGCTACCGCATTGGCAACCCTGTGCGGCAGGCGGTTCTGGATGTTGAGCACGCTCCTTATGACACCCCCGGCGAGCACCCGATGCACATCGTGGTGATGGGCGGCAGTCAGGGCGCGCGCGTGATGTCGGACCATGTGCCGGGTGCTATTGCAGCGCTTCCCGACGAAATGCGCCAATACGTCCGCGTCAGCCATCAGGCCCGCGATGAAGATCAAAAACGCGTGACAGATTTTTATGCCCAAGCCGGTATCGAGGCCGACGTGCAGCCGTTTTTTCAAGACGTGCCCAAACGCATCGCCGGCGCGCAATTGGTGATCAGCCGGGCGGGCGCGTCGTCTGTTGCGGATATCTCGGTGATTGGGCGTCCGTCGATCCTCGTCCCGCTGGCCAGTGCAATCCGTGACGAGCAAACCGCAAACGCCCGCGCGCTCG
The DNA here is from genome assembly GCA_937931795.1 of uncultured Paracoccaceae bacterium. Classification (GTDB taxonomy): domain Bacteria; phylum Pseudomonadota; class Alphaproteobacteria; order Rhodobacterales; family Rhodobacteraceae; genus JALZWD01. Next base: position 9,304 of record CALHAP010000119.1, read on the forward strand.
TCGAAGCAGGCGGTGCGATCCTGATGCCCGAAGCACAGCTGACCGCCCAGAGCCTGTCTGATCAAATCGAACTTGTTTTGTCGCAACCCGCAGAAGCCGCGCAAATGGCCGAGGCCGCTTATTCGGTCGCGACCCCCGATGCCGTCAACCGCCTCGTGCGGCTGGTTGAACAGTTGAGCCACTCTGCATAATTTTGTGAGACCCGTGTTATGGATGGAACCCCGTTGATGATTTCTGCGACCAAACTGCCCCTAGATGTTGGCCCGATCCACTTTGTGGGGATCGGCGGGATTGGCATGTCGGGCATCGCCGAAGTGCTGCTCAATCTGGGCTACACCGTGCAGGGGTCTGACGCGAAAGCGTCGAAAATCACGGATCGGTTGAAGCGGCTGGGGGCAACGGTGTTCGAAGGGCAAAGCGCCGAGAACCTAGACGGGGCCGCTGTTGTCGTGATCTCAAGTGCGATCAAACCGGGCAATGCCGAGCTGGATCAGGCGCGGGCCACTGGCCTACCTGTCGTGCGCCGCGCCGAAATGTTGGCCGAGCTGATGCGCTTGAAATCCAATATCGCGGTTGCAGGCACGCATGGCAAAACGACGACCACAACGATGGTCGCGACCCTGCTGGATGCGGGCAACTACGATCCAACGGTCGTGAACGGCGGCATCATTCACCGTTTCGACAGCAACGCCCGCATGGGGCAGGGCGAGTGGATGGTGGTCGAGGCCGACGAGAGCGACGGCACGTTTAACCGTCTGCCCGCAACGCTGGCCATCGTCACAAATATTGATCCTGAGCATATGGAACACTGGGGCAGCATCGAAAACCTGCGCCAAGGGTTCTTGGATTTCGTCTCGAACATTCCGTTTTACGGTTTGGCTGTTTGTTGCACTGACCATCCCGAAGTGCAGGCGCTGGTTGGTAAAATCACTGATCGTCGCGTGACAACCTACGGGTTTAACGCCCAAGCGGACGTGCGTGCCGTGAACCTGACCTACAAAGGCGGCGTGGCGCATTTTGACATTGCGTTGCAGTCCGAGGATGCGGTGATCGAAGGGTGCAGCCTGCCGATGCCCGGTGATCACAACGTCTCTAATGCGCTGGCGGCCGTCGCCGTGGCGCGGCATTTGGGGATGAAGCGGGACGATATTCGCAGTGCCTTGGCCGCGTTTGCGGGTGTTAACCGCCGCTTTACCAAGGTCGGCGAAGTTGACGGCGTGACGATCATTGATGACTACGGACACCACCCGGTGGAGATCGCCGCTGTGCTCAAGGCCGCGCGTCAGGCTAGCGAAGGCCGCGTGATCGCCGTGCATCAACCGCACAGGTACAGCCGTTTGCACACGTTGTTCGACGACTTTTGCAGCTGTTTCAATGACGCTGATGTCGTGGGCATTTCCGAGGTGTTTGCCGCGGGCGAAGACCCGATTGAGGGTGCTGCCCATGATGATCTGGTTGCAGGTCTGGTTCGGCACGGGCATCGTCACGCACGGGTGGTGCGCGATGAGGACGATTTGCTACGGCTTGTGCGTGAGCAAGCGGCGCCCGGTGATATTGTTGTATGTCTGGGGGCTGGTACGATCAGCGCTTGGGCCAATGCGTTACCAGAAAGGATGACGACATGATTTTCGTTGTGACGATCTTTATCCTCTGCGGGACATTCTTGATCGCGGCGCTGCTGCTCGGGCGCGTGACCCTTATGGTGTTGGGGGCCGCATTGCTGATGGCGGCGGTCGTATCCTATACCCAATCCTACCTTCCTGATTTGCACTCAGGTGCTGTGGCGGGCTTTGGTATTTTGTTTGGGCTGGCGGGTCGTCCGTCTTGGCTGCGACCGGGGCACAAACGGCGCACAACGCGCACTGCCGAAGCGTGAGCCTGCCGCTGATCTTTGGGTGTCTTTGGGTGTTTGCGGCGACCGTGACCGCACTGCTGCCGATGCGCAGACAGTATGCGCCCGGCATCACGCTTCTGGTCCTCGCGCCAGTGTTGATCATCTGGATGTCGATGCAACATGGCTGGGGCATCGGTGTTTTCGCGCTCTTTGCCTTTACGTCTATGTTTCGCAACCCGCTGCGCTACTTCTGGCGGCGTTTTCGCGGTGAAAACCCGGAGATCCCCGAATGAGCCTGTCTTTGATCTTCGTCCTTGTGTGGTTGGTGTCCGCCAATCTGCTCGCCATGATCCCGTCCAAGGATAACCTATGGTTTCGCGCCTACGTGCTGATCGCCGTCGGTTTGCCGCTGTTGGGCTATGTCACATGGGAAAACGGGCCTATCATCGGGCTGATCTGTCTGGCTGCGGGCATGAGCGTGCTACGGTGGCCTGTGATCTACCTGATGCGTTGGTTCAAGGGCGTGATGAAAGGGTAGAATGTTGACGCAGCTGTCTACTTTTATCGTCATTGCCATTGTGGCTTTTGCCATTTCGGCGTGTGTCGGATATTTTGCTGCGCGCTACCGGGCTTGGCTGTTCTTCGCGGCGTTCATAAGTATGATGCTGACCGTCGTTTTCTTGGGGAGGGCCATCGGCGTCGAAACGACAGATCGTCTGGCAGGATCAATCCTCTTTTACCTCTTTATATTCGGCCCCGTGATTTTGGGCTGCTTGCTTGGAGGTCTCATTGTGTTGGTGAAACATATTGCGCAAAAACGTCATGCCCCTACCTGATGTGCGCGGCCAACTGACGCCGCAACGCCCGCTTGCTGATTTGACATGGATGCGCGTCGGCGGCCCAGCTGAATGGCTGTTCCAGCCTGCGGATGTAGATGATTTGGCGGATTTTCTGTGTGATCTGCCTACCGATGTGCCCGTTTTTCCTATGGGCGTCGGCAGTAATCTTATTGTGCGCGATGGCGGTTTGCCGGGCGTGACCATCCGTTTGGGGCGTGGTTTCAACGGGATTGATATAGATGGCACCACGGTCAACGCGGGTGCAGCAGCTCTTGATGCCCACGTGGCGCGAAAGGGTGCCGTTGCTGGCGTTGATCTGACGTTTCTGCGGACTATTCCGGGCACAATCGGCGGGGCAGTGCGCATGAATGCAGGTTGTTACGGTAGCTATATCGCTGATGTTTTGCGGTCCGTGACAGTGGTTTTGCGCGACGGGACGATTGCTGAACTGGCGGTATCTGATCTCGACTTGCGCTACCGGCAGAGCACTTTGCCGGAGGGGGCCGTCATCGTCGGCGCGGTGCTGGATGCGCCAAAAGGCGATCCGACCGAGCTAGAGGCGCGCATGACCGATCAGCTTGCCAAGCGCGACGCGACGCAACCGACCAAAGACCGCACAGCGGGTAGCACGTTTCGCAATCCGGCAGGGTTTTCTTCAACCGGACAGGCCGATGACACCCATGATCTCAAAGCTTGGGCTGTGATCGACAAGGCCGGAATGCGTGGTGCGCGCCGGGGTGGGGCCGTGATGAATGAAAAGCACTCTAATTTTCTGACCAATGCAGGAGACGCGACCGCGCTAGACCTTGAAATGTTGGGTGAAGAGGTGCGCAAGAGGGTTGCTGAAACCCAAGGAATTACGCTAGAATGGGAAATTATGCGGGTTGGTCGCAACGTCGACTCAAACGCTTAATATTCAGGCGAACGGACACCCCATAAGAGGGTGCCGATCTATGACCCAAGGCAAGGGTCAAATAGTAAAAGATGGGCCATAAGGCCTGCGGTATGAGGCGGTGGGAATGTCAAGCAGGACACATCCCAAGGTCGTTGTTCTATTGGGCGGGTCTTCCGCTGAGCGTGATGTATCGCTCAGTTCGGGCCGTGAATGTGCGACGGCGTTGCGGACATCAGGATGCGAAGTGATCGAGGTCGATGCTGGCCCTGATCTGCTGTCGGGCCTGTCCGATATTTCCCCCGATGCGGTCTTTAATGCCCTGCATGGACGTTGGGGCGAAGACGGCTGCGTGCAAGGCCTGTTGGAATGGGCACGACTGCCCTACACCCATTCAGGCGTGCTGGCCTCGGCACTGGCGATGGACAAGGAAAAGGCGAAATCCGCGTTCGTGCGCGCAGGATTGCCCGTTGTGGATAGCGTTCTGGCGGCGAAGCGGGACGTGATGGCGGACCACGTGATGGCCCCACCCTATGTCGTAAAGCCCAACAACGAAGGGTCGAGCGTCGGGATTTATATCGTTCAAGATCAAGCGAATACCCCACCGCAGCTGGACGATAATATGCCCGAAACGGTCATGGTCGAGACCTATGCGCCGGGCCGCGAGATGACCGTCGCTGTGCTGGATACCGGTGATGGCCCCCGTGCGCTGACCGTGACGGATATTTATGCGGACGGCTGGTACGACTATCACGCGAAGTACTCGGTTGGTGGGTCGCGGCATGTGGTGCCTGCAGACATTCCGGTGGAGATTTTTGATGCGTGTATGGACTATGCCCTGCGTGCCCACGCGGTTCTGGGGTGTCGCGGTCTCAGCCGCACAGATTTTCGCTGGGACGAAGCGCGCGGGTTGGATGGGCTGATCCTGCTCGAGACGAACACCCAACCGGGCATGACGCCGACGTCATTGGCCCCTGAGCAAGCTGCCCATGTCGGCATTGCGTTTCCCGCCCTGTGCCGGATGCTGGTGGAGGATGCCTCATGCGATCGCTGAGACGCCTGTTTGGCCAGGCCCGCACCCGCAGCCCGTTTCGCGATCCGGCACCGACCCGCTGGGCGTATCGTTATCAGCGCTGGATGCTCACGCCCGCGTTTCGTCGTTTTGTGCATGTGGGCGTGCCGATCCTATGTGTCGCGGCGATTGCGGCGTCATGGTTCAGCCAAGACGCAAACCGCGCGCGTTTCACGGGTGCGGTCGATGAGATCAAGGTCAGCTTTCAGCATCGCCCTGAATTTATGGTCGACCGGATGGAGATCACCGGTGCGAATATTTCTGTCGCCGCTGCTGTGCAGGCCCTCGTCACCCATGATTTCCCGGTTTCGAGCTGGGACATGGATTTGCCGCGTCTGCAAGACCGCGTGACCGAACTGGCCGCCGTTGAGCATGCCGTGGTGCGTATTCGCGGCGGCGGCGTGTTGGAGATCGCGGTTGATGAGCGTGCGCCCGTGGCCATTTGGCGGCATACCGACGGCCTGCGCCTGATTGATGCGAATGGTGAGATGATCGCTATCATCAATGCTCGCGCCGACCGCGCCGATCTGCCGTTGATCGTGGGCGAGGGGGCGATGGCGCAGATGAATGAAGCAATGGCGCTATTTGCCACTGCCCGCCCCGTCGCCGACCGTGTGCGTGGGTTGGCGCGTATTGGCGCGCGCCGGTGGGATTTGGTTCTCGATCGGGGGCAGCGGATCATGCTGCCCGAGGCGGATGCTGCGGGTGCTTTGCAGCGTGTGATGGCACTACATCAGGGCCAGGACTTGATGGAACGCGATATCGTGGCTGTCGACATGCGCAACCCTGCGCGCCCAACCGTTCGGATGGGGGCGATGGCCGTTATGGGTCTCTATCCTGCGGGCGACATCGAATAATGACAAGAATAACGCGATATATAGTGTGGGATGCGTAAAGAATGCATGATTTGTATCAGAACCAGCGGGCAATGCGGCAGATGCGGCGGATGGCTATTCAGCGCGGTGTCGTCGCACTGCTGGACATCGGCACGTCGAAGGCCGCTTGTCTTATCCTGCGATTTGATGGCTCTGAGGGTCTGCTGGACAGTGATGACATCGGGTCGATGGCGGGGCAGTCGTCTTTTCGGGTGATCGGGGCTGCGACAACACGTGCGCGCGGTGTGCGCTTTGGTGAAGTCGATGCGATGCAAGAGACCGAGCTGGCCATTCGTACTGTCGTGCAGGCTGCCCAAAAAATGGCGCAGGTGCGTGTCGATCACGTGATCGCTTGTTTTTCTGGTGCGCGGCCTCGGTCTTATGGGCTGGATGGGTCCATTCAGGTCGATGGCGCTGTGGTTGATGACCAGCATGTGGGCGCTGTTCTTGCGGCTTGCGACATGCCTGATTACGGTGTGGACCGCGAAGTGCTGCACGCGCAACCCGTGAACTTTGCCCTCGATACTCGCAGTGGTCTAAGCGATCCGCGCGGGCATATCGGACACAAGCTGTCGTCTGATTTGCACCTGCTGACCGTCGATAGCTCGATCATTCAAAATCTGCTGTTCTGCCTCAAGCGCTGCGATCTAGAAGTCGCGGGTTTGGCATCGTCTGCCTATGTATCGGGGATTTCGTCGCTTGTGGAAGACGAGCAAGAGTTGGGGGCGGCCTGCATCGACCTTGGCGGTGGCACCACGGGTATCTCGGTGTTTATGCGCAAACACATGATATATGCCGATGCTGTGCGGATGGGCGGCGATCATATTACGTCTGACATTTCCATGGGCCTGCAAATCCCGCAGGCGACGGCAGAGCGGATCAAGACGTTTTATGGCGGCACCCATGCAACCGGCATGGATGACCGTGAAATGATCGAGATCGGTGGCGAGACGGGTGATTGGCATCACGACCGGCGCACGGTCAGCCGTGCCGAACTGATCGGGATCATGCGCCCGCGTGTCGAAGAAATCCTCGAAGAGGTGCGGCTGCGTCTGGATGCGGCGGGGTTTGAGCATCTGCCGAGCCAGCAGATCGTTCTCACGGGCGGGGGCAGCCAGATACCGGGGTTAGATGCGCTGGCGACCAAGATTTTGGGCCAGCAAGTGCGCATCGGTCGGCCCCTGCGCGTGCAAGGATTGCCGCAATCGGCGACAGGGCCGGGGTTTTCAGCGGCCGTGGGGTTGGCGCTCTTTGCGGCCCATCCACAAGACGAATGGTGGGATTTTGATATCCCGCTGGAAGGCGATGCGCAGCGTTCATTCAAGCGAGCGGTGCGTTGGTTTAAGGAGAATTGGTGATACGCAAGATTTCGCCGAGCCTACAAGATAAGCAGTTTATCCACAGGAAACTGCCTATATGTGGTGGTGATTGATTGCATTTTGGCCAGCGTGACGGCATCAAAGGACGGAGATTCTTCACGCGATGGCGCAGCGGCCCACAGGGACGGGCCCTAAAACAAACAGGCGGACAACGACAATGACATTGAACCTATCCATGCCCGGACAAGACGACCTGAAACCCCGTATCACCGTGTTTGGTGTCGGCGGTGCCGGGGGCAATGCGGTCAACAACATGATCGAGCAAAAGCTTGACGGTGTTGAATTCGTGGTCGCCAATACGGATGCGCAGGCCCTGCAACAAAGCATGTCTGAGCAGCGTATCCAGATGGGTTTGAAGGTCACCGAAGGGTTGGGCGCAGGTGCCCGCGCGACTGTAGGTGCGGCTGCTGCTGAAGAGAGCATTGAGCAGATCGTTGATCATCTGGCGGGCGCGCATATGTGTTTCATCACCGCGGGTATGGGCGGGGGCACCGGCACTGGTGCGGCCCCGATCATCGCGCAGGCCGCGCGCGAGCTGGGCGTTTTGACCGTGGGTGTTGTGACCAAACCGTTCCAGTTTGAGGGCGGCAAGCGGATGAAGCAGGCCGACGAGGGCATTGATGCCCTGCAAAAAGTCGTGGACACGCTGATCATTATCCCCAACCAAAACCTGTTCCGTCTGGCCAATGAAAACACGACCTTCACCGAGGCGTTCTCAATGGCTGATGATGTTTTGTACCAAGGTGTGAAGGGTGTGACTGACTTGATGGTCCGTCCCGGCCTGATCAACCTCGACTTTGCCGACGTCCGTGCCGTGATGGACGAGATGGGCAAGGCGATGATGGGCACGGGCGAGGCCGATGGCGACAACCGCGCCGTACATGCCGCCGAGAAGGCGATTGCCAACCCGCTGCTCGACGAAATCAGCCTCGAAGGTGCCAAGGGCGTGTTGATCAACATCACCGGTGGCTACGATCTGACTTTGTTCGAGCTGGACGAGGCCGCGAACAAGATCCGCGAAAAGGTCGATCCGGACGCGAATATCATTGTGGGTTCGACGCTCGATACAGAGATGACAGGTCAGATGCGCGTCAGCGTTGTGGCCACGGGTATCGACGCGATTGCCAAGACCAGTGAAACCCCTCTGCCGCGCCGGTCTATGTCGCAGCCGATCGCGCCCGAGACTGTTGCAGCCGCCGAGGCTGTGAAGGCTGCCCCGCGCGCCCCACAACAGCAACCAGCGCCTGTACAAAACCGCGCGCCTGCGCATGCTCCGCAAGCGGCCCCGGCCCGTGCTATGTCGCCCATTGAAGCCATTGTTGAGACCAACAGCCACGGCGTTACCCGTGCGGCCCGTGATGCGCAGATGCATGACGAGCCGTCTTTGTTCGAAGAGCATGCGGTCGAGCAAATGGGCGACGACGGCCTGCCACCACCTGCCTACCAGCCGCGCCAAGAACCCCGTAATGATGTGGCCCCTGGTGAGTTTACGGCGCCACAAGCGCCAAACAACGGCAGCGCATCGCCCGAAGCCCTCGCCCGTTTGCGTGCCGCTGTTGCGCGTGATCCAAACGCCGCACAGCAGCCCGTCACACAAGATGATCTGGGCGAAGCCGGTGATGATCGCCCGCGCTTTGGCATCGGGTCGCTGATCAATCGTATGTCTGGCGCAAACCCACAGGCTGAGGCCGCGCCAACGGCCCGCCAACAGCCCACATTTGCCAGCAGCCGGAGTGTCGAAGCTCCCGCCGATCCGGACGATGAGCGGATCGAAATCCCCGCGTTCCTGCGCCGTCAGGCGAATTAGGCGCTGATTTCAGCAGTAGATTGCGCTGTTTTGATCACAATGAAAGGCCGCCTTCGGGCGGTCTTTTTTCGTTTGATTACAATGCATAAACCAAGCCTGTGCGCTGCGGCACCAATGTAACAGTTTGATGTTTCATTTGGTTGCAAAGAGTGAATTGTGAGCGCCCCACCGCGTCCCTAGATACAGTGGGCAAAACAATAGTGCCGAGGCGGCGACCGTGCAGACCACAGTTCATACCACTCTCCATTTCTCAGGAATGGGCCTTCATAGCGGCAAGCCCGCGCGGATTATTCTGCGCCCGGCTGCGGCGGACACCGGCATATTGTTTGTGCGCACGGATGTTGTTGGCGTTGACCCCGTTGTGCCCGCGCGCTGGGATCACGTGATCGTCTCGCCGTTGAACACCCGGATCGAGAATGCATCTGGCGTCAGTGTATCGACGATTGAACATTTAATGGCGGCGCTTGCGGGTTGCGGTATTCACAACGTGGTTGTCGAGATATCTGGCCCCGAAGTGCCGATCATGGATGGCAGTGCGGCCCAATTTGTGCGCGGTCTGGTGCGCGCCGGAGTAAAGCGTCTGAACACATCGCTGGCCGTGATCGAAGTGCTGCGCGCTGTTGAATACCGTCACGGTGATGCGCTCGCTCGGTTCGATCCCAGCCCTGCGCCGATCATGGATTACACCATTGATTTCGCTGACAAGGCGATTGGTCATCAGCGCAAGGTCATGCCGCTGGCCAATGGATTTTTCGTGCGCGAGCTGTGTGACAGCCGCACCTTCTGCCGCCAAGATGATGTTGATGCGATGCGCGCCCAAGGTCTGGCCTTGGGTGGTACTATGGAAAACGCCGTCGTTGTGGATGGGGACCGCGTGTTGTCGCCCGGTGGCTTGCGTCACGCAGATGAGGCCGTGCGTCATAAAATGCTCGACGCGCTGGGGGATATGGCGACTGCGGGTGCCCCTATTTTGGCCCGCTATACGGGCGTGAAATCAGGTCATGCGATGACGAACCATTTGCTGCGGGCGCTGTTTGCAGATGACAAAAACTGGCGGATGCGCCGGGTCGATAGCTCGCTTGCGGCGCAATTGCCGGGTGTAGGTGTCGTCATGGCGGATCTGGCGGCTGTTGCTTAACTGCACGCAAGGCGCAGATGGGCATTTATCCCTTGATAAGAACCGTGTTAAACACCTGTAGATGCGGGGCCCTAAGGTCCGGCACAAGACCTTGAACAAGAGGCGCGGTGATGGCGGGTGGACTTGGGACATTGATGCGGCGCGGATTGACCGCCGGGGCATTGCTGCTCAGCGCTGGTGTGTTGCTGGGCTGCGGGATCATTGATCCGCGACAGCAGGGCGCGCTCGACAATTATACAGCGGAACAGATTTTTGAGCGCGGCGAGTTCGAGCTGGATCGCGGTCAGGCCGATGATGCCGCCTTTTACTTTGGCGAGATCGAGCGTCTTTATCCCTATTCGTCCTTGGCGAAACGCGCCTTGATTATGCAAGCTTTTTCCTATCACCGCGATCAGGATTACCCCAGTAGTCGCGGTGCCGCGCAACGCTATATTGATTTCTATCCCGCCGATGAAGATGCAGCCTATGCGCAGTATTTGTTGGCCCTCAGCTACTACGATCAAATCGACGAAATTGGCCGCGATCAGGGACTGACGTTTCAAGCGTTACAAGCCCTGCGCGCCGTGATTGAACGCTATCCGGACAGCGAATATGCGCGGGCGGCCGTGTTGAAATTTGATCTGGCCTTTGATCATCTGGCTGCCAAAGAGATGGAGATCGGGCGCTATTATCTGCGCCGGGGCCATTTTGCTGCTGCCGTGAGCCGGTTTCGTGTTGTGGTCGAGGATTTTCAGACCACATCCCACACCCCAGAGGCGCTGCACCGCTTGGTTGAGGCCTATGTGTCGCTCGGGTTGACGGACGAGGCGCAGACGGCGGGCGCAATTCTAGGGCACAATTATCAAGCGACCGAATGGTACGCCGATAGCTATGCGCTGTTGACCGGGCAGGGCCTAGAGGCGCGATCGGTCGGGGACAATTGGTTGTCGTCGATCTACCGTCAGGTCGTGCGTGGCGAGTGGCTTTGATCCTCGGCTAAACTTGGCGTAGGGTTTCGTTAACGACCGTGTGTTTGGAAGATTGGGGATCCGATGCTGCGTGCGCTTGATATTCGCGACATGCTGATCATTGATCGGTTAAACCTGTCGTTCCAGCCGGGTCTGAATGTGCTGACGGGCGAAACCGGCGCTGGTAAATCCATTCTTTTAGACAGTCTTGGGTTCGTCTTAGGCTGGCGCGGGCGCGCGGAATTGGTCCGTAAGGGCGCAGAAACGGGCGAAGTCACAGCGACATTTGACATGCCTGCGGGCCACCCTGCCGAGGCGGTGTTGGCGGATGCGGGCATTGAGGCGGAAGACGGCGAGTTGATCCTGCGTCGTGTGAACAGCCGGGACGGTCGTAAAACAGCTTGGGTTAATTCGGTGCGCGTCTCTGGCGAGATTTTGCGTCAACTGTCTGAAACATTGGTGGAATTGCACGGGCAGCAAGACGACCGTGGATTGCTCAATCCACGTGATCACCGCGCCCTGCTTGATGATTTCGCAGGTTTGGGGCCAAAAGTTGCCAAGGTACGCTCAGCATGGACCGCGCGTCGCAAGGCGCAAAAGGCGCTGGCGGATGCGTTGGCCGCAGTTGCGGACCTCAAGGCCGAAGAAGAGTTTTTGCGCCACGCAGTTGAGGAATTTCAAACCCTAGACGCGCAACCCGGCGAAGATCAGGCCCTCGACACCCAACGCCGCCAGATGCAAGCCGCAGAGCGCATCGGTGATGACATCGCCAAGGCCTATGCGCTGATTACGGGACAAGGGGCAGAGGCAGCGATCGGGGATGCGATCCGTTGGCTTGATGGTGCGGCGCAAAGCGCTGATGGCCACCTTGATGCGCCCCTAGAGGCGCTTGCCCGTGCGCTGGATGCGATTGGCGAGGCCGAACAGGGCATTGTCGCCAGCCGGTCGGCGCTGAACTATGATGCTTTCGCCCTAGAGCAAACTGAAGAGCGGCTGTTTGCCATCCGCGCGTTGGCCCGTAAACACAGCGTGCAACCCGATGATTTGGCGACTTTTGGGGCTGATCTTGCGGGTCGTTTGGCCCGTTTGGATGCCTCAGAGGGGGATATTGGCGTGTTGCAGGCCGATGTTGCGGCGACCGAGGCGGCCTATCTGGCGGCAGCCAATGCGCTGACGTCCGCGCGGCAAAGCTGGGGCGCGAAACTGTCCAAAGCGATGGGGGCAGAACTGGCGCCGCTGAAAATGGAGCGCGCCGTTTTCATGGTCGATGTGACGCCGGGCGAGGCCGGTCCCGACGGCGTGGACGAGGTCACATTTTGCGTGGCGACCAACCCCGGCGCGCCTGCCGGTCCCTTGGGCAAGATCGCATCGGGCGGTGAGTTGAGCCGCTTTTTACTGGCGCTCAAGGTCTGTTTGACCCGCGATGCGCAGGGGCTGACGATGATATTTGACGAGATCGACCGGGGCGTTGGCGGGGCCACAGCCAATGCGGTCGGGCGACGTTTGGCGGGGCTTGCCTCGAACGGCCAGGTCTTGGTCGTGACGCACAGTCCACAGGTCGCGGCCTTGGGCGCGCACCATTGGCGCGTCGAAAAGTCAGTCTCCAAACAAGCGGGCGAAGAGGTGACCACCAGCCGCGTTGTGCCCTTGGACGCGGGCCAGCGGATTGACGAGATCGCCCGAATGTTGGCGGGCGACACGGTGACAGATGCTGCACGGGGTGCCGCGCGCGAGTTGTTGGCGGATGCCGCAGCATGATTGCATTCCCGCCCTTTGGTCCGCAAACGGCGGGGTGAGGCGGGGATGACGACGCCAGATGCGCCACCACTCGACGACCTGTCCCGCCTGCGCCGGATGTGGTCCGTGTTGCTGGACCGTGGCCCGAGCGAAGTGCAGTTTTGGTTCATCGCCCTGCTGGTTGGGATCGCTGCCGGTAGCGCTGCTGTGGCATTTAGGTTTGCCATTATTCATTTGCAAACATGGGTTTATGGCACGGATGATGTGGCGACGATCCATACCTTTGCCGCGTCGCTTGCATGGTATTGGGTGCTGACGATCCCGATTGTCGGCGGCTTGGTCGTGGGGCTACTCCTGCACCATTTTACCGACGACGCGCGGGTTAAATCTGTGGCCGAGGTCATCGAAGGGGCCGCGCTTTATGATGGTCGTGTGAAGCGCAAACAGGGTCTGATCTCCAGCCTTGCGAGTATGATCACGCTATCGACGGGTGGATCATCGGGGCGCGAAGGGCCGGTTGTGCATTTGGCGGGTGTGATGTCGTCTTATGTGGCGCGCTGGATCAACGCTGACGGGATCCACGGCCGTGATTTGCTGGGCTGTGCTGTTGCGGCGGCTGTGTCGGCCAGCTTTAATGCGCCCATTGCGGGGGCGCTCTTTGCGCTAGAGGTCGTGTTGCGCCATTTCGCGGTACACGCATTCGCCCCCATTGCGATTGCGAGTGTGGCGGGCACCGTGATCAACCGCTTGGCGTTCGGCGATACCACCGAGTTTGATCTGTCGATCGTCTCGATATTGGGATTTTACCAAGAGCTACCCGCATTCATGATCCTCGGGCTGATTTGCGGCTTGGTCGCATTCGTGTTGATGCGCGCGATCTTTTGGTCGGATGATTTTGCCACCAATGTGATGGCGCGGCTCGACCTGCCCCGCTGGCTGCGCCCACCGATGGCCGGGGCTTTGCTCGGGCTACTGGCGATCTTTTTCCCGCATATCATCGGGGTCGGCTACGAGACCACATCGCGTGCCTTGCAGGGTGATTTGGTATTGAGCGTTGCGGTGCTGTTCGTTGTGGCCAAGGTTGCTGCAACCGCTATCACCATGGGCGGGCGCATGGGTGGGGGCGTGTTCTCGCCCGCGCTGATGGTGGGGGCGCTCACGGGCCTTGCATTTGGGTTGGTCGCCACCGCGATCTTGCCGGACGTGTCGGGAGAGATCACGCTCTATGCCCTCGCCGGCATGGGCGGGGTGGCGGCGGCGGTGCTCGGAGCGCCCATTTCGACTACTCTGATCGTGTTCGAGCTGACAGGCGATTGGCAGGCGGGTATTGCCGTGATGGTGACCGTGTCGCTGTCGTCTGCGGTGGCCAGTCGTATGGTGGACCGGTCATTTTTCCTGACCCAATTGGAACGGCGTGGGGTGCATCTGGCGGCAGGCCCGCAGGCGTGGCTATTGGGCACATTTTCCGTGCAAAGCATCATGCGCAGCGCCGATGCGCCGCGTGCGGCCCCTTTGGAAGACTGTGAAACGATGGTGCGCGGTGGGACATGGCTGGCGACAAACGCGACGCTAGAAGCCGCGATGCCAATATTCGAGAAAACCAATGTGCCGTTTATTCCCGTCGCCCATTTCCCCCCCGATGATGCGCCGCCCGAGGTTTGGGGCGCGCTGTTTCAGGTCGATGCCCTCAAGGCGCTGAACCGCGCGCTGGTGCGCACGGCTGAGGAGGAACATTCCTAGAGCGATTCCACCGAGACTTTGTTGGTGTAGAATGCCAGATAACCTGCGATCTGTTCCATGCCTGCAATTGGCGTGTCATAAGACCATGCCGCGTCTTTGATTGGTCCCGATTTCGCGATGATGGTGTAATAGGTGGCCGTGCCTTTGTAAGGGCAGGACGATGTGGTGTCGGATGGGTCGAGGAACGCTTGCGCGAAATCTTCGCGGGGGAAGTAGATGACGGGTGGATAGTCGCCTTCGATCAGCTCTAGCGCTGCTTTTGTTTCCGCCAAAACCGCGCCGCCTGCGCGCACCGTCCATGTGCCGTTCGCGGGCCTGATTTTGATATGATCTGCCATTGGTAACATCTCCCCCAAATAGAGTTTTCGCCTGCAACCGCAGGATTTCATGGCTGTTCCTGAAACGAGAGCCTCAGAGCGGGGCGCAGGCCTGCTGCAACCACGCGAGGGCAGCACCTTCTACGCGGCCCCCTATCTTATCCAAAGTAGTGCGGTGGTAGGCATCAATCCAGCCCCGTTCCGCATCCGTCAGCTGGCCCACGTCGATCAGACGTCTGTCAAAGGGGACAAAGGTCAGCGTTTCAAACTGATACATCTCGCGGTCATCGGCAGTGGGCAAATCATCTGCCGCCTCGACCACGATCAGGTTTTCAATGCGGATGCCGAACGCCCCTTCGCGGTAGTACCCCGGCTCATTGGACAGGATCATGCCCGGTTCAAGTGGGACGGTATTGCGGCGTGAAATCCCTTGCGGGCCTTCATGAACGCTGAGGTAGGCGCCAACGCCGTGGCCAGTCCCATGATCGAAATCACGGCCCATATCCCATAGCGGTTGCCGCGCAATGGCATCAAGATCGCGGCCTGCGTGTCCTTTGGGAAAGCGCGTGCGGCTGAGGTTCACCATGCCACGCAGCACCGCCGTATAGCTCGCAATCGCATCCTCGGGCGGTGTGCCGATGGTGATCGTGCGCGTGATATCGGTGGTGCCGTCAATGTATTGCCCACCGGAATCGACCAGTAGCAGCTCGCCTACGTTCACCGCGCGGTTTGTCGCCTCGGTCACGCGGTAATGAACGATGGCCCCGTTTGGACCCGCGCCGCTGATTGTCTCAAAGCTGATGTCGCGCAGCGCGTTGGTGTCGCGGCGGAAGGATTCCAAGCGTTTGACCACGTCGATCTCTGTCAGACCGCCCTTTGGGGCCTCGGCGTCGAGCCACGCGAGGAACTGCACCATGGCGGCCCCATCGCGCATATGAGCCGCGCGGCTGCCTGCGATCTCGGTGGGGTTTTTGCGGGCTTTCGGCAGGGCGCAGGGGTCGCTACCTTCGACAACCTTGTCACCGAGCAGTGTTTTCACCGCCTGCGGACAGGTTTTGGGATCAACGCGGATAGGGCCGCTTTGCTGGGTCAGATGATCCGCGAAAATTGTCTGATCCACGACTGACACATGCGGGCCGAAGTGATCTGTGATGCCATCCGCCTTGCCCGGCAGCGCATAGAGGGTGACCGCCCCGTCATGATGCAGCAGCGCGAAGGCCTGCGGCACAGGGTTCCGTTCCGTATCGGTGCCGCGAATGTTCAAAAGCCACGCGATACTGTCGGGCTGGGTGAGCAGGGTGCAGCCATCCGATATCTCGGCACTCAGTCGCGCGCGTTTGTCGGCGTGGCTTTCACCTGCGTTTTCAATTGGGTAGGCGGTGAAAGGCTGGCGCGGGGCATCAGGTTGATCGGTCCACAGTGGGTCGATCAGATTGTCCATGGCGCGCAGGGTAATGCCAGTGTTGGCGAGCGATTTCTCTGAACTCCTGATCTCGGAGATCGTGTGCAGCCATGGATCGTACCCCATCACGCCGCCGTCGGGCATCTGCTCATTCAGCCAACCCGCCAGCTTGACCTCGGGCCAATGGACGGGGGTGAAGACATCCGCCACCTGATCGCGGACCTGTAGGCGGTAGCGTCCGTCGATGAAAACGCCAGCGACATCCGCTAGCACCGCCGCGAAACCCGCAGAGCCGGTGAACCCTGTCAGCCACGCCAAACGCGCGTCGCGCGGGGCCACGTATTCGCCTTGGTAGACATCCGCGAGAGGCACTAAAAACGCATCGACACCCTCAATCGCCATCGCCTGTCGCAAAGCGTCCAATCGGGCAGGGCCGTCGTCCGGGTTGGCGGTCTCGTCAAACGTCTGGAACATTGGGCTACGCCACCTTTCGCATCCCCAACACGCGGGCGCGTTTGCGGGGATCGGTGTCAAATAGGCTGGCGAGCTGTTCGGTCATAGCCCCTGCCAATTGCTCGACATCGGTGATCGTCACCGCGCGTTCGTAGTAGCGGGTCACGTCGTGGCCGATACCGATAGCCATCAGCTCGACCGCTTTGCGTTTCTCGACCATGGCGATGACATCGCGCAGGTGTTTCTCTAGGTAATTCGCGGGGTTAACGCTCAGCGTGCTGTCGTCCACGGGCGCGCCGTCAGAGATCACCATCAGGATTTTGCGCGCCTCTTTGCGGGCGGTCGTGCGCCGATGCGCCCATTCCAACGCCTCGCCGTCGATGTTTTCTTTGAGCAGACCTTCCTTCATCATCAGCCCGAGGTTATCGTGGGTCCGCCGCCAAGGAGCGTCGGCGGATTTGTAGATGATGTGGCGCAAGTCATTGAGACGACCGGGCTGCGCGGGGCGACCCTCGGCCAGCCATTTCTCACGGCTTTGCCCGCCTTTCCACGCCTTGGTGGTAAAGCCCAATATCTCGACCTTGACCTGACAGCGCTCGAGCGTGCGGGCCAGAACATCGGCGCAGATGGCAGCAATAGAGATCGGACGCCCGCGCATAGAGCCGGAGTTATCGAGCAGGATCGTCACGCAGGTGTCGCGGAACTCGGTGTCTTTCTCGACCTTAAAGCTCAGCGGCGTCGTGGGATTGGCGACGACACGGGCGAGACGCCCCGCATCAAGGATCCCTTCCTCCAGATCAAACTCCCAAGAGCGGTTTTGCTGCGCTTGCAAGCGGCGTTGAAGCTTATTGGCAAGGCGCGACACAGCGCCTTTAAGCGGTTCCAGCTGTTGATCAAGGTAGGCGCGCAGGCGTTCCAACTCGGCGGGTTCCGCCAGATCCTCGGCGCCAATTTCCTCATCAAACTCGCTGTGGAACACCACATAATTGGGGTCGGCGTCTGAGACGGGCTGCGGGGCGGGGGGCTCCATCGGGGCCTCGCCTTCGGGCATTTCGGTCTCCTCAGAGTTCTCGGCGTCAGCGTTTTCGTCCATGCTGATCTGCGCGTCTGAGGCGTCTTGGGTCTCGTCTTGGGATTGCTCGGGGTCCGCATCGACGTCGTTTTCTTCGCTGTCGTCGTTGCCGGTGCTTTCAGGCTCGTCCTCATCCGCGCCGCCGTCTTCGGCCTCGTCTTCCATGTCGTCGTCGGTGGCGTCGGGATCATCGCCCAATTGATCGCCGTAGCCCAGATCCTTGATCAGATCGCGGGCCAGTTTGGCAAAGGCCTGTTGGTCCGCCAGCACATCGTCAATGCTGTCCAAACGGTCGCCGCAACTGTCCTCGATAAAGCCGCGCCACAGGTCCATGACATTGTCTGCACCGGGGGGCAGGGCGCGGCCTGTCGCCAGATGGCGCACGAGGTATCCGGCGGCCACGGACAACGGCGCGTCAGAGGCCTGACGGATTTGATCATAGCCCTTGCGCCGGGCTTCGGTGCCGATCTTGGCGTCGATATTGCCTGCGGTGCCGGGCATGTAGCGCGCGCCAACAGCCTCGACGCGGGCAGCCTCCATCGCGTCATAAAGGTCGCGGGCCATTTGCCCTTGGGGGAGATATTTGTTGTTGATGCCGGCATCGTGGAATTTATGGCGCAACGCATAGGCATCGGCGGTGCCACGGGCCAAGAGCACCTCGTCACGGGTCATGCGGCGGCTGACCTGCGGTAGACGGACCGTGTCGTTGGTTTGGCCGGGCGGGTCCACGCTATAGCTGATCGACAGATCAGGATCGTCGGCCAAAACTTTGGTCGCCTCGGCCAGCGCCTTCTTAAACGGATCAGCGGGATTATCGTTGGGTTTTTTCATCGACCAAGGCCTTGCGCGCAAACAGGAACATCTGTCTGCACCATGCCGCAGATGAAATGACAAGCGCAAGTGTCCGTCGACGCGGCATCTTCTGAGTCGAAAGCTGCGCAAGGGGGTGAAATATTTTCTATTCCCCGTCGTTGCGGAAAAACTTCACAAAAAATAGGCAGTTTGGGAGAAGTGCCGAAAATAACCACGTAGTACATTGATAGTGTTGAACAATTATATGTCACTTCTGTAGCTTTTCACGGCAAGTATTGGCTCATAACAGATGCGTGGCGGCATAAATACAGCACGTGCCGCATTGGTGCCCTATTTTATTTGCGCGCACTGGAAACCTTTCGGCGTCGGGCACAGTTACTCGGGTGAGGGCCGGACAAAAACGTACAGCCCACCCTAGTACACACGAGGAATGACATGACCAAGTTTGTCACACTAACTTCCATCGCGGCGCTGACAGCCGTATTGGGTACAGCGTCTTTCGCACAAGAGACTGCGCTGAACACATCAGGTGCCGCCGACCAGAATGAGGACCTGCGCGACAGCATCGCGGATGATTTCGAGCGTGATGCGGTCAATGAGAACTCAAACCGTGGCCGTGCGCTCGGTTTCGCAGGTTCGGTCGCAGCCAGCGGTTCTATCGCGGATGGTAACTCTGATTCCGCAAACGTCGGTATCGGTGTTGATCTGGGTTACTACGACGGCGTCAACGGCTACGGTCTTGAGCTGGCCTACGCCTATTCCGAAGCTGACGGCGTGGTCGACAAAGATCAGCTGACATACGAATTCGAATACCTGCGTGATTTCTCACCCGCGTTGTTCGGTTTTGCCAAAGTGCAAGGCAACTACCAAGGTCTCGACGCCGTTGGTGATGACGTCTTTGTAGGCTTCGGTGTTGGTTACCGGATCTACGACACAGCTGACTTGCAGTGGACTGTTCAGGCCGGCCCCGGCTACCGCGTGGCGTCTTTGACAGACCTCGACACGGATGTTGAAGGTGGTGCGATTGGTATTTCATCGAACTACTACAACCGTATCGACGCGAACTCGGCGATCTCTGTGAACACAGACATCATTGTGGCCGACGACAACACAGCGCTGATCAACAACATCGCGTTCACACAGAACGTCAGCAACGCTTTGGCGCTGCGCACAAGCCTTGAGACAAAGTACAACTCTGATCCGCTTGGCAACGCCGAGAACACAGACAACACATTGGGTGTGAGCCTCGTGTATTCGTTCAACTAAATCCATCGCTGAATTTGCATTCCTGCGATGTGGAAACGGGGGCCTTCGGGTCCCCGTTTTTGTTTGAGCAGACTGGTTTGACACGAAAAAAGCCGCCCGGTTAAGGGGCGGCTTTCTGTATAGACGGACGGGTCTTGTTACCCGACAGCGACGCTCGCCGCACTTTCGGGGAGCTCTTCGTCAAAGCACCGCTGGAAGAACTCGGCGACCGTCTGCCGCTCTAGCTCGTCACATTTGTTCAGGAATGACAGGCGGAAGGCGTAGCCGACGTTACGGAAAATAGCGGCGTTTTGCGCCCAGTTGATCACCGTGCGCGGCGACATCACCGTGCTGAGGTCGCCATTCATAAACGCCGTGCGCGTCAGGTCCGCGACCGTCACCATCTGGTTGACCGTTTTGCGGCCTTCGGCGGTGTTGTAATGCGGGGCCTTGGACAGAATGATCGCGGCCTCGGCGTCTTGGCTCAGGTAGTTCAGCGTCGCCACGAGGGACCAGCGGTCCATCTGCGCTTGGTTGATCTGTTGTGTGCCGTGGTACAGGCCCGTTGTGTCGCCCAAGCCTACGGTGTTTGCCGTCGCAAAGAGGCGGAAGAACGGGTTGGGCGTGATGATTTCGTTTTGGTCCATCAGGGTCAGCTTGCCGTCAGTTTCCAAAACCCGCTGGATCACGAACATAACATCTGCACGGCCCGCGTCGTATTCGTCAAACACGATGGCCACAGGATTGCGCAGCGCCCACGGTAGGATGCCCTCGTGAAATTCGGTGACTTGCACGCCATCTTTGAGCTTGATCGCGTCTTTGCCGATCAGATCAATCCGGCTGATGTGGCTGTCGAGGTTTACGCGCACAGTTGGCCAGTTGAGGCGGGCTGCGACTTGTTCGATGTGCGTCGATTTGCCCGTGCCGTGATACCCTTGGATCATCACGCGGCGGTTGTGCGAAAAGCCTGCAAGGATCGCGAGGGAGGTGTCAGGGTCAAATTTATAGGTACTGTCGATTTCAGGCACGCGGTCCGTGCGCTCGGCAAAGCCGGGGACGGTCATATCGGTGTCGATGCCAAAAACATCCCGCACAGAGACAGTCTCGGTCGGTTTTGCGGTCATTTCGGTCATGCCATCGGCCATGCTTGCGCCTTTCGCGTTCAATACGTGATAATTTACCTGAGGGATGACTGATTATCCAAGCTGCTGCAAGGGGGAGAGAGGCGCACTTGGGTGCCATTATTCTGATCAGAAACAGCGGCGAGATCGTTTATTCCCGGACTTAGAAACGCATTGTTTACGGTATGCTTTGTATTTGCCTTTTATGTGCCACCCTTCGGCGACACTTGTCTGATTAATCATAATTGAATTTGTTTGTTTGGACTATCATGTTGCGTATCCTCCCCTTTGTGAACGGCCCGCTGACCCCCGGTGAGCGCGGTATTTTGTTGAGCTATGTCACTGTAGCACTCTACGGCCTGGCGTTTGGGTTCACGATTGTGATGACAAAAGATGCGGATGCCCTGTTGGTGCGGCCGCTCAGCGTTCATGAAAAATGGACAATCGCGGCGGGTGGCATCGGTATGTGCTTCGGGCTGTGGTCGACCAAGGACCGGATCGGCTGTCTTGGGCCCATTCGCACGGCGGTCTCGATGGTATTTTTATGTATCATTGGCGCTATAACCGCTGGCACGTTGGCCTTACCGGTCTATGGCACCATGTTCGCGCCGATGGCGCTGATCGTGATGTTGTTCGCGTCGCCCTTTATGATGGGGCTGTGGTTGCTGTCTTTGGCGGCGGTGCACCGTTTGATGGGGCAGTGGCACCACGAACGCGACAGTATCTTTGGCCCGCAGGCCGCGCCCTCGTGGATACCGCGCCCGATCCTATGGGCATGGGCGCGGCTGCGCAGCTACGACTAATTCCGAAAACTGCGGCTCGATTTGATCTGATCCCAGGCCCAGACAACTTCGTTCAATTGATCTTCTTGGCTGCGATCCCCCCCGTTCATATCGGGATGTAGCACTTTGATCAGCGATTTATAGGCTTTGCGGATCTCGGGCTTGGTCCAGTGGTCTTTTGCTTCGAGGATCTCAATCGCGCGGCGTTCGGTCGGGGGTAGTTTGCGGGTTGTGCCTGTGATGCTCTTGCCGGGGTTTTGGGTCGCGTTGGCCCCCAGCACCTGATGCGGATCGTCTACACCGAGCCGCGCCCAAGCGCGCTGCTCTTCACTGCGTTTGCCAAAAGGTTTCGTGGGGCGTTCCCAGACGCGGTCCTGATCGGATTGCTCGTCAATCTTGCTCTCAGGCGCACCGTCAAAGAAGTTCCATTTCAGGTTATATTCACGAACGTGGATCTGGCAGAACCAAAAGTAATCGTCCAAAATGTCTGGGCTCTTGGGCGCGCGGTATTTGCCCCGCTCGCTACAGCCCTCGTGGTCGCATTCGCGCGTCGAGGTTTCAAACGCGCCCGACATGCCCCGACGCCCCCGCGGATTTTTCTTTTTGGATGCCGAGACCGACATATTAAATCCAAACGGATCGTCCTTATCCATGCTGTCACCTTTCCGACTCAGGCGTGACAGTTTAGCCCTTACAGCGTGAGATTGAAGGGGGGAGAGAAAAATAATGGGGCTAGACGCGCAAATTAAAGCCGCTCTGACGGCAGCATTCGACGCGACACATCTAGAGGTCCACAACGAGAGCCACTTGCACGCGGGTCACGCGGGCGATGATGGCAGCGGTGAGAGCCATTGGCGGGTGGTGATTGTGGATCCGGCCTTTGGCCCGATGAGCCGGTTGGCACGGCACAGGGCGGTGCATACGGCCCTTGGGCCCAATATTATCGGCCGATTGCATGCGCTGGCTTTGGATATTTCAGAGACGCGGTAGAGTTACTCTTCCGCTTTCTTTCCGGCGTCCGCGCGCAGTCGTTGGCTTAGGACCGCCGGAAAGGGGCGGTCATCCGCTTTGCCAGACACCACATCGGGTGCGCGGCGGGCAAAGGCCGGGGCTTCGGGCAGCACTTCTGGTTCAGTTTCGGCGGGTTTGCGAAACACCAGCATATTTTGATAGACCGTGGTGCGCCCGCGCAGGCCCTGGCGTTCTTCTGCAGGCAATGTTTCCGCGCGCAGATATTCCCATCCGTCAACGGCCGCCTCGTTCATCAAGGTGGCCAGAGCATTGGCAAATTGCGCCTCGGCGCCTTTGATACCTTTTGCTTTGACGCCGCGTTTTGGGGCGGGGATCACGCTGTATTGATAGGTGGTCATGCGGTTGTCCTCAGGGGTGGGCTGCCAGCGGTTTAGGGTGTGTCCGCGCAGAGATCAATTCGGGGTGTGCATACAGCGGCCCGGCCTACGGCGGATATGGCACAGTCCGCCGCATCGCGCCGCGCCGTAGACGCTGGATTACAGCCCCAGTTTGGCCTGAACGATCTGGTTCACCGCCGCTGGGTTGGCTTTGCCGCCTGTGGCCTTCATCACTTGGCCCACGAACCAGCCCGCCAGTTTGGGGTTGTCTTTCGCCTTTTCGACTTGCGCCGGGTTGTCTGCGATAATCGTGTCGACCGCGCTCTCGATCGCGCCGGTGTCGGTGACCTGCGTCATGCCTTCGGTCTCGACGATTTCCTTTGGGTCGCGGTCCGAGGTATAGGCGATCTCGAACACCTCTTTGGCGATTTTGCCGTTGATGTCGCCGGATGTGATCAACCCTACGATGCCGCCCAACCGTTCGGCAGAGAGCGGGCTGTCGGTGATGTCGCGCTCATCGCGCTTCAGGCGACCGAACAATTCGTTGATCACCCAGTTTGCCGCGAGTTTGCCATCGTTGCCATTTGCTACGACTTCAAAATAGCTGGCGTTGACTTCATCGGCGGTTAGCACCGAGGCATCGTAATCGGACAAGCCAAAGTCAGCAATAAATCGTGCTTTTTTCGCATCTGGCAGTTCAGGCAAATCGCTCGCCAGATCATCGACCCACGCCTGCTCAATCTCCAGCGGCAGCAGGTCTGGGTCGGGGAAGTAGCGGTAATCATGCGCCTCTTCCTTGGACCGCATCGAGCGGGTTTCGTTTTTGTCGGGGTCATAGAGGCGCGTTTCTTGCACAACCGCGCCACCGTCTTCGATGATTGCGATCTGACGGCGGGCTTCGATGTCGATGGCGGCTTGGATAAAGCGCATCGAGTTCATGTTCTTAATCTCGCAGCGGGTGCCGAGATGATCGAAGTCTTGGCTTTCTTGATAGCGCTCGTAGTCGCCGGGACGACAGACCGAGACGTTCACATCCGCGCGCAGGTTGCCGTTTTGCATGTTGCCGTCGCAAGTGCCGAGGTACTTCATGATCTGGCGCAGCTTGACCACATATGCCGCTGCTTCCTCTGGCCCGCGAATGTCGGGACGGCTGACGATTTCCATCAGGGCCACGCCTGTGCGGTTGAGATCCACAAATGACATGGTCGGGTCCATGTCATGGATGCTTTTGCCCGCGTCCTGTTCTAGGTGAATACGCTCGATCCGCACAAGACGGGCGGTGCCATCACCCAGCTCGACCAGCACTTCACCTTCGCCCACGATGGGGTGATACAGTTGGCTGATCTGGTAGCCCTGCGGCAGGTCGGGATAAAAGTAGTTCTTGCGATCAAACGCCGAGTGCAGGTTGATCTCGGCCTTGAGGCCCAGCCCGGTGCGCACCGCTTGCGCGATGCATTCCTCGTTGATGACGGGCAACATGCCGGGCATGCCTGCATCCACAAACGCCACGTTGCTATTGGGTTCGGCCCCGAACAGCGTGCTTGCGCCCGAAAACAGCTTGGCGCGGGACGAGACTTGCGCGTGGACCTCTAGGCCGATGACCAGTTCCCAGTCTCCAGTGGCGCCCGCGATGACTTTGGGTTTGGGCATGTCGAGTGCTGTATCGAGCAT
>CALHAP010000120.1 GCA_937931795.1 uncultured Paracoccaceae bacterium
CTGGACCGCTTTTTCCCACAATACGTGTGAGCAAACGGGTCGTCTGAACCCATCCTTGGGGTCGTAAATTTCTGTTTCGGCATTCAGTTTTACATACCGGTGCCATCTATTGTAGTGATTTGAGGGCGATCCATTGCCGCACTCAAAAATGCAGACCTCTCACACGAGGCCTGACACTTAGACCAGACCATCCCCATCTGCGTCAAAAATCATCCCGTAAAAACGACCCTTCTTAGCCGTTTTCACCCAAGACACCGCTTCACGTTTCCTATCGGCGTCGAAGCGGCCGTTTCCTTGCCAATCTGGATCAAGAACGGACGCCCGATAACACGCTTTTGGACTCATAAAGTTCTGGTAACTCTCTTAGGGTTTGGCGCAGACAGTCAAGATGTCGAAACGCAACACGCCGCCGAGGCTCTGATCACTGGCCGAAAGGGGTTTTTATGGAAAGCATCCAAGACGCGCTGACCCTTGCCACCCGTCTGATCCTGTCGGGTGACAGTGACCTGATGGAGATTGTGGGATTGTCGCTCTATGTCAGCATCGGAGCGACGCTCTTGGCGGGTCTGATTGGCCTGCCTCTGGGCGCCTTGGTTGCGATCAGCCGGTTTCGGTTTCGCAGCGTCGTGTTGGTCATAATGAATGCACTTATGGGGCTGCCGCCCGTTGTCGTGGGGCTGGTTGTCTACCTCTCTCTTTCGCGATCTGGCCCGCTGGGGTTTTTGGGGCTGCTCTACACGCCGACCGCGATGATTATCGCCCAAACCATTCTTATCACCCCGATCATCGCCGCCCTTTCACGGCAGGTGCTTGAAGATCTCTATGTCGAATACATCGATCAATTTCGGTCCCTGTGCCTGACCCGGTTGCAAACCGTCCAAGCGCTGATCTGGGATGCGCGCTATACGCTTGTGACCGTTGGGCTGGCGGGGTTCGGACGGGCCGTGGCAGAAGTGGGCGCGGTCATGATTGTGGGGGGCAATATTGACCACCTGACCCGCGTGATGACCACATCCATTGCGCTGGAGACATCCAAAGGCAATCTGGCCCTCGCGCTGGCGCTCGGGATCATATTGTTGATCATAGCGCTGGGGGTAAATGCGGCTGCCCAAACCCTGCGGCTGACCGCCACCCGGCACGCCTATGTCTGACGTCGTCGCCGCCAATGGTCCAATAGTGGTCGAGAACACAGCAATGCCTTCGATTTTACCGCTGACAGTGCGCAATCTGGTGCTGCGGTACGGAACAGAAACCGTGATTGATAATCTGTCGCTGGACCTCGGCCCCACGGGATGCACGATCATTCTGGGGCCAAACGGATCGGGCAAAAGCCTGCTGCTTAAACTGCTGCATGGGTTGCAGCCCCCCACCTCCGGACACATCAGTTGGAATGGCGCCGCGCCCACGGCGGTGACACAGCGCCAAGCATTGGTCATCCAAAAACCCGTGCTCTTGCGGCGATCTGTGGCCGCCAATCTGGATTTTGTTCTCAAAGCCCGCCGCAAGGACAAGAGCCGCCGAGATTGGTTGCTGGACCATGTCGGATTGGCCCATAAAGCGGATCAGCCCGCACGGCTGCTGTCCGGGGGCGAAGCGCAAAGGCTAGCACTCGCGCGGGCGCTGGCCACCGATCCAGACATTCTGCTGCTTGATGAACCCACCGCCAGCCTCGATCCGGCCTCTGTTCTGGCACTTGAGCGCATCGTGGCTGACGCCCGCGCGCGCAATGTGCGGATCCTATTCGTGACCCATGATATTGGTCAGGCCCAACGCCTCGGGGACGATATTGTGTTCATGCACAACGGTCGCATTGCGGAACATTCTCTGCCACAGGTCTTCTTTGCCGAGCCCCAATGTCAGGCGGCGCGGGATTACCTGAGCGGCAAGATCATTGTGTGAGGTATGCCCATGGCGTCGTTGAGCCTGTTTCGAAACATCCCGCCAACCTTTGGGCTGATCGCGCTGCTGACCAGTAGCGCGGCGGCACAAGACAATGGCGCTATCATCGTACAATCCACCACCTCGACCGCCAACTCCGGGCTCTATGACCACATCATCCCGGCGTTTCAGGACCTGACCGGCATCAATGTGAACATCGTAGCGGTCGGGACGGGTCAGGCCATCACCAATGCGCAAAACTGTGACGGAGATGTCTTGGTGGTCCATGCGACAGCGGCGGAAGAAGCGTTTGTCGCGGCAGGGTTTGGCACCGAGCGCGCTGATCTGATGTATAATGATTTCATCCTTGTGGGCCCTGAAAGCGATCCCGCCGCCATTGAAGGCACCCCAGACGTCCAAGACGCCTTCGCCGCAATTGCCGGTGCCGATGCGCTGTTCGCCTCGCGCGGAGACGCCTCCGGCACCCACACGACTGAGCGCGCTTTGTGGCGCGAAACAGGCATCGACCCTAGCGTCTTTTCTGGTGGCTGGTACCGCGAGACCGGCTCAGGGATGGGTGCGACGTTAAACGCGGCAATCGGCATGGGGGCCTACACCATGGTCGATCGCGCAACATGGGTGGCGTTTGAAAACAAACAGGATTTCTCCATCATGGTGGAAGGCGACACTGATCTGTTCAATCAATACGGCGTCATCCCCGTCAATCCCGCGCGATGCCCAGCCGTCGATGCACAAGCCGCGGCCATTTTTGTAGATTGGCTCTTATCAGCGCCCGGACAGGCCGCCATCGCGTCCTATCGGGTTGGCAACCAACAACTCTACTTTCCCAACGCTCCAAGCAAGTGAACCGCCCGAGCGACGGCACTATACGAGACCACCTTATGTGCTTAGATCCTCCTGATACCCATTATTCAGGCCGTATTGGGGGCCTTGAGCTGAAACTGGCACACTGAGAAAGCCCATTACTGCCCATGCATGGCTCACAAAACAATCTCGTTTTCATACCGCCTCGCACTGCTCGAAACCCTAGCAACTAATGATCGCTGTCGGGAAGCTGCAATGCCGAAATTGGATCCGGCGCAATGGCAAAAAAGGGCCGCCCTTATTCATCGTACAATCGTTTTTCTTCGTTGCGGCGGAGATGGGCGTTCATTTCGTCGTAGTCAACATCAAGGTTGCCATGCGCAATCAATGCCTCTGCGTAGGTGGGCAGGTCTTTTGGTTTGGGATGTTCTTGCGGGTGCCAGAGCCTTGAGCGGATGATGGATTTCCCACAGTGGTAGAACGCTTCCTCAACATGGGTCAGAACAGCAAAATCAGGCACCCGGCCATTGATCGCGCAGGCCTCACACACCGGCACGTCTCGGATCACCTGTGCCCGTCCGTTCACACGGACCACTTCGGTGCGGTGTGGCACGAGAAAGACCAATCCAATGCGGCCCGTTTCAATGATGTTCTGGAACCCGTCGTAGCGGTGATTTCCGGGGCGGTCAGGAATGGCCAGCGTCCTGTCATCCAAGATTTTCACAAACCCGGCAGGATCGCCCTTGGGAGAGACATCCATGTTGCCCGCCTTGTCGACAGTCGCCATCATCAGGAACGTGCTGTGTTCAATCCAAGATTGGATATGCGGGTCAATTCTGTCGATAAACTTGGACGTCTGACTTTCATAGGGGCGACGCATGTCGCGATACACATCCTCAATCGTGGTGACCACGTCTGTTGGTTGATACATCGTCAGTCTCCTTTGCCGCCGAGCCTACAGATCTGAGATACGTCCAGAAAGCTGATTTTCGGGGTGATGTGGCGGGACGGTGCGCGTGACTTATAACCCACTGGGTCCGGACGGCCCATCGTCGTGCTAGCACGCGCGCGCATCTGCCGCTGTAGGTTGCCCCCCTATCCACCCCACAATGCGGTCTCTGGATAGAACTGCGACCACGCGAACCAAAACGCTTGATGGCTGCCTAGATCTTCGCCGTTCGCGCCGACCGCGCGCAGGCCACCCCGTGATAGTTCCAGCCTCACGTTTTCAAACGTCACCTCTTGGCCCGCTGCGAGAGCAGCAATCGCTGTGGCGCGGGGGAACGCCACGGATGCCCCACTAGCGGTGATCGCGCCAATGACATCTTCATGAACGGGCAGGCGCGGATCGACATCGCCTACCGGGAAGATCGGTCCATTTGCATCACGGGTTTCGCGCAGGTTGAAGTCACGCCCCAGAGCCAGTGCTTCGACCAGCACAGTCGTGTTTGGATGGGCCGCGCGCCATGTGCCCCACTGGGCGGTAACGACTGTCGCTTGGTCAAGGTGCAGCCCGATATCCGCCAAAGGCCCCGTCACGGCTGTTCCGAGAAATGTATCAAAAACCGAATGGGTCTCGATGTCATACATAACCTTGTTCGAGCGGATCAGCAGACCAGATGTTCGCAAGATCGGCCTGTCGACCCCTGCGGGCAGACGATCGGTAAAATAGGCCTGCGCCGCACCGCAAAGGGTGCAATATGGAATGCCAAGATCACGCCCCCCCAGCGTGTCATTCACCATTTCGCGCACTTCCATGATTCTGCGCGGATAGGCGCGCGCATTCCCGTTTACGACGATGCCAAAAACGATGTCCGTATCCTTCAGCCAGCTCGCCTCGGCGGCGGTGCTGACCTGCGGGTTGTCGGCGGCGGGGATGCAATGGCAGACGTCATCCGTCGTGTCATAGGGCCGCGCATCAATGTTCACCCCGCCCCAATCGACCAGCTGCCATGCGATATCCCCCTCGACAAAGATGTTTTCCCATCCCGGCACATAATTGATGAAAACGCGGCGCTTATGGGCGAGGTATCCGGGATAGGCGGGCATATCCCACGCCATCATCATGTTGATAATCTCCTCGCGCTGACGGCCACTGTCGAAAGACCTGTCGAGGATCGTCTCGGCGGTGCGCGTAAGGATGGCACGGAATTCTGGTCGCCACGCGAAGCGTTGCATGTCGGCGATGATCCAAACGAGCCGTGGATCATGTGTTTGCGCGACAATATCAAACGCGGCCCTGTTTCTGGGGCGCCAATCGGATTGCCCTACCGCGATTGTCAAAAGCTCTTCCAGCGCTTCGGTCACGGACCGCTCCAACGGCCCATCCGGGATCATCGGCGGTGCTCCGAATTCTGCCAGCACGTAGTCAGACAAGGGTTCGCGGCTCTGGGCCGACAGTGTGGTGGACACCAAGCAAACCGCGATGGCCGTGAAGATAAGGTGGCGAAGCATAGTGGTTCCCGTTTCATGAGACTGCTTCGATGAGGCTACGCCAATAGGTCAACACGGGGGCTTCACATTTGTATCAGGGCCCCGTGTGTGATGGCGCAGCACAACGGTTTGACGCGAAACGGCGTGGTTTGGCTCAGCCAAGCAGACGGGAAAGAAACATATATCGCGACACGCCCGTTTTCACGATCCCCGGACTTCAGAGATGGACGTTTCTGCGAGCTTTTGCACTAAGCTTTGTTCGATATCCTGCAACACGCCTGCGACTGTTTTGTGCAAGGCGTGCTCTACCGAGCAGGACGGTGCATCGTCGGGTTCATCACTGGCGACAATACGTTCGTCCAACGCGAGATAGACGTCTGCCAGTGAAATTTCGGCGGGCACCCGCGCCAACCGCCAACCGCCAGCATGACCCTTTTCCGAGGTCAGCAAACCTGCCTCGCGCAGCCGCCCCAAAACGCGCCGCACCACCACAGGGTTCGTGCCTGCGTGCTCTGCGATATCCGCAGAGGTGCGTGTTTGATCAGGGTTGCCCGCCATGTGACTGAGCGTGTGCAGGGCCAAAGACAGACGGCTGTTTCGCTTCAAGGTCGGTCTCCACGCATCTTTTGCCTCACGTAACATTTTGGGTTGCGTGCATTTCGTAACTTATTTAGTTGCGTGAACATAGTTTTCGAAACCACGGTGAACAAGATGCCTTCACGCCATAGACGTAATCTGGGGCAAACAAGCCTGCGCGGCAAGTGTCGGGCGACAGATCCCATGAAAACATATGATGCCCTGCCCGCGCCTTTACGCCTGTGGTTGGGGCAAGCGGCGCTGCCATGGTCGCCCACATCCGCGCGCCGCCTATGGGACAAGGTCCATACCAAAGGGCACAGCCTCGACGAGACCCTCTCCGCCTTGTCGAAAGCCGAAGCCAAGACACTGGCCCGCGACCGTTTCGCCACTGGGCGCCTATCAAACCCTTAAACCCCGAAGGATCCCTGCATGTCATTGATGACCCGATTTACCCTTGCAGCCGCATTGGCGTTCAGCCCAGCTTTGCCCGCCCTGGCCCAAGAGGGTAGCCTGACGATTTCAATCGGCTTTGGCCCGACAGCAGAGGTGCCGGACCCCCGCGCGGGGTACAATGGCTGGATGTCGAACCAGACTGGTGTGACGGAAACACTGATGGGCATCGACTACGATATGACCCTCTATCCGCGCTTGGCCGATGGGATCGTGCAGGCAACGCCGACCACATGGCGCGTGACGCTGCGCGATGGGGTGATGTTCCATGATGGCACGCCTTTGACCGCCCAAGCGGTTGTGGATGCGATCACACCGATCTCTGATGACAGCCACGCAGGCTATAATGCGCGGCTGGCCAAGCTGCTCGATCTAGCGTCGATCTCGACAGATGGCGACCGGGTTGTTGTGTTTGAAACAAACGCGCCGAATGCCGCGTTTCCATGGACATTGTCTGATCCGGGCATTGCGGTCCTTGGCGCGGCATCGGACGCATTTCCAATCAACGCGACGGGGCCGTTCGTGTTCCAAGAAGCGATCCCCGAACAGCTTTACCGTGTGACGGCCAACGCCGACTACCGCCTTGGCACGCCCCGCTTGGGCGAAGTGCGCGTTGTGGGCATCCCTGATCCGGGTGCCGCCGCTTTGGCCTTTGAGGCGGGCGAGGTCGACATGGTGATCAACTATCCCGAAACAGATTTCGCCCGTATCCAAGAAACCGGCGCGCTGGGGTTTTCAGCCCCGACAGCGCGGCTCTATTTCTACACCGTGAACGCGGCCAGTGGCCCAATGGCGAACCCGCTCATTCGGCGTGCAGTCTCCGCCGCGATTGACCGCGACGGCATCGTGCAAGCGGCCCTGTCGGGCGTGGGCGGCGTGCCGGCGGGCACGGTCTATCCCGCAGGCCAAGGCTGGGCGGCAGATATCGCACCGGTCTATGATCCGGCATTGGCCGAGCAATTGTTGGCCGAGGCCGGTGCGGTCAAGCAAGGTGGCACATGGATGATGGATGGCGCCCCGTTGGAGATCGACATCGTGACCTATTCGTCGCGCGCAGCCCTCGCCCCCACCGCTGAACTGACCCAAGCGTTCCTACAAGCCATTGGCGTTCAGGCAAACGTACGTGTCGGCGAATACGGGGCCAGCAATGATGCGATCGCGGATGGCAGCGCGGATATGTTTTTGCAGGCATGGGTGACCACACCGCAGGGTGATCCCGGTGCGGTGCTTGAGGCCTTGTTGAGCTCTACCGGTGGCTCGAACGCAGGCAGCTATGCCAATGCGGAATTGGACCAACTGCTGGCCGATGGACGCACGACATTTGACGCGGACGCCCGCGCGGACATCTACGACCGCGCGCAGCAGATCATCGCCACAGAGGCCGCGATGATCCCCGTCTTTCACGTCAGCCAAACGAATGTCGCCCGCGCAGGGTTGACGGGCTATGCCGTTCACCCGACAGAGACCTATTGGATCACCCATGAGACTGCTTTGAGCGAATGACGATACACGCGACGGGCCTGAGCGTTGTGCGCTCGGGCCACACCATTCTGCACCCTACCGATGTAGAGATCAGGCCCGGCACGCGTGTCGGGCTTGTTGGTGCGTCGGGGTCCGGAAAATCAACGCTCGGGCATGCGTTGATCGACATCCTACGCGCCCAAGGGCAAAGCGTGTCGCACGTCCCGCAAAGCCCTGATGAGGCGCTGGATCCGCTGCGATCTATGGCATTTCACTGGCGCGAGGCTGAACGTGCCTTAAACATGGCCCCCAATCCCGCGCGCCAAGAAACGCTGTTTACCGCGCTGCGGATTGAGGGCGGTGATGTGCGCAAGCGCCCTTGGGGCTGGAGCCGTGGGATGCAGCAACGCTTCGTCATCGCGATGGCCCTAATTGGCACGCCGGATTTGTTGGTGATGGACGAGCCGACTTCGGCGCTTGATCCCGTGGTGGCCGCAGACACGATGGATTTGCTGGACACCTATCTGGCAGATCGCGCAACAGCGCTGTTGCTCGTCACCCACGATCTAGGTCTTGCGGCCCGCCGTGTCACACGGCTGATGGTGATGGAGGCAGGACAGGTCGTTGAAGACGCCCCCACAACACAGCTGTTGTCCGCCCCCGAGACCGTTGCGGCCAGGTCGCTCTGCGCGCATCGCAACTGGCTGGAACTGCCGTGCTGAACGTGGACGGCATTTCGGTCCGCGGCGGCACGCGCCTCCGGCTGCAAGACGTATCATTTACACTGGCGCGCGGTCAAACCCTCGCCGTGGTGGGGGAAAGTGGCGCGGGAAAGTCGACGCTGATCGACGCGATCCTTGGGCTGGTGCCGTGCCACAGCGGCCACGTTACATGGGACGCAGCCCCCGTGCGCGACTGTCGTCCCGCCTTGGTCATGCAAGAACCACGCAGCGCCTTTAACCCGCGCATGTCGTTGCGCCGCTCGGTGATGGAACCGCTCGTGGCCAAGAGAATAACGCCGGATCAGCAGCACCTAGACCAACTCTGCCACGGGCTGGAAATACCCCCCGACCTGCTGGACCGCCGCCCTTCGGAAGTCTCAATCGGGCAAGCGCAACGTGTGGGCATTCTGCGGGCGCTGATTGCAGCCCCCCCGCTGGTATTATTCGACGAACCCCTCTCGGCATTGGATGCGGTGACGCAAAAACACAGCGCCCGCCTGATTGCGCAAATGCAGCGCGCGCAGGGGTTTGCCGCCCTGATCGTCACCCATGATCTGGGATATGCCGCCGCTTTTGCGGACCATATCGCGGTGCTGCGCGCGGGCCGCGTAGAAGAGCTGAGCACGGCGCCCGCCTTTGTCGATGCACCCGCCTCTGCCTATGGCCGCAGGCTGCGCGATGCTGCATTTGCGTTGGGTGCGCTGGAGCATGTGGCATGATACGCTTCCTCGCCAGCCTTACCTTTCGCGCCGCCGTCGTGTTGAGCGGTGCCGCGCTGGCGACGTTCGCGCTGTTGTGGCACGCGCCAGGCGATCCTGCTTTGGCCATCGCAATGGCGCGTTATGATGCCCTTGCTACGACCGATGTCATCGCCATTGTCCGCGCCGAAGCTGGATTGGACGTGGGCTTTTGGCCCGCGTTTCTGGCATGGGTCGGGCCGCTGCTGGTGGGGGATTTTGGGCAATCCTCGGTCACAGGGCACGATGTCTTGCCTGAGGTGATGACCGCGCTGTCCTATACAATGCCGCTGGCCCTCGCTGGTTTGCTGATCGGGCTGGCCATCTCGCTGCCGCTGGCCATCATCGCCACCCGGCGGCCCCGTGGTTGGCTGGACCGCTTTGCGGTGGCCATAGCCTCTATCGGGGCGGCGATCCCGGCCTATTGGCTGGGGCTATTGCTGATCCTGCTCTTCGCGGTGCATCTGGGGTGGCTGCCCGCCATGGGGGCGCGGACCTCGGCGCATA
Organism: uncultured Paracoccaceae bacterium; assembly: GCA_937931795.1. GTDB lineage: Bacteria > Pseudomonadota > Alphaproteobacteria > Rhodobacterales > Rhodobacteraceae > JALZWD01. The sequence continues at coordinate 9,593 of CALHAP010000120.1, forward strand.
TCGTGCTGCCCGCTCTGACGTTGGGGTTAGGCGTTGCGGCGTCGCTGACGCGTATCCTCAGATCGGGGATTCTAGAGGCCCGAGACCAGCCGTTTTTGCCCGCCTTTACACGGCGAGGCGTCGCGGCGGGCGGTATCGAGCGCGATCACGTGGCCCCGCATGCTGCGATCCCTGTCATCACGGTCTTTGGTCTTGAGCTCGCCTTTTTGCTGGAAGGTGCTGTCATGGTCGAGGTGATTTTCGCACGCCCCGGTCTTGGTAGCTTTCTGGTTAACGCGATCGAAGCCCGCGATTTTCCCAAAGTGCAGGCCGTTGTTGTCCTCGCCGCCATCCTGTTTGTGACCGTCAACCTGCTGATTGACCTGCTCTACCGCACCCTTGATCCCCGGATCGGAGAGCGGGATGCGTAGTGTTTACCTGCTGGCAATGGCCTTTGTGGTGCTTGCGGTTGCGGGCCCTTGGCTGGCCCCGCATGACCCTGCGCAAATCAACATTCCACATCGGCTGAGCCCGCCAAGTGCCGAGTGGGTCTTGGGCACGGACGCTTTGGGGCGCGATATACTCTCAAGGCTGTTGCATGGCGCGCGCTGGTCTTTGGGCCTTGCCTTTGTGATCTCGGTCATCGGGTTGTGCATCGGCACGCTTGCTGGGCTGGTTGCCGCACTGGGTGGCAAGCTGGCCGATTGGTTGGTCATGCGCACCACGGACACATTTCTGGCCTTTCCCGATTTGATCGCCGCTGTGGTTATTGCGGGCGTGTTGGGTGCGGGTACAACGAGCCTGATCTTTGCGCTGACTGTCACAGGCTGGATGCGCTATGCACGGGTGGCACGCGGCATTGGGCTGTCGTTGCAATCGCAGGGCTATGTCGTGCAGGCCCGGCTCGCGGGCCTGTCCCCTTTTGCCATTGCGTGGTGGCACTACCTGCCGTCGCTTTTGCCGTCGTTGGCGGTTGTTTGGACGGGCATGTTTGCCCGCGCCATCCTTGGCATTTCAGCGCTTGGGTTTTTGGGGTTTGGGGTGCAGCCGCCGATGCCTGAATGGGGCACGATGCTCCTGGATGCGCGCATCCATATGCGCTCGACCCCGCTGCAAATGATCTGGCCCGGCATGGCCGTAGTCATTTGCGTGCTGGCCATAAACCTGACCGGCGACGCGCTGCGCGACAGCCTCGCGGAACAAGAGCGTAGATCATGAATACCGGCGACACTCCCCGTTTGGGCATCACGCTGCGTGTCGTATCAGGAATGTTGTTTGCGGGCATGTTTGTCTGCGCCAAGCAGTTGAGCGATGATGTCCCTCTAGGCGAGATCGTCTTTTTCCGCTCCGCATTCGCCATTATCCCGCTAATCATCTTCCTGTGGCTGCGCTCTGAGTTCCCCCATGGTCTGGCCACCAAACGCCCGCTCGCCCATATGCTGCGCGCAAGTCTGGGGGCATTGGCTCTATTTGCCTCTTTTGCCGCAATCGCCCGTCTCAATCTGGCCGAGGCAGTTCTGATTGCGCAGCTCTCCCCGATCTTTATGGCGATTGCAGCTGTTGTGGTGCTGCGCGAACGTCTGACAGTTTGGCGGATCGCAGGACTGGTGTTTGGCTTTGCGGGCGTGGTGGTGATGGTCTGGCCCGAAATCGGACCCCGCCAAGCGCCGGACGCACGGTTGTTTGGCTTTGGCTTCGCCCTGACGTCAGCGGTTCTGGGCGCGCTAGCATTGATCATGGTCCGCAGCCTGAACCGTACCGAAAGCCCCGGTTCAATCGCGCTCTATTTCGTGCTGGCCTCGATGCTTGGCGCCTTGGTCACACTGCCCGCAGGATGGGTTATGCCCAGCGGTTGGACGTGGGTTTTGTTAATTGGCGCAGGTCTCTTTGGGGGATTTGCGCATATCGCCATGACCCTCGCCTTCCGTTATGCCGAGGCGACGCGGCTGGCCCCGTTCGAATATCTGGCGCTGCTTTGGCCGCTGCTGGCGGACCTGCTGATCTTTCGCTTGCCGCTATCGACAAGCTTCCTATTGGCC
>CALHAP010000121.1 GCA_937931795.1 uncultured Paracoccaceae bacterium
ACAATCTGCATATGGCGACGTGGCCGCCGATTACTCGCAACTGGCTGGCACTCTGACCTATCAGGTAAATGACCTGCTGAGTGTAGCGTTGATCTTTGACCAACCCTATGGCGCGGACGTAACCTATCCGGGTAGCGGTGCTGCTACCCTTCTCGGTGGCACCTCTGCTCAGTTGGACAGTTCCGCCATCACAGCATTGGCACGTTATCGTTTAGACGATAATTTCAGCGTTCACGGCGGTGTGCGCTATGAAACGATTGACGCAAGCATCACACTGTCTGGCCTCGCGTTTGGGACATCCAACGGCTATAATGTTGTTCTGCAAGAGAGCTCAGAACTTGGGTTTGTCGTCGGCACAGCCTATGAGCGTGAAGAAATCGCCCTGCGCGTAGCGCTGACCTATTTCAACTCAATCCAGCATGATTTCGACAGTGTCGAGAATGGTGTCTTTCCCGGGACGACCTCGGTTGAAACGCCCGAGGCATGGAACCTCGATTTTCAAACAGGCGTTGCAGAAAACACTTTGCTATTTGGTCAGATTCGCCACGCGAAATACGGTCAGACCACCGTTTCGCCCCCTGCATTCGTCGCAGGTGGCGGCGATAGCCTGACCGATTTTGACAACAACACGTCCTACTCCATCGGCGTCGCGCGTAGATTTTCTGACGCTTTTGCTGCGTCCGTTTCGGTCGGCTACGAGAACACCCGCAATCCGCTCGTGTCCCCACTGGCCCCCACAAACGGCAATCGTTCTTTGTCCGTTGGCGGTCAGTATACCGTGGGCGATGTCGTGATCGCAGGTGGCGTGCGCTACGTAGACCTCGGAGATGCGATTTCCGCACCCGGTGGCAATGGCATCGCGGCATTTACGGAAAATGATGCTGTTGGTGTTGGCCTCAGCGTTGGCTACCGCTTCTAAGCCACGCAGCCTCTAACCACTAAAAGCCCCGCCCTGATCCGGCGGGGCTTTTTTCGGTAAAGGCGCAGGAATCGGATTGCCGCAGGGGGCTGTTTGCCCTCTAGCTGGCGGTCATGTCATCTGCACCCACACTCACCTCTCGCGCCTGGGCGGGGCTTATGATCCTCGCGCTGATCTGGGGGTTTTCGTTTCTCGCGATGCGCATCGCGCTGGACGAGATCGGCCCGTTCAACGTGGTGTTCCACCGCGTGCTTTGGGCGATGTTGGTGCTGTGGGGGGCTGTTCTGCTCACCCGGCAACGTCTGCCCAACGCCCCAGCCATTTGGATCGCATTTTTGGTGATGGGGTTGCTGAACAACATCATCCCCTTTGGCCTGATCGCATGGGGGCAGCAATATATCGAAACGGGGCTGGCCTCGATCATCAATGCCTCGACCGCGATTTGGGGGGTGTTTGTGGCCGCCCTGCTGTTGCCCGATGAACGGCTGACCCGGCGCAAGCTTGCCGGGGTCTTAATCGGGTTCGCGGGTGTTGTCTGCGCCGTTGGGGTCAATGCCTTGCGCGCATTTGACATCACGTCTCTGGGGCAATTGGCCATCGTCGCCTCATCGCTGAGCTATGCGCTGGCCGGTGTGTGGGCGCGCAAGCGGTTGCAAGGTCTGTCGCCCGTTGTGGCTGCGGCAGGGATGCTCACGGGCAGCACGCTGATCGCTCTGCCTCTGGCCGTTTTTGCCGAAGGGGGCATTGCGTTTGATCTTACAGCGCGCACGTGGGGCGCGTTGATGTATGTGTCGTTGATCGCCACAGCGCTGGCCTATCTGCTCTACTACCGGGTGTTGGCCGTGGCGGGCAGCGGCAACGTCATGTTGGTCACCCTGTTGCTGGTGCCCGTCGCGATCATCGCGGGCGCTGTGGTGCTGGGCGAAACCCTACAGCCCTCGGCCTATGCCGGGTTCGCGTTGCTGGCGCTGGGGCTGTTGGTGCTGGATGGCAGGGTTTGGACGAAGAAAGCACTGGCGAAGCCCGCCCCCCGCCGCTAGCAATGGCCCATGATTTACAACTCTGCACAAGATTGGAACGATGCTGCGCGCAAGCGAGTACTTTTGTTTGGCATGTCAGGTCTGGGCAAAACCCACCTGAGCCACATCCTGCGCAATAGCGGTGAGTGGTTTCATTACTCGGTCGATTACCGCATCGGCACCCGTTACATGGGCGAGGTGATCGCGGATAACGCCAAGCGCGAGGCGATGAAAGTGCCGTTCCTGCGCGAGTTGTTACTGTCTGACAGTATCTACATCGGATCGAACATCACCTTTGATAACCTGACCCCCGTCAGCACCTATCTGGGCAAACCCGGTGATGCGGATAAAGGCGGGCTGCCGTTTGCGGAATACACCAAACGGCAGGACCAATTTCGCCGCGCCGAAGAGGCCGCGCTGATGGACACCCCCTATTTCATCGACCGCGCCAAGGGTCTCTATGACTACCCGCATTTCATCTGCGACACGGGCGGGTCCATCTGCGAATGGGTCAACGCCGATGATCCCAACGACCCGATCCTGAAAGAACTGTCGCAAGCGGCCCTGATGGTCTGGATCGAAGGCACTGATGCGCATACCGAAGAACTGGTCAAACGCTTTGACAAAGCGCCCAAGCCGATGGCCTATCAGCCCGCGTTCTTGCTGCGGGTTTGGACCGAATATCTAGCAGTGCACGACTGCGCGCCCGAGACCGTTGATCCCGATCACTTTATCCGCTGGACCTACGCCCAAGCGCTGGCACATCGCCAGCCACGGTATCGCGCGATGGCTGACAAATGGGGCATCACCGTACAGGCCCGCGATGTGGCCAATGTGATGACAACCCACGATCTTGACGGCCTAATCGGCACCGCGTTGGATGCGCACGTTTCCGCGAGGGGGCGAATGTGAGGGATTGAGCACGCGCGACTGCCTGCCTATCTGTGACATCCACCACATTGCGAGAGCCCCATGCCAATCACCCTGCCCGCCGACCTGCCCGCCTATGACATTCTCACCCGCGAGGGCGTGATGGTCATGGGCAGCGATGCCGCCGCACAGCAGGATATACGTCCCATGCGCATCGGGTTGTTGAACCTGATGCCCAAGAAGATTCAGACCGAGACGCAATTTGCGCGATTGATCGGGGCGACGCCGCTTCAGATTGATCTGCATCTGATCCGCATGACCGAACACCAGTCCAAGACCACCTCGGCGGCGCATATGGATGCGTTTTACCGCTCATTTGCCGAGGTTGAAGCCACGGGCGAAAAGTTCGACGGGCTGATCATTACAGGCGCGCCAATCGAACATCTGGAGTTTTCGGACGTCACATATTGGGACGAGATCGCCCGCGTATTCGCGTGGACCCAAACCCATGTGCATTCCACCTTTGGTGTGTGCTGGGGCGGCATGGCGATGATGAATTACTTTCACGGGATCAAGAAACACGCGCTGGACGCCAAGGCCTTTGGCTGTTTTCGCCACGAGACGATTGAACACGGATCGCCCTATTTGCGCGGCTTTTCCGATGATTTCGTTATGCCTGTCAGCCGCTGGACCGAAGTGAAACAGGCAGAGGTGGATGCCGCGGGCCTAAAAACGCTGCTGGCCTCGGATGATGCAGGCCCCTGTCTGGTCGAAGACGTGGATCACCGCGCGCTCTATATCTTTAACCACTTTGAATACGACAGCGGCACGCTCAAAGATGAATATGACCGGGATGTGGATGGCGGCACCCCGATCAATGTGCCGATGAATTACTATCCCGGTGATGACCCAACGCAAACCCCGTCTAATCGGTGGCGAAGCCACGCCCACCTCCTATATGGTAATTGGATCAGTGAGATTTACCTCACAACCCCCTATGAGATGAGTAAAATCGGTGCGGAAACTACTGACCTTCGGCGCTCTGGCAGCGGCAGCAACGACCCCGTTCTGGATTGATGCCCGCGCCAGCGCGCGCGAGGCACAGGGCGAGGCGGACTACCCCCCTATCGGCCAATTGCTCGACGTTGATGGCACCCAAGTACATGCCTATGTGACCGGCGATGGCCCTGACTTGGTGTTGATCCACGGCGCGGGCGGCAATCTGCGCGATTTCGCGTTTTCCTTTGCGGACCGCTTGAGCGCAAACTACCGCGTCATCGCCTTTGACCGGCCGGGGCTGGGATATACAGACCGGATCGGGGACGGCTATGGCGGTGCGTTTTCCTCCGATGCCGAAAGCCCGCGCGAGCAAGCGGCCCTGCTACAAGCGGCAGCCCAGCAATTGGGCGCCGACAAACCCATCGTGTTGGGCCATTCCTTTGGCGGTGCGGTGGCCTATGCTTGGGCCGTTTATCACCCCGACAATATCAGCGGATTGGTCAGCGTGGCGGGCGTGACGCTGCCGTGGCCGGGGGATTTGGGATATTATTACACGGTGCCCGGATCATCCGTCGGCGGGGCCATCGTCCCACCGCTTGTCACTGCTTTTGTCAGCCAAGAACGGGTGCAGCGCGGGATCACCAGCACGTTCGACCCCAACCCCATGCCAGCGGGCTACGATGAGTTCATCGGCGCACCCCTGACGATCCGCCGCGAGAGTTTTCGGGCCAACGCGCGACAGGTGAACGGCGTTTACCCGCATATCGTCGAGCAATCCGCGTTCTATGATCAGATCGCAGTGCCTGTTGCGATGGTGCATGGCGATGCGGACACCAGTGTTCCGCTCAGCATCCACTCGCAGCCTGCCTCTGAAATTATTCCCGATGTTGAACTGACCGTCCTGACCGGTGTTGGCCATATGCCGCATCACGTTGATCCGGGTGCCGTTGAGGCCGCAATCAACAGTGTCGCCGCGCGTGCCGGATTGCGCTAGTGGGCTACCACCTCCATATTAGCTGAACCTAGATTGGAGACGACCATGCCCCTGCCCTTTGACGGCGCGATCAGCGCATTTTACGATGATGACGCACCAAAAGACGTGCGCAAAGCGATCAAAGACGCAGGTAAAAAAGACATCCCGAACCCCAGCTATCCCTATGATACGGCATGGGACAAGGGCGCCTATGAAGACGACATCGCGGCTCTGCAAATCCAACTGGTCAAGATGCAAACATGGGCCAAGGAAACCGGCCAGCGCATCGCCATCGTGTTCGAAGGGCGTGATGCTGCGGGCAAAGGCGGGACAATCAAGCGGTTCCGCGAGAACCTAAACCCACGCAACACCAAGGTCGTGGCCCTATCCAAACCCAGCGACACCGAGGCAGGGCAATGGTATTTTCAACGCTACATCCAGCATTTGCCGACCGCAGGCGAGATCGTGCTGTTTGACCGCAGTTGGTACAATCGCGGTGTGGTCGAGCATGTGTTCGGCTTTTGTGACGATGCCGCCCGCGAAAAATGGTTTGAACAGGTTCAACCGTTCGAGAAAATGCTGGTGGATGAAGGGATTACGCTGTTCAAAATTTGGCTGAATGTCGGGCGCGCGACCCAGTTGCAGCGGTTTTTGAAGCGGGAGAAAGACCCGTTGAAGCAATGGAAACTCAGCTGGATTGACGTCGAGGGTCTCAAAAAATGGGACTTTTATACGTCCGCTATCGACGAGACTTTAGAGCGAACCCACACCGAGGCCGCCCCTTGGACAATAGTGCGCAGCGACGACAAAAAACGCGCCCGTGTGGGGGTTATCCGCGCGGTGTTGTCTCAACTGGACTACACGGGCAAGGACGCCAAACTGATCGGCGCACCGGACCCAAAGGTCGTGGGCGGCCCTGATCTGTGGCAGGCGGGATAAGTGCCCAAACGCGGCTATCACCACGGCAATCTACGGCAAGCGCTGGTTGACGCGAGCCTAAACCTGATTGAGGCGAAGGGGCCAACAGGCTTTACCCTGTCTGAGGCCGCGCGCGAGGCAGGCGTAACCCCTGCCGCCGTCTATCGTCATTTTGAGGGCCGCGAAGACCTGATCGCCGAAGCCGCGTTTCAGGGGTATGAAATTTTCGGCGACCTGATGGAGCACGCTTACGGCACGGGTCAGCCCTCGGATTTGGCAGCATTTGAGGCGACGGGGCGCGCCTATCTGGCCTTTGCCCGCAAATATCCCGGTCATTATGTCGCGATGTTTGAAAGCGGCATTTCCATTCAACGCACGCCCGAGCTGAATGCCGCCGCCAGCCGCGCCATGGGCGTGTTAGAGCAGGCCGCAGTCAAGCTCAGTCAGCACATCCCCGCAGACAAACGCCCGCCGCCGCAAATGTTTTCCGCCCACATCTGGGCGATGTCGCACGGCGTGGTGGAATTGTTCGCACGCGGATCGCCCGGCACCAAGTCACCGTTTCCACCAGAGGATTTGCTCGAATCCGGCATCGGGATTTATTTGCGCGGCCTCGGCCTGATCGCCCCTGATCATTGACCCGACGCAGCGGTAGGCAGAGGCGCACGCGCGTGTTAGCCTGTGGTGAACGCGGAGGCAGATATGAAACACGTCCCAAAACCCACCACAGACGAAGACCTGATCAAACAGTTTCTCGACAAGGGCGGCAAGGTCAGCAAGGGCAAGACAAAGCCGCCAAAGGCCGAACTGGGCCTGAGCAAAAACGTCTGGGGTCAGACATTGACCAAAGAGGAAAAAGCCGCGCGCGACAAAAAGAGCTAGGCTTGTGCGGGCAGCAAGACCAGCGATCTCTCGTCCCAGATCACTTGGGTTTGCGCGCCGACCTCGATCACCTCGCGGCCGATCAGGTTTTTCATCGCGACATTGACCGGCGCGGATATGCCGTCGATCCGTAGGTCGTAATAGGTCATATCGCCGTAGTAGACGACCTCGTCCACCGCAGCAGGGATCGTCCGACGCGGGGTGGTTTCGCCCTCAAATAGCAGCCCGAGCGTTTCGGGACGGATGCCGACGACACAGGCGCCATTGGGGGTTCCGCCGGGAGCTTGTTCGGGGTCAATCGCCACCTGCCCCAGACCTTCGACATCGACGGTGATCTGCGCACCTGCATCTATGATACGTCCGCCCAGAAAATTCATCTTGCCAATAAAATCTGCCACTTGGCGCGATACAGGACCGCGATACAGGGTTTCGGGATCAGACATTTGCCCGATCTCACCGTCAAACATCACCGCCACGCGGTCAGACATGACCAGCGCTTCTTCTTGGTCGTGGGTGACGAGGATGAAGGTAATCCCAACGCTGCGCTGCAATTTGATCAGCTCGACCTGCATCTGTTCGCG
>CALHAP010000122.1 GCA_937931795.1 uncultured Paracoccaceae bacterium
ACCCCATACCGCCATGGACCTGTACGCCCATCTGCGCGACATCCATGCCGACATCGGTGCCGAACGCTTTGGCGATGGGTGTCAGGAACGCGGCGCGGGCTTTCCAATCGGCGTCGCCTGTGGCGGTGCCCATGTCAATCGAGACGGCACAGGCCATGGCAATCGCGCGCGCGGCAAAGGTGTCGGCCTTCATATGGGCCAGCATCCGGCGCACGTCGGCGTGTTCGATAATCGACCCTGTTCCAGCGGCTTTGCCCTGTTTTCGGTCTTGCGCATAGGCGATGGCGTGCTGTGTCGCGGCCTCGGCCACGCCCACCCCTTGGACGCCGACACCCAGTCGGGCGTTGTTCATCATGGTGAACATCGCGGCCATCCCGCCGTTTTCAGGTCCGACGAGCCAGCCAGTGGCTCCATCGTATTCCATCACCGCCGTGGGCGATCCATGCAGGCCCAGTTTATGCTCTAGGCTGACAACCCGCAGGCTGTTGCGTGCGCCAAGGCTGCCGTCGTCGTTTGGGATAAACTTTGGCACCATGAATAGGCTGATCCCCTTGGTCCCCGGCGCGCCATCGGGCAGGCGGGCGAGGACGAGGTGGCAGACGTTTTCCGTGAAATCATTGTCGGCCCATGTGATGTAAATCTTCTGACCCGAGATCGCGTAGCTACCGTCGCCGTTGGGTTCAGCCTTGGACCGTAACGCGCCCACGTCCGAGCCTGCCTGCGGTTCGGTTAGGTTCATCGTGCCGCACCATTCGCCCGAGATTAGCTTGGGGATATACATGGCTTTCATCGCGTCGTTGGCGTGGTGTTCCAGCGCTTCGATCTGGCCTTGGGTCATCAGGGGGTTCAATTGTAGGGACAAACACGCGCCTGCCATCATGTCGTTTACGGCGGTTGTCAGCGCCATCGGTAGCGCCATGCCGCCATGTTCAGGGTCTGCCGACATGCCGATCCAGCCCCCGTCCGCGATGGCGCGGTAACCGTCTGCAAAGCCCGGCGATGTGCGCACAATTCCGTTTTCCAAAATCGCGGGATGCGTGTCGCCGGGGCGTTGGAGCGGGGCTAGGATATCCGTACACAACCGCCCCGCTTCCCCGAGGATCGCGTCGATCATCTCTGGTGTGGCCTCAGCAAACCGGCCCGTTTGCGCGATCTTGTCAAAGCCCGCCACATGGCGCAGAACAAATCCAAGGTCGGCTACAGGGGCTGAATAGGGCATGATCGTCTCCTCATAATCACCGTCGCATCGGGCGCGGGACGCGGGCGGTAATGTTTGATATATTTGACAAATAGGCTAACGGCTGACGGATACAGAGCAACAGAAACGCGGCGTCATGACGGATACTAAAACCGAAATCTATTCAAATGATGGCGCGGGGATCGCGCAGGCAGCACGGGTGCTGCGGCAGGGAGGCTTGGTCGCGTTTCCGACCGAGACGGTCTACGGGCTGGGGGCTGATGCGCGTGATAGTGATGCTGTTGCGCGGATTTATGCAGCGAAAGGCAGGCCATCGTTTAACCCGCTGATTGTGCATGTCGGCAGCCTCGATGCGGCCAAGATGTTAGTGGACTTTGACGCGGGGTCTGCTGCGTTAGCTGCCGCGTTTTGGCCCGGCGCATTGACGCTGGTTTTGCCCCTGCGCGCTGATGCTAATGTTTCGCCGCTGGTCACCGCAGGGCTGGACACATTGGCGGTGCGCGTGCCGTCACACCCAACGGCTTTGCGATTGTTGGAAGAGACGGAATTACCGTTGGCCGCACCGTCAGCAAACCCGTCAGGATTCCTGTCGCCAACGCAGGCCCGGCATGTCACGGATGGGTTGGCAGGTCGGATCGACGGGGTGCTGGATGGCGGCGATTGTGCGGTTGGTTTAGAGTCCACCATTGTTCAGGTACAGGACAGGGTTGCGCATATCCTGCGGCCCGGTGGCATCACCCAACAACAGATTAGCGCTATATTAGAGACTAATTTCGACCCTATCGTTGAGGATCAGGCCCCCAGCGCCCCCGGTCAGATGCTGTCGCATTATGCACCGCGTGGGACGCTTCGCATGGATGCGACAGATCCTAACGTGGGCGAGGTACATATCGGTTTCGGCTCTATCAAAGGCGATGTGACGCTCTCAAGGACGGGTAATCTGACCGAGGCAGCTGCGCGCCTGTTTGATGTTCTGCACGCGATGGATGCACGGGGGGTGATGCGCATCGCGGTCGCCCCGATCCCTGAGCAGGGCGTTGGCCTTGCGATCAATGACCGGTTGCGGCGTGCGGCGGCCCCGCGTGGATCATAGACCTGTGGGGCGTTCGGGCGGCCAAATGCGAGTGCCTTCGGCGTCGATCCAGTTTTGCACCCATGGGGGCAACGCGGGGCTGACCCCGTCATGGCCGATGTGTTCAAAAACGCGGGCCGGTGGGATGATGCCATCGGGGCCAGTAATCGCCGACCGATAGAGCGCATGAGCGGCACAGGTATCGCCCTTCCACAGGGACTGGTCGAGGTAGAAAAACCGGTCGTCCCACCCCACGGCGCGGCTGATGACGTGGAACTTTTCAAAGGGGCGGATGCGTCGGCGGTAACGCACGGATGCGCCCGCCATTGTCATACCCCATCTGTTGGCTTTGAGTGCAGCTATTAGTCCTACCCGTTTGGCCAGGACCGTGCGGCCCAGATCGAAAATCGTCAGGATGCGCCCGTTGTTCATCTCCATGAAGATGTCGATATCCTGCGGCCAGCAGCGGTGATGCGAGACATGCGCGTCCAAAACATCCAGATCGGGGGCGCCGCGGTGCTTGGCCATGTCTTTGGCCATTCGGATAATTGGATACATCTGCGCCCCATTTGTTAACGCGTCGAGAGTAGATGGCCTGTGTGCCGCGTCCAGTGTGACGATGCGTCAGGGGATTGTTCTCGGGGCGCAGGGGCATTACCTGCGTGGGTGAGAACGGCAAAGGGATGCAGTACTATGGTTTCTATCTTACAGATTATCTTGATGATCCTTGGCATCGCCAAGCTGTTTATCTTTGCGCATTTCATCATGTCGTGGTTGCTACAGTTCCAAGTTCTCAATATCCGCCAACCGCTGGTGAGCCAGATTTGGTATGGGCTGACCAAGATTTTAGAGCCTATTTATGGCCCAATCCGCAAATTTCTGCCCGATATGGGGGGCATTGACCTGTCGCCGATCGTTGCCCTGCTGTCTATTTATGCGCTTGAAATTATCGTACGGAACAATCTGTATTCCTTTGCTTGATATGGTGTCGCACCCCTTGTGAGGGGGCACATCTGGCGTGTAGTGTTGCTCACAAAAGAGCAATAAAATCACAGGCGAGACCCCCATGCCCGATGGCGCGGCCAATCTGTTGCAATCTGTTTTCGGCTTTGACGGGTTCCGTCCGGGTCAGGAAGAGATCGTGGACGCCGTCGTTGCTGGCGAAAACACGCTGGCGATCATGCCCACGGGTGGTGGTAAATCCCTGTGTTTTCAACTGCCCGCGCTTGTGCGTAGCGGCGTTACCATCGTCATCTCGCCCCTCATTGCTCTGATGCGCGACCAAGTGCGGGGCCTGCGCGAAGCGGGGGTGAACGCGGGCGCGTTGACGTCCGGAAATACGGCAGAGGAAACCGAAGACGTGTGGCAGCAGCTGGAAGCGGGCGAGCTGCAACTGCTGTATATGGCACCCGAACGCTTGGCGACATCGGGCACGATCCAGATGTTGCGCCGCATTGGTGTGTCGCTGATTGCCGTGGACGAGGCGCATTGCGTCAGCCAATGGGGCCATGATTTCCGGCCTGACTACTTAAAGATTGGTGAACTGCGCCGCGAGTTGGACGTGCCGCTGGCCGCCTTTACCGCGACTGCGGACGCCGAAACGCAGCAAGAGATCGTGCAAAAGCTGTTCGACGGTGTGCCGCCCTCGACGTTTCTGCGCGGCTTTGATCGGCCCAACATTCATCTGGCCTTCGCCGCGAAAGACAGCCCCCGCAAGCAGATCCTCGATTTCGCCGCCGCCCGCAAAGGACAGTCAGGCATCGTCTATTGCGGCACCCGCGCGCGGACCGAAGTGCTGGCGCAAGCACTGCGCGAGGCGGGGCATGTGGCGCTGCATTATCACGGCGGCATGGACGCCGATGCACGGCGCGATGGCGAAGCGCGGTTTCAGCGCGAAGACGGATTAATTGTCGTGGCGACCGTTGCGTTTGGGATGGGCATCGACAAACCCGACATTCGCTGGGTCGCGCACAGCGATCTGCCTAAGAGCATTGAGGCCTACTACCAGGAGATCGGTCGCGCGGGTCGCGACGGCGCGCCTGCCGAGACCCTGACGTTGTTTGGCGCGCAGGACGTGTCCTATCGCCGCCAACAGATCGACGAAGGCCTCGCACCGCCAGAACGCCGCATGGCCGATCATGGGCGTTTGAACGCGCTGCTGGGGCTGGCCGAGGCGTTGGTGTGCAGGCGTCAGACGCTGCTTGGCTATTTTGGCGAAGACCCGCAGCCTTGCGGTCATTGTGATCTTTGTGATCGCCCGCCCGAGACCTTTGACGCGACGACGCCCGTGCGCATGGCGCTGTCGGCGGCGTTGCGGACCGAGGAATGGTTTGGCGCGGGGCATCTGATCGACATCCTGTTGGGCGCGAAAACGGATAAGATTCAACAGCGCGGCCACGACAGCCTGCCGACTTACGGGGTGGGCAAGGAGTATTCCAAACCGCAATGGCAGGCGATTTTCCGGCAGATGATGGGCCACGATTTGATCCGCCCGAACCCGGATCGTCACGGTGCGCTGACGATGACCCATGCCGCCTTGCCCATCCTCAAGGGCGAGGCGCAGATCACGCTGCGCAAAGACACTATTAAGGCCGCGCGCAGCTCTGGCCCGCGTGTCAAAGCGATGGTGTCGGAAGAAGACGCGCCGCTGTTGTCCGCGCTCAAGGCCAAACGTCGTGCGCTGGCCGAGGCGCAGCAGGTACCCGCCTACATCATCTTCAACGACCGCAGCCTGATCGAGATGGCCGAAGCGAAACCGCAAACGCTGGACCAGATGGCGGGCATCGGTGGCGTTGGTGCCAAGAAGCTAGAGAGCTATGGGCGCGCGTTTCTGGAGGTGATCGCAGGCGCGCAAGACGACGTGCATCCCGAACGGCGCAAACTGGCAGGCCGTGACGCGGCCGAGACCTATGACCGGTTGCTCGCTATCCAGAGCGAGCTGTCGCGCGGGCCGCATGGCACCGAAAAACCGATGTCTTGTTCGGCGGCCCAATTGTCCAAAATTGCCACATTGCGGGCACATGACCTGCCTGAAATCGAACGGGTTATTGGTGAACGCCGGACTGAGCGGTTTGGCACAGCATTCCTAGAAATACTGGCATCACCAGCGTAATCCCGACGTATTTTCAGAAAATTCACCCGATCTGTTTGTGGTCAAGATATCTTTGTTCCTTAGCCAGTTAACGAAATTGTCTCGTTTTTGGCGCCAAAAGGACACAGATTGGTTTATTGGTTCCATTTTTGAGACTTTCCCCTCGACGCAGCGCCAGCCGATCTTGTTCTGTTGGGATCACATAGTTGTTATCCTAGGGCTGATCGTATGTTCGTTGATTTCGGGACCCGTGTTTTTAGACGAATATTAGGGGCTGCTGCTGTGGCGTTCGCCATTCCGATGGCCGCCAATGCGACGCCTTTTACGTCGACAGTTCCGGCAACCGGCGTCGCCCTGCCAGCGGAATATCCCGAAGCGGGTGGTGCTGCGATTGTGCTGACCGGTGCGAACGGCAACATCTATTATCAATTCTCGGACCCTGATGGTGCGTTCATCGGTTTCCAATATCGCGGCCAGCCAGCACGGTTTCGGGGCAATCCATTTACGATTAACGATCCGCTCACACTCGATTGTGGGTTTCGCAGTTGTAGCGATTACTTTGGCGGTTCCATTGCGCGCGTGGATATTCGGTTTTCCGCCTATGACGGGGATACCCAACCGGGCGGGTTTGATGAGAATGACATTTCGCTCCGGCTCAATGGCTTTGATGTGGGTAGCTGGTCTGGCATCCAAACCGAGATCACGAATACCGACGGGACGCAGAGCTTTGGGTTTGCCACTGGTTTTGGCAACCGCACGTTCGATACGGCGTGGTTTTCATCGACGAATTCTGCCCTCTTGGCAAACATTCTGACGACTGGCCAAACCTCGACGCAGGTGTTTGATGCGGATCCCGACGACAACTACTGGGATTTTACCCGTGGTCCCAGCCTGCCCCAAGAGGACATTCGCACCGTAGCCCCGGGCTATGAGTTGGACAAAATACTTGTGGGCGGTGCGACGGGCTTTGTCGAAGCAGGCCAAGTGCTGACCTACGAATATGAAGTACGCAACATTGGGTCGGTCGACATCGACAATATCACCGTATCGGACGACAAAATCCCGAATGTGATCTGCCCCGCGCCGCCGAACAACAGTCTTGAGCAAACCGAAACCGGCAGCGGCCAGCCCAACGCCCTGACCTGTACCGGCACCTATGTCGTCACCCAAGCCGATGTTGATGCAGGCACTTTGACCAATGTGGCGGTGGCCAATGGTGACCCTGAATTTGGCGAGTTGGGCGCATTGCAAGATAGCGTGACCCTCGATGGCCCTGTCCAGACCAACGCTGTCACGATCACGAAAGAGGCCGATACGGTCAGCTTTTCAACCGTTGGCGAGACGATCACCTATACCTTTACCGTGGCAAATACGGGCAACACCACGCTGCGCAATCTGTCAGTGTCCGACCCGCTGATCCCCGGTTTGTCTTGCGCGTTTCCCCAGATCGAGCCGTTGTCGGCTGCCAATACGACCAACACGGCCACATGTTCAGGCACCTACCGGG
>CALHAP010000123.1 GCA_937931795.1 uncultured Paracoccaceae bacterium
GGGTGGCGATACGGTGGCGTGTTGCTGCCGGGTATTGCGCGGTGAGGACTGTGCTGACATGCAGGCCTTTGTAGTCGGCGGGGTCCACGTCGGTGAACTCGGTCTTTTGCGTGATGTCGGGCTTGCCCGCCTCGGACCAGACGACTTGCCCGTAAAAGCCTGCCTTGTCGCCCGTGTTGCGGAAAGATGATTTGCCCAGCTCGTAGGAATTGTTGGCGTGCAGCAGCCATTCGAGCGTCACGGGCGTCTCGGCGTCCACCTTGTCGACGATGACGAAATAAGAATTGCGAACGAAGTAAATCTCGCGCTCGGCATTGGTTACTTCGGGCGATAGGCTCTGGTAGGCGGCCGTCGCGTCGCCGTGGATGAACATGTGGTCCTCGCGCTCTTCGGCGGCGATGATCCGGCCTGCGGCGCCGAGCGCCTTGGCTTTGTCCTTTTCCGCGTATTGCCCTTTGCCGTTGATCAAGATCGCGTTCTTGGACCGCGTTTGCCGCCGCCAGTTGCGGTGCATCGAGGAATTGAAGGCGATGTAGTGACCCGATTGGATCGCCATGTCTTCGCCGTATGCTGACATGCAAAACGCGTTCTGGTCGCCGTGGCTGTGGCTGATTGACCCGTAGGGCGAGGACTTAAAAACGAACTGGATGTGCTGATCGGGGTCCGCCATTTCGTGTTGGATGCCGACCCAGCCCACACCTTTGAAATGGCGCATGCCGTTTTCGGGTGGGGTCGCGTCAACCGAGGGCCAATCCGTGCGGAAGGCCAGCTCGTCAAACCGCGTGTCCCACCAGCCCCAGTTGTAGAAATCACCTTCGGTGCCGGGGTTCAAACGGTGGTTTTCGTCGCAGTACCATTGGTATGCGCCTTTGCCTGTTACGCCGCCAAATTGGCGCAGGTTCATGCCGATTTTGATGCAGCTGAGGTCGCCCATGGTGCTGTCGTCGCCAAAGGTCGCGCGGCGTGTGTTGGGGGCTTTGGTATAGAGCGGAAAGTCGGCGGTGTTCTGGAAAAACGGGCGCTTGTAGATGTTCAGCCCCGCGTAGGAATTCAACCAGTTGGCTGCGTCCAGCAGATAGGAAATCCCTGTCATCCAATAGTGCGGACCTTCGGCCCAGCCGCCCTCTGCGTCGCCCCACGGGGAGTAGACGGTGTAGAGAAACTCGATCGAGTAATCGAGCCATTCGCGTGCCTGACCTGTGTCGTCATCATGCAGCAACGCGATGCACGCAGGGATGATGCAGGACGAGACCGAGCGGACGGCGTGGCTGTCATAGGGAAAGAGGTGGATTTTTGCGTTCAGGATCGCGTGGTCCGCAATGTCGCGGGTGCGTTCCAGCAAAGCCGCGCGCACCGTGACCCGCTCGTCTTCGGACAGGTCGTCGTAGAGCCAGTCGTAGCCCCATGCCAGCGCGTTGCAAACCCGGTAGGCCCATTCGTCGGTATAGGCGCGCGATGTGACGCCCATCGGATCCCAGCTGGCGACCTCAAGCAACCATTCCTTGGCGCGCGCGGTCATGCCGGCGTTGCCTGTGACGCGTCCCCCGATGGCGAGGTGACGGATGGCGTACCAGACCTCTTGCAGGTCGATGTAGGTCTGCCGCCAGACGGGGGCCGTGCGTTGGTGGTTGGGGTAGCCTGCGGGTTCGCGGATGATCTCGCGGTCCATCCATGGCAGGACGGATTTGGCGTAGAAGGTGGACCATGTGCAATGATCGGGATCGGCGGCGACGGCCTTGATGAAGTCGCCCAAACGGTCATTTGTCATCCACAGGCGCGGGTGATCGGTGGCGGCCTTGGCCAGTCGTGTCTTGCGGGCGGGCAGGGGGGTCTCGGCGAGGTCTGCGGCCACGGTAAAGCTGCGCGTGCTGCTCCATCCGCTGGTCTGCGCGCCGTCCCATGTGGCGTAGGACCAGTGATACTCGCCCGCGTCCATAGTGACATCGGGGGTAAAGAAATTCAGCGGCAGGTCGTCAAAAACCTGCGTCTTGCCTTTGGGAAATGCGGGGTCGGTTGAGAGGCGCAGCACGTAGCGCGCGTCGTCATCCAGCACGGGAATCCACATAAACCGCGGCGGGTTTTCGGTGACCTCGGTCTCGGGCGTTGGACTGTACTGAATAGTCAAACGGCCCGCGTTGGGTTCATCGAGAGGTGGAAGTGTGGCAGCCGACATCGGTGAAATATCCCGCATGGAAAGTGGTGTAGAGCTGGGGGCGAACAGGTGCCGCCCCCAGCAAGGAAGATATTTAGCCGCCGTACTGACGGTCATAGGCGGTCTGCATCACGACGAGCAGTTATTGCATACCCATCTCGTCGAGCTGTGCGATGTAGGCGTCCCAGTCCGCCATCACGTCACCATTGCCCAAGATCCAGCCCTGCTGACGCTCAAGCATGTAGTCGCGGATGGAGCCCCAAGTGCGGTCATAGACCGCCTGCTCTTCTGCCGTGAAGGCCACGCCGAGGAAGTCTTCGATCAGCAGATCAGGCATGGTGTCATAAAGCGCGATGCCCTCAAGTGCGAATTCGTTGCTCCACTGGATTTCGTAGTTGTAATCCTGGAAATACCCACGGCCCTGAAGCTGCGATCCGACCTGATAGAGGTTCCGGTTCACGGGACCTGAATCGAGGAACTCTTGGGTGAAGATCGGCTCACCGTCGACCATCTCGTACTGCTGACCTTCGACGCCAAAGTTGGCCAATCGGCGGCCCTCTTCGGTGAACCAGAAATCCATGTACTGGATGGTCTCGACCAGATGCTCGTTGGTGTGGCCGATGGCCCAACCGTCTGGTTTCACGAGGATACGACGGTGCTCTTCGATACGGCGGCCCGATGGAGACGCAGGTGGCAAGAACGCTTCAAACGCAAAGCCGTCGATTTCCGATGACAGGCTGTTGTAGCCAGAGGTCGAGGCAAACCAATCGTGCGTCGAGCCCCCTAGGTTTTCGGACAGCAAGAAGTCACGCGCAGACGATCCACGGGTGAAAATCTCGGCGTCGATCAACCCGTCTGCATACCAGCGCGCGAGGTTGGCGATACCATCGCGGTAGCCTTCGCCGATGTAGCCATGACCGATCACGCCGTCTTCGATCATGAAGTCATGATAGGTGTCAGACCCGTGTGCGCGACCGTCCCAGAGGGTGACGAGGCGGATCAGCTCTGGCCATTGGCGGGCAAAGAACGGGACTTCGTCCTGAAGCCCATTGCCGTTGGGGTCTTGGGTGCGGAAGGCGCGCAGGACGGCTTCATATTCATCGACCGTTTCGGGCATCTCAAGGCCAAGCGCGTCGAGCCAGTCTGTGCGGATCCAAAATGCGCGACCGTATTTGCCGTCGGGCAGGTACGGGATATAGTACATCTGGCCGTCGGACGCTTTGACAGCGGCCTCAATGTCGGGGCGTGTTGCGTAGTAGGCTGCGATATTGGGCGCGTGCTCTTCGATCAGATCGTTGAGCGGGATGAACGCACCTTCGGGGCCAAACTGGTTGACGAAATCGCGGATACGGCTGGAGCCTACGATGTCGGGGATGCTGCCCGAGGCCAGCATCAGGTTCAGCGCTTCGGTCCGGCCTGTGTTCTCGTCCGTGCGCATGTTGGCGCCGACCGTGTCGTTGATCAGGTGGATGCCTGTCAATTCACGCGCAGCCTGCTCAACAGGCCAGCTTTCCTCGTAGACGGGATAGCGCGCGTGGTTCATCTGGATCGTCAGTTCCAGTGGTTCGTCAACGATCCGCAAGTGACCGTCGGCAAGAGCGGGCGTTGTGATGGCGCTCGCCGTGAGCAAGGCCGCCGCTAGGCTAAGTTTACGCATGTAATGTCCTCCCATTTGCGTTTTTCATTCTTTGACACCCCCGAGCAGGATGCCTTTCTCGAAGTACTTCTGGATAAAGGGGTAGACGATCAGCACGGGGATGATCGAACAGACGATGATGGCTGCCGTGACGGTTTCGGCGCTAAAGCCCGCCGCCGTTTGGACGATGGCAAATTCGTCGTCATCGCTGAGGTTGGAAATCGTGTGGCGCAAGAATACTTGCAACGGGATCTTGCTCTCGGATTGCAGCAGCACCATCGCCCAGAAAAACCCGTTCCAGCGCGCGACGATCAGGAACAATGTGATGGTGGCAATCGCGGGTTTGGACAGCGGGATAAACACCTTCCACAGCACTTGGAAATCATTGGCCCCGTCCATGCGGGCTGCCTCTTCAAAGCTCTGCGGAATGGATTCAAAGAAGTTGCGCAATAGGATGATGTTGAACGCGTTGATCGCAAACCCCAGGATGATGCCAAACATGCTGTCGAGCAACCCAAGGTCGCGCATGTTGAGGAAAAACGGGATCAGCCCTGCGTTGAACCACATCGTGAACGCGATGAAGAGGTTGAAAAACCGTCGTCCCTTTAGCTGTGGGCGCGACAGGGCGTAGGCGCAGGGGATGATGAACATCAGGCTGACGATCGTGCCGCCGATGGTGTAGATGAACGTGTTGCCGTAGCTGATCCAGAACTGCGGGTCCGAGATGATGTAGCCATAGGCCTCGAATGTCGCCTCGATGGGCGTCAGCACCACCTTGCCCGCCTGCGCCGCGAACCCTGAGCTAAACGAGACGGCGGCGATGTAGATAAATGGGTAGAGCGTGGCGACCGTGAACACGCCGATCAGGACCGAGACGACCATGGCGAAGAACTTGTCGCCGCGTGAATAGAGGTTCCAGTTTTGCAAGACCTAACCTCCTACCACAGCGATGTGCGCGAGTAGCGGCGCGACAATGTATTGGCGGTCATCACCAGAACGAAGGCGACGACAGCGTTGAACAGACCAGCCGCAGCGGCCAGATCGTATTGACCCGATTGCAGACCCTGACGGTAGACCCACGTGTTGACCACATCGGCGGTCTCATAGGTGGATGGTTGATAGAGCAGGATCACCAGCTCGAACGACACCTCCATCACGTTGCCGATGCGGATGATCAGCATGATCAGGATCGTCGGCATGATCGAGGGGATCGTGATTTTCCACATCATCTGCCACCGGTTCGCGCCATCAACCACAGCGCTCTCGTAGAGCGAGGGGTTCACGCCCGCGATGGCCGCGAGAAACACGATCGAGCCAAAGCCCGCCTCTTGCCAAATGCCAGTGCCCACGAAAATCGGGCGGAACCATTGCGGCTGTGTGAGAAAGTAAACGGAATCAAACCCGAGCCAGCCGATGAACGTATTGATGATACCCGCCGTCGGCGAAAAGGCGGTGATGACGATGCCCGCGATAATCACTGACGAGATGAAATGCGGAAGATAAACAATGGTTTGCGCGGTGCGTTTGTAGGTCGCGTGCATCACCTCGTTGAACATCAGCGCGAGGATAATCGGGGCGGGAAAGCCGAACAGCAGATTGTAGAAACTGATCGTGACGGTGTTGCGGACGGCACGAATGAAGGAATCGTTGTTGAAAAGCGTGTGAAAATGCTCCCATCCGATCCATGGGCTGTTGGCCACGCCTTTGAAGATCGAATAATCCTTGAACGCGATTTGCAGCCCGTACATCGGCTTGTAGAGAAACACGAGAAACCAGATGATCGTGGGCAGCAGCATGGCGTAGATCTGCCATTCGCGCCGAAAATGATCCCACGTCTTGACCCAATTGCTGTCTGGCTTGCGGTCTGACATCGACCTAGCCCCCCAAGCTCAGCGCGCGGCCGGTTTCGGCGTCGAACAATTTGACCAGATGCGACGGCACATGCACGGCACTGACGCCGGACAAATGGTTAATGTCGCCGTTTGTGTCGGCTTTGAATACCATTTCGCTCTCATTAAAGTGCGCATGCAACAAAGCCTCTGAGCCCAGCGGTTCGACCAAATCCAGCTCAATCGGCAATGCAGACGTTTGCGAGTTTGCAGTCAGTTCAACATGCTCGGGCCGAATGCCTACAATGACATCGCGTCCAGCGTGCTGGCTAACCTTGCCATTCAGTTTGATTTCGACGCCGCCGATGTTTGCACCAGTTTCGGTCAACACACCCTTGAGTTGGTTCATCGGTGGGGAGCCAAGAAATCCGGCTACAAAGACATTCGCGGGATCGTTGAACAGCTCCATCGGGGTGCCGACCTGTTCGATAGCACCGTCATTCATCACAACGATCCGGTCGGCGAGGGTCATCGCCTCGACTTGGTCATGGGTCACATAAACCGATGTGACACCCAACCTGTTATGCAGCCGCTTGATCTCTGCGCGCATTTGGGTGCGCAGCTTTGCATCGAGATTTGATAGGGGCTCATCGAATAGGAAAACCTTGGGGTGACGCACAATCGCGCGTCCCATTGCCACACGCTGACGTTGGCCGCCTGAAAGATCGGCTGGCCTCCGCTTAAGGTAGTCCGTCAAGCCAAGAACCTCGGCGACGTTAGCGATTGTGGTTTGAATTTCGTCCTTTGGCATCTTTCTGATGCGCAGGCCAAAGGCCATGTTGTCAGCGACATTCAGGTGCGGATAAAGTGCATAGTTTTGGAAAACCATCGCGACATCGCGATCTTTTGGCGCGATGCGGTTCATCCGCTTGCCATCAATCGTAAGATCGCCAGCGGTGATATCTTCTAGGCC
>CALHAP010000124.1 GCA_937931795.1 uncultured Paracoccaceae bacterium
ACAATGCATCAACGAAGGCACGCGTGATCTGCGCGTGGTCAATGATCTGATAACCGAGACGCGCGGCAACATTAACCGCGGCTACGCCTTAGAGACCGTGCAAGAGGTTGTGACGGTCCGGCGCGACTGTACCGGGCGCAATGACGACGGGACCGAGTTCACATTCCGCTGCGATGAGGTGGACACCCGTGACCGCACCCGCCCCCGCGCGGTTGACCTGAATGCCGAACGCAGCACCCTCGAGTCGCTGTTGCAGCGTCGCGACCGGTTGCAGACCGAAGCCGCCGCCCGCG
This sequence comes from uncultured Paracoccaceae bacterium, assembly GCA_937931795.1. Classification (GTDB taxonomy): domain Bacteria; phylum Pseudomonadota; class Alphaproteobacteria; order Rhodobacterales; family Rhodobacteraceae; genus JALZWD01. Next base: position 294 of record CALHAP010000124.1, read on the forward strand.
CCGAACAATGCCGCGCCCTCTACCCCGAAACCAGTTGATCAATGCAGCGGCACAAACGCCGGATCAAGCAAGGACCGCCCACCGTCGACCGTGATCACTTGGCCCGTTACAAATCCTGCTGCATCCGAGGCGAGGTATTGCACCGCATGTGCCACCTCTGACGGCCCCGCGATGCGCCCCATTGGGGTGGCTGCGATGATCGCGTTGCGCGCGTCATCGTCGTCTTTGAGAGCGTCTTTCAGGCTGGCGCTGAGCACGCTGCCGAATGCCACGGCGTTCACCCGGATCCGTTCAGGCGCCAAGGCCACGGCAAGCGACCGTGTCATCTGTTCTGATGCCGCCGCCGAAATCGACAGACCCAGCGTCTTTGGGTGCGCCCGCCTGCCTGCGATTGACGACAGATTAATGATTGACCCCACGGACCCGTCTTCGCGGTCCTCGGCCTGTTTGATCATTCGCCGCGCAGTTGATTCGGACAGGCGCAGAGCGGCCATCATGTTTTGTTCCAGCAGTTGCTCGATACTGGTGTCTTCTTTGTCGAGCGCTTCGGTGATCGTGGCCTGACGCGAAGCATTCACGAGGATATCCACGGAATCGAATGCGTCGATGGTCGCCGATAGCAGGTTCTTCACACAGAGCTTCTTGCGTAGGTCGCCCGCGAAAATACGCACGTTTTCCTCGCGGTCCGCCTGTTCACCGACCTCATGCACCAGAGCCTCTTCGTTGCGATCGGCAAAGACCACATTGGCCCCCTCATCGACAAAGTGCTGCGCAATCGCGAGGCCAACGCCGTGCGCTGCCCCTGTGACGATGGCTGTCTTACCGGCGATTGAAATGGACATATCAACTCTCCTGAAGCGCCCTACGCGCGGGCATCAGATGTTTATTTCTTCGGGCGCTGCGCGTGGAACACCTTGAACGCACCGTTTCCTGCGATCTCATCGACCCGCACAAAGGCCTGCTGCAACGCGGTCTCATAGGGCAAGTGACGATTTGCCACGAGCCACAGCCCCCCATTGGGCGCAAGCAGACGCGCGGCGGCTGCGATAAACTGTTGACCCAACGCAGGCTCGGCGGTGCGCGAGGTGTGAAACGGCGGATTGCACAGAATGCCCCCGTATTTCACGTCAGTCTGCCACGTCAGCGCATCGCCCCAATGGATTTGGGCGCGCGGGTCCGTGACGTTGAGCCGGGCGCAATCGACAGCCAGCGTTTCGGCTTCGACCATATCAATCCGGGTGATGTTGGGGTGGGATTTGAGCACTTCGCCCGTCAAATAGCCCCAGCCACCGCCCAAATCACAGAGCACGTTGGGGAGTTTAGCAGGCAGCGCCGCGAGCAACGCCATCGAGCCCTTGTCGGCACCACTTTCCGAGAACACGCCGGGGCGCGTCACATAGCCATCGCCCACGGGTGTGACATCTGCCGCCCAATCACCAGGCACCGCATCAGACGCCACCCAGAATAAACGCCCATGCGCCTTGGCCACAGAAGGGACCGCGCCCGCCAATTTGCGTATGTCCTTGAACAGGCTGTCGATCCCATCGGTGCGCTGCCCATCAATAATGACGAACGGCGCATGTTTGGCGGCCTCTGCAATCAATGCCCGCGCGAGGGATTTTGATCGGGGCACGACGACCAGCACAGCGGCACTGGCAGTGATTTCTTGCGCCACATCGTGGCCTGTGGCCTCCCAATAGGCGCAATCTGGTTTGAACCCGTGGACGATCCGCACGTCAGCTCCGCTCAGGCCCGAAACATCGTAGCCAATAGGCGGGCGCACAATGGTCAGCGCACCGTCGGGCAACACCAGATCACCGTCATCAAGAGCTGTGGATAAGCGAGAGCGGGCCATCGGACTGCGCGGTTCCCCGCGCTATTCCTTTTCCATGGTGCATTGCAGCGGATGCTGATGCTGTTGGGCAAAATCCATCACCAACGACACTTTGGTCTCGGCGATCTCTGCACTAAAGACACCAACGACAGCGACGCCCTTTTTATGCACGGTCAACATAATGTCGAAGGCTTGGGAATGGGTCAGCCCAAAGAACCGCTCCAATACATGCACCACGAATTCCATCGGCGTGTAGTCGTCGTTGAGGATTAGCACTTTATACAGCGGCGGCTTTTTGGTCTTTGGGCGCGTCTCCAGCTTGACGCCCATGTCGCCATCATCGTCGTCCTCGCGGTCTGCCATCAATGTCGTGTGAAAACTCATGCGTGTCCTGCTAGATGTCTTGCGCCGCCACTCTGCGCGCCGCGGTCATAGGGTATATAAGGCAGCGGTCCGGTATTGGAAGCCTTGAATTTACAGATCATCTTTGGCGCAATTTTGACTGAAGCAGGATCAAACGGACAACCAAAAACAAAATTTACCTCGGGCGATCGCCTATCTCGGGCATGCGCCGAAGCTGACCACAAAATGTAGACCTACCACGCGGATTCGCGACAAATGCGATCAAAATAAGCTGTTTGCGAGAGGCTGTTGCCGTGTTAGCAAGGATCTAATGAGATGCACGGGGGACAACCTCCGGCTTTGAGGCAGTGTTAATTCAAGAGGCAACCCGAATGGTCATCCGTTTCGGCACCGCAGCCCGTGTGTGGCTGGTTATGCTATGTGTAGTTCTATGCGGCGGTATCGCCGGATCCCCATCCCGTGCAGCCCCCTATGCGGCCATGGTTGTGGATGCTCGCAGCGGTGAGGTCTTGCATTCGCGCAACGCCGACACCCGGCTGCATCCTGCATCCCTGACCAAGATGATGACGCTCTATATCGCGTTTCAGGCTATTCAGCGCGGCGAGATCAGTCTCGATAGTGAAATTCGCATCACCCGAGAGGCCGCCGCCGAGCCACCGTCGCGTCTGGGGCTTCGGTCGGGGCAGACGATCCGCTTGCGCTATTTGATCCGTGCGGCAGCCGTAAAATCGGCAAATGACGCGGCCACAGCCATCGGCATCGCGATCTCGGGCAGCCAAGAGGCCTTTGCCCGCCGGATGAATGCGACAGCGCGCGCAATGGGCATGAACGACACGTCGTTTGTGAACATGCACGGCCTGACCGAGCGCGGACACCGCAGCACGGCGCGCGATATGACCACGCTTGGCCGTCACGTTATCTATGATTTCCCTCAGTATTATAACCTGTTTTCACGCCGCACTGCCGATGCAGGCATGGCCGAGGTTCGCAATACGAACCGCCGTTTGCTGAACGCTTACGACGGCGCAGACGGCATCAAAACCGGCTACACCAGTGCGGCGGGCTATAACCTGGTCGCTTCGGCGCGGCGTGGAGACCAGCGGATCATCGCGACCGTATTTGGCGGCACCTCGACCCCCGCGCGCAATGCCCGCATCGCGGAATTGCTCGACATGGGATTTGAGCGCGCGCCCGCCTCAACGCGCCTGCGTCGCCCCGAAGTGCCCGGCTACGCCCCCGGTGGATCGACAGTGTCCAACCTGATCGTCGCCAACACGCAACCCTCGGGCAGTGGTGCGGGCCGTATCGTGCGTCGGTCGGGCCAAGTTACCACCAGCCTACGCCCGCTGTCGCGCCCTGTGGCCACGGTCATGGCCGATAGCTCTGCGATCAATAATGCGCTTAACGAAGCCTTGGGATTGGTCGAACAGGCCAGTGTCGCCGCAGTTGAAACGCAAGCCCCCACAACGGCGCTGATTGCGGGTGAATTCGCCCCAAGCGCCATCAACATTACCCCCTCAGCGCGGCCGTCCGAGATCATCCTGACCCGTGCCGACATCGCGCCCGGCGCAGAACAAGGGGTCGCACGGCCCGAGGTCGTGACGCGCATTTCGACGTCAGGCGGTAAGCTCTGGGGTGTGAACGTGGGGCGCTATCCGTCGCGCGACGCGGCTGAGCGCATCTTGATCCAGACAGGTCTGACCGAAGCCACGGCACTCCAAGGCAGCGTGCAGACGGTGTTGGCCCGCTCGGGCGGCTATGACGCGAATTTCATGGGGCTGACGCGGGACGGCGCTGATCTGGCCTGCCGCCGGTTACAGGCACGCGGCACCACCTGCTTTATGATCGGCACCGAGTAATTGGAAACGGGCGGGGTTTAGACCACCCTGCCCTCAAACGCTGCGGCCATCAGTTGGCGCGTATAGTCGTGCTGCGGCGCGTCAAAAATTGCAGCCGCATCGCCTGCTTCAACCACATCGCCTTGACGCATGACCATCACCTTATGGCTGAGCGCGCGCACGACTTTCAGGTCGTGGCTGATAAACAGATACGCCAGCCCATATTTCTGCTGTAGGTCGCGCAGCAGGTCTACGATTTGCACCTGTACGGTCATATCCAGCGCCGATGTCGGCTCGTCCAGAACCATCAGCTTCGGGCGCAGGATAAGGGCGCGTGCAATCGCGATGCGTTGGCGCTGGCCGCCGGAAAATTCATGCGGATAGCGGTGCATCATTGCCGGATCTAGCCCGACCTCGCCCATGATCTCTGCGACCATGTCGCGGCGGTTGCGGCCCGGCTCGATGCCGTGCACGCCGAGGCCCTCTGCGATGATCTGCTCGATGGTCATACGCGGGCTGAGCGAGCCGTAGGGGTCTTGGAATACGATCTGCATATCGGTGCGCAGCGGGCGCATTTGGCGCTGGTTCAGATCATCTATGCGTTGGTCCTGAAAACTGATCGCCCCCTCGGACCGCTGCAACCGCATGATGGCGAGTGCGAGAGTCGTTTTGCCTGACCCGCTCTCGCCCACAACGCCTAGGGTCTCGCCTGCGCGCACCTCTAGCGTCGCCGCATTCACCGCCTTCACATGGCCGACGGTCCGTTTGAGCATCCCGCGTTGGATGGGAAACCAGATGCGCAGGTCTTGTGTGGTCACGATCGTCTTGGCACCCTCGGGCACCGGCGCGGGGCGGCCAGCGGATTCCGCTTCCAACAACATCCGGGTGTAAGGATGACGGGGGTTTGCGAAAATCTCAGACGTTTCACCCTGTTCGACAATTTCGCCGTCTTTCATCACGCAGACACGGTCCGCGATCTTGCGCACAATCGTCAGATCATGAGTGATGAACAGCATCGACATGCCCTCGTCACGCTTTAACTCGGCCAGCAATTCGAGGATCTGCGCTTGAATGGTCACATCGAGCGCCGTTGTCGGCTCATCCGCGATCAACAACTCAGGGCCATTGGCCAGCGCCATCGCGATCATCACGCGTTGGCGTTGCCCGCCCGACAGCTGATGGGGATAGGCGCCCAGACGGGTCTCGGGGTCACGGATGCCCACACGGGTCAGCAGCTCGATGATGCGGGCTCGCACAGCGCCGCCGCGCAGTCCCTGATGCAGCTCGATACTTTCGCCCAACTGCTTTTCCAGCGTGTGCAGCGGGTTCAGCGATGTCATCGGCTCTTGGAAAATAAAGCTGATGTCATTGCCCCGCACACCGCGCAGTTCGCGCTCGGTGGCCGTGACCATATCGCGCCCATCGTAGGTGATCGCGCCGTCAATAGCGGCGGTATCTTCCAGCAGGCGCACTACGGATAGCGCCGACACCGATTTGCCCGATCCGCTCTCACCCACCAAAGCGACGGTTTCGCCTTTGCTCACGTGAAACGACACACCGCGCACCGCATGGGTCTCCGACCCGTCCTGCCGGAACCGCACATTTAGGTCGCGCACATCAAGCAACGGGGCACTCATGAAAAGGTCTTTCGCGGATCAAAGGCATCGCGGATGCCCTCAAAGATGAACACCAGCAGCGACAGCATCACGGCGAATACGCAAAACGCAGTGATGCCGAGCCACGGCGCTTGCAGGTTGCGTTTGGCTTGCAGGGTTAACTCACCCAGCGACGGCGACCCGGCGGGCAGCCCGTAGCCCAGAAAGTCGAGCGAAGCGAGCGTGCCAATAGCACCCGTCACCAAAAACGGCAGCATGGTCACGGTGGCAACCATCGCATTGGGCAACATATGGCGGAACATGATGGTGCGGTCTGAGACCCCCAGCGCCTTGGCCGCGCGCACATATTCGAAATTACGCGCGCGCAAGAACTCGGCCCGGATCAATCCGACCAAGGCAGGCCAACTGAATAGAATGGTTAATATGACCAGCAGCCAAAAACTTCGCCCAAAGATCGCGAACATGAGAATGATGACATAGAGCGACGGGATGCCGCCCCAGACTTCGATCACGCGCTGAAAAATCAGGTCAGTCCAGCCGCCGAAATAGCCCTGAATGGCACCTGCAACGATCCCGATAAAGGACGCGGCCGCGACAACCATACCCGCATAGAAAATCGACAGCCTGAACCCGTAGATGATCCGCGCGGTCACATCGCGTTTGGTGTCATCGGTGCCGAGCCAATTGTCTTCGTTCGGGGCCAGCGGTGCCGCGCCCGGCCGGTCGACGATGGTCTTGTAGTGATAGGGGATGATGGGCCAGATCGTCCAACCGGCCTCGAACCCGTCGATGTCGATATCAACGCCGTAATCCACCGCTTCGATCAGGCTGTGGGGTTGGTCAAAACACTCGACCAAACCGCCCGTGACGATCAAACATTCGACCTCGACATCCGAATAATTGGCCTGCGTGGCAAAGTCGCCGCCGTAGTCCTGCTCGGAATAGAACTTCAACACCGGCACACGCCATTCACCGCGATAATTGACGAGGATTGGTTTGTCGTTGGCCAAAAACTCGGCAAAGAGCGACAAGCCGAACAGCACAAAGAAAATCCAAAACGACCAAACAGCACGGCGGTTGCGTTTGAAATTGCGCATCCGGCGTTGGTTCAGCGGCGACAGCCAACTGCGTTTAGCGGGGGGGGCTATATCCGTCATCTAGCCCCTCGTTTCAAAATCAATGCGCGGGTCAATCAGCACATAGGTCAGGTCGGTGATAATCCCGATGAGCAACCCCATCAGCGAGAAGGCAAAGAGCGTGCCAAACACCAGCGGATAATCGCGATCCACGACCGCCTCAAAGCCCAACCGCCCGAGGCCGTCGAGCGAGAACAGCGTCTCGATGATCAGTGAACCACCAAAGAACACACTGACAAACACCGCCGGGAAACTGGAAATGATGATCAGCATCGCGTTGCGGAACACATGACCATAGAGCACGCGGCGTTCTTCCAGCCCCTTGGCGCGGGCAGTGATCACATATTGCTTTTTGATCTCGTCGAGGAAGCTGTTTTTGGTCAGTAGCGTTAGGGTCGCAAATCCCGAGATCGACATGGCCAGAACGGGCAGCGTGATATGCCAAAAGTAGTCGAGCACCTTGCCGATCATCGACAGCTCGTTCCAGATATTGTCCTCGGACGTCAGCCCCCGCAGCGGGAACACCCGGTAGTAAGACCCGCCCGCAAAGAGCACGATCAGCAGGATCGCGAACAAAAACCCCGGTATCGCATAGGCCACGATGATCGCGCCCGATGTCCATGTGTCGAACCGTGACCCGTCGCGCACCGCCTTGCGTATGCCCAACGGGATCGAGATCAGATAGGCGATCAGCGTCGACCACAGGCCCAGCGTGATTGACACCGGCATTTTATCGAGCACGAGGTCCACGACCGACCCGCTCTTGAACCAACTGTCGCCAAAATCAAAGCGGATGTAATTGCCCATCATCAGCACGAACCGTTCAAACGCCGGCTTGTCGAGGCCAAAATCCCGTTCCAACTGTTCGAGCCGCGCGGGCGGAATACCGCGCGCACCGGGATAGGCGCTCTCGCCCGCCTCTTGCACTTCAGTATCGGCAGAGCCACCGGCGATACCTTCAAACGCGTCACCGCCCCCGTCCAACCGGGCGAGGATCGTATCAATCGGACCGCCGGGCACGAACTGTACCAGCGCGAAATTCACGATCATGATGCCGAGCAATGTCGGGATCACCAGCAGCAATCTGCGAAGAATATAGGCACCCATCAGAGGATTATCCTGCGGACATCATGGGCAGCGAGACGCACATATCAGCGCAACGCCCCGGCATCATGCAGGCCCTGTGCGGCCTCTTCATCGTACCACCAAAAGGTCAGGTAGCCCAAATCATAGGGGGGCATCTGCTCGATTGGGGGGTGACGATACATATCGAAATAGGCGACCCAGTGTTCGCCATTGTACCAGTTCGGGATCGAAAACAGATCGTAGCGCATCACGCGGTCGATCGCGCGCACACCGGCCTGCATTTCCTCGATCGTCTCGGCTGCAACCACATTTTCGATCAGAGCATCAACCGCAGGATTGGTGTAATGGGCGGGGTTAAACACGTCGCCCACACCATCAGACCCGAACCGTTGTCCGAGGCTCTCGCCTTCGACAAGGTTCATCCGGTAGCTCGCGATGATCATGTCGAAATCGAAGCTGCGGGTGCGCTCGGAATATTGCGACGGATCAATCCGGTCGTAGGTCGCCTCAATACCCAAGCGTTCGAGGTTGTCGATATAGGGCAGTACGATCCGGTCGTAGCTGATGGTCGGCGACAAAAATTCGAGCGTCAGTGTTTCACCGTCTTTGCGGCGAATACCGTCGTCGCCCGCGATCCAGCCCGCTTCGTCCAGCAAAGCAGAGGCGCGGCGCAGGTTGCCCCGGTCCAGCTGACGCTCGCCCGATGTGTGCGGTAGTGTCACTTCGTCTGTCAGCAAGGATGGGTCGATCATATCGGACACGCCTTGCAGATATTCCAGCTCTAACCCTTCCGCGACGCCCGATGCGGCCAGATCGCTGCCCTGCCAAAAGCTCTCGCGCTGGCCGAACAACCCGTATTGCAGCGTCTCATTCGTCCATGTGAAATTATACATCAAACCAATGGCTTCACGCACACGGCGGTCTTCAAACTTGCCGCTTTTCATATTGAAGACAAAGCCGTTGGCGCGGGGCAAGCTGCCGTTTGGAATAGGATCGCGCACCACGTGGCCGTCATTCAACGCCGGGAAATCGTACTGCGTCGCCCAAACGATGGAAGAGTTCTCCAGTCGGAACGTAAACTCGCCAGCTTTGAACGCCTCAAAGGCAGCGGTCGAATCGGTGAAATACTCGACGCGGATGTTGTCGAAGTTGTTGTGTCCGATATTCATCGGATGATCAGCACCCCAAAAGTTTTCGTTGCGCCCCACCACCACACGGCGGCTGAGGTCAAAGCTCTCGATCAGATACGGCCCTGTGCCGGGGGAGATTTCTGTGCGGGCCTCGTCCAGACGCGCACCGGTTTCTTCGAACCATGCCTCGGACATGACAGATGTGGCCCCGGCCTGCGAAATGGCGTCATCGGGGTTAAAGTCCGCGCCGACCGTGAATTTGATCGTGTAATCGTCGATCACCTCGACCTCGGGCAGCATTTGACTAACGATGCTGGCGTAGCTGGGCGTGCCTTGGGTAATGAATAGATTATGCGTAAAGGCCACGTCGCTGGCCGTCATTGGGGTGCCGTCAGAAAAAGTCACATCATCGCGCAGATTAAAGATCACGTAGCTGCGGTCTTCGGGGTATTCCATTGTGGTGCACAGGTAGCAGTAGGTCACGTCCACTTCGTCAGCCGTCGCACGGGTCAGCCGTTCAAAGGCAATGTTCGACAATGCTCCGGGGCGGCCCACTTGCGTGGCGTAGGGGTTCATATGATCAAACGTGCCTTGAGTGGAAATCGACAGCTCGCCGCCTTTGGGCGCGTCTGGGTTCACATAGTCGAGATACGGAAAATCAGCGGGCAGCGTCAATTCGCCAAAGCTGGAAAACCCGTGGCTTTCGATCATCACCTCATCTTGCGCGCGCGCTGTTTGCGACCACAACATAGCACCCACAAAAACCGCCGAGCCAGTCAGCCACACCGCCGCGACCCTTGTATCTCGTGTCGCAATGCTGCGGGCCTGTGGTGCGGGGTGTCGCTTGATCATTGCGCTCTCCTGATGGGCTATCGTTTTGAAAGTTGACGCTTTCACGCGAAAGGTAAAGGGGGGCTGATGTCACATTCAAGTTGAGAATGCGTGATCACCGAACAAATACTGCGTTTTACGCCACATACGGGCAATAAAGGTACAATCAAAAAGACCGCCGACATTGCTGCGGCGGTCTTAGAAATCCGTTCAAACAGGCTGATATCAGCCGTCTGTCGCGTCGAGGTAAGCAATCAAAGCCGCGCGGTCCTCGGCATCGCTCATCCCGCGGTAGCCCATAGAGGTGCCGGGTGCGTAGTCACCGGGGTTCAGAATGAACGCGTTTAACTCGTCGGTGGTCCAGACCTGCGCCACTTCGCTCAGCGCACCGGAATAAGCTCCATAGCCGTCCGCTGCCCCAACCGCGCGGTCCACGACACCGTGTAGATAGGGCCCTGTACCATTGTCACCTGCGACAACGGCATGACAGGCCGCGCAATTCCGACGGAACAGGTTTTCACCCGCCGCAGGGTCAGCACTTGCCAGCAATTCCGCAAAGGGCGGGCCTTCTTCGACGACTTCCTCGGCACCTGCGTCCTCTTCAAGGTGGATCACATAGGCGTTTTCGTGCTCGCCACCATGCCCGCCACCACCAGAGTGATAGATCAATTCAGCGGCCCATCCGCCCAGCAAAAATATAAGGAAGGCCCCGCAAAAGGCACCGATGATTTTTGTCTGGGTCATTGTGTCGAACATGTCGCGATCCATTCCGTTCTCAGTCTCGGCGCTATCTATCCGCTTACCCCCGCGATGTGCAAGCTATAGTGGCGCGGCGAATTGCCCAATTTGACGAAAACAGCGCACGAGGGACAGATGAGTGGAAAAATAGCCTTTCAGGGCGAAATGGGCGCCTATGGTCACCAAGCCTGCGTCGAAGCCCGCCCTGATCTCGCCCCCCTGCCCTGTCCTACGTTTCTCTCTGCAGTCGAAGCGGTGCAAACGGGCGCGGCTGATCTGGGCATGATCGCGGTCGAAAACTCGACCTATGGCCGCGTGGCCGATGTGCATTCGCTGCTGCCCGACAGTGGATTGCATATCGTCGATGAGATTTTCATCCGCGTGCATGTGAATTTGCTGGGTAAACCCGGCACACCGCTGGATCAGATCACCCACGCGCTGGGGCATACCGTGATCCTGCCCCAATGCTCGAAATTCTTGAAAACCCACAATATCACACCTGTCGTCAGCTCAGACAACGCCCGCGCCGCCCGTGATGTGGCCGAAGGGGATGACCCCCATGCAGGTGCGTTGGCCTCGGAATTGGCGGCCAGTATATACGGACTTGAGGTGATTGCCCCGAAAATCGAGGACCACGACCGCAATACGACCCGTTTTTTGATCATGGCCCGCCAGCCTGATCTGTCGCGACGCGGGGCTGGCGTGATGATGACATCGCTGATCTTTCGGGTCCGCAACATGCCCGCCGCCCTGTATAAAGCGATGGGCGGATTTGCGACCAACGGGGTCAATATGACCAAGCTGGAAAGCTATATGGTCGATGGGTCGTTCAATGCGACGCAGTTTTACGCCGAGATTGAAGGCCACCCAGATGACACATCCGTGCAACTGGCCCTCGAAGAGTTGGACTATTTCACCGATATGATCAATCTGATGGGCGTCTACCCGGCGGCTGCACGGCGCTCCGAAGGCTAAACCCCGGCGCTGCCCGCCTGTTGGGCCGCGAGATATTGGTCGATGATCTCTTGCTGGGCTGCGACAACGCGCGGCTGCGCCAGCGCACCCGCCTTGAGCATCATACGTGCCGCGATGGACTGCGCCGTCACGACTGCCTCGACCGCAACATCTGTCCCCTGCGATAGATCCGCCGTCAATTCCGCGCGAAACGCCCCGACTTTTGCAGTTAGCACCAGCCGATGTGGCGGATCAATCTGCGCCACCGTGATCTCGATCTTGCTGGTTTTGCCTTGAATCAAGGCCACCACCTGCAATTGCGTCTGCGCCGTCATCGGTCCGGCGTCATCTGACCGGGTCACGGTAATGTGGCGTCGCTCTAGAACAGCGGCAATGCTCTCGACATCTGTGAGCCAATTAAAAACATCGCCAATTGGTGCATCAACGGTATGATTGGTGTTCGTCTTCATCATTCAGTCCAATTGATCCGTGAGCCAGTGCCAGAGGATAAACCGCGCAATCGCGCCATCCCGCGGGGCGCTGATCTGCGGGTCGATGCCTTCGAAAATTGCGGCCATACGTTCACGGCTGACCCAGAGTGCGTCTTCGATCTCAACGGGATCAATCGTGATCTCGCGGCTGGCAGCCTCGCCCCGGCACCCAAACATCAGTGACGCCGGGAAGGGCCACGGCTGGCTGGCGAGGTAGGACACAGGCCCGACGGCCACGCCCGCTTCTTCGACCACTTCGCGGCGCACGGCAGCTTCCAGCGTCTCGCCGGGTTCGACAAACCCAGCCAACAGCGAATACATCCCCTCTGGCCAACCGGGTGAGCGTCCGACCAGCACATCATTGCCATGGGTGATCAACATGATGACAACGGGGTCGGTGCGCGGGAAATGATGCGTCTCGCAGGCGGCGCAATCGCGCTGCCAACCGGACAGGCTGCTGGCGGAGGCCGCCCCACAGGATGGGCAAAATCCGTGACGTTGATGCCATGAGAGCACCGCGCGTGCGGTTGCAGCCACTTCACACTCATGCGCGTCGAGCCGGGTCATAATCGCGCGAAGTTCCGCGAAACGGCTGCCGCTTGGCAGATCCGGGTGCTGCTGCTCGGTCGGGTCCAGAAAGGTATCCAGCGTTGCTGTGTCAAGATCATCGGGCTGCCAACCGCTGATATCTTGGGCCCAGATGGGACGGCTGTCTTCGAGACCCAAAAACAAGCGCTGGCCACCAATGGATTGCAAAACAGGATGCCCGACCGCCAAACGCAGCAATGCCAGCCCCCCGGCGTCTGTGTCTATCACCAAGGGTTTGCCACGCCAAAACGGCACCACTTGGGTGTCCGCATGCGCCAGCATCTGGGTCAATCGCGCGCTGTCGCCGCGCAGTGCGCCCGCCCGGTCGAGCCGCCCACCGCCGCCAAATGTCACTGTTTCTGCAAGTTTCATTGCCCTGACTTGTCTCTTGAAAGCCATAAGGTCAATGCGGGTTTTCTATATTCCGTTTACACAATACTCACCCTGTGGTTGTTTTGATGTAAGCGATGACATGCAGGACCGAGCCCTTATGACGATCCGACCCGCGGCTGCCAAAGACCAAAAGGTTCCCACATTGCATCTTCGCCTACTCGAAACCACCGATCTGCACGTCCATATCATGCCCTACGACTATGGGGCCGACAGCACTTTGCCCGGCACCGGACTGGCGCGCACCGCACAACTGATCACGCAGGCCCGCGCCGAGGCGGCCAACAGCCTATTGTTTGACAATGGTGACTTTTTGCAGGGCACTCTGATTGCGGATTGGGCCGCAGAGCATCAACCCCGTGGCACAAACCCCATGATCGTGGCGATGAACACTCTGCAATATGCGGGCGGAACTTTGGGCAACCACGAATTCAACTACGGCCTACCCTATTTGCAGCGTGCCCTGCAGGACGCCAATTTTCCCTTTGTTTGCGCCAATGTACTGCGCGCAAAGGGCGAAACATCTGCCGATGACACTACCCTGATCGCGCCGTGGAAGATCATCCCCCATACGTCTGTCGCAACCGATGGCAGCGCCCATGAGATCAACGTAGGCATTCTCGGCCTCGCGCCGCCGCAGATTGAGATGTGGGAGAAATTTAACCTCAGCGCGCCAATTGTAACCCGCGATATCGTCGATGCGGCGCGCTACCATCTGCCAAGGCTGCGCGCGGCCGGTGCCGATATCATTGTGGTTCTGTGCCATTCGGGGCTGGGGTCCGGCGCCCATACGACGGATATGGAAAACGCAGCGCGTCCTCTTGCCGCACTGGGGGGGATAGACGCCCTTTTCACGGGACACACCCACCGGCTGTTCCCCGACCCGAGCCTGCCAAAGGCCACGGACACAGACCCCGTGGCCGGGACGCTGCATGGCATCCCGACGGTCATGGCGGGATGCTATGGCAAGCAGTTAGGGATCATTGATCTGACCCTTGAACGCCGAAACGACAGTTGGAAGCCCATCTCCCATCACGTTCACTTGCGCCACGTTGATCAATTGGAGGACGGCCAGGGTGATCGGGGCGTTATGGAAAGTATAAAGCCTACGCATGACGCTGTGCTCGACCATATCCGGCGGCCCATCGGGCACACCCACGAGGCGCTGCATACACTCTTCGCCCAGATGGCCCCAAGTGCTGCGCTGGCATTGATTGCTGCGGCAATGGACGATGCTGCGGACACGATGCTGGACGGACATGACGACGCGGACCTGCCACGGAGCATGGCAATTTCTCCGTGCAAAGCGGGCGGCAGGTCGGGGGCGCATAATTATGTGTCTATCCCGCCCGGCCCCCTCGCGCTGCGGCACACAGCCGAGCTGTATCCTTTCCCTAACGCGATGTGTTTGCTGAAACTGACCGGGGCTGATGTGGCCCTATGGTTAGAGACCGCCGCGCGCGCCTTTTCCCGAATCCAAATCGGCACCCAAGATCAACCCCTGCTAAATAGGGACATCCCCAGCTACAATTTCGACGTGCTACATGGACTGACCTACCGCATTGATCCGTCTCGACCTGTGGGCAAACGGGTAACGGATATCTGTCTCGTGGACGGTACACCGCTGACAGCCACCGACCGCATTCTCGTCGGCACAAACGCTTACCGGGCCAGTGGCGGTGGCGGGTATAGCGTGGCACGGCGCGGGCAATTGCTTGCCCCGCCAAAGGTGCCGCTGCGGCAGATCATCCAAGACTATGTGACGCAACAGTCCCCCCTTACCCCCAGCCCATCGGTGCCATGGTCCTTTGCCACTCTGCCAGATACGAGCGCCCTGTTCACGAGCGCGCGACCAGAACTATTGCCCGATGACAGCCAACTCCCACCGGGTATTTCCGCAGTCGGCCCAGATGAGACAGGGTTTTGGCGCTATAGATTGACGTTTGATCCGCCGACCTAGGCTTGCTTTGCCCGATGTTGCCCACTATGTTGCTTATCGAGAGGTTGGCGCGGGCAAGTGCCTCGCCAACCTGGTCAGGACCGGAAGGTAGCAGCCACAACGAGCCCCACTTGGGTCGATGTCCAGCCTCTCACCCGATTTTAACGCCGACAGGAGGAATAGAATGTTTGTATTTTCACACCTCCGGGCGCGGACAGCCTGACACGGCACCCGTGAGCCCGATGCGATGCTGCCAATGGTGCGCCCATTGGCCAAACTCCTTCCGCACGGGATCAAATCATTGACCACATACGCACTCGCTGACCTTGGTTGGTCAGACCATTTCGCGTCTCAACACGAGACAGATGCCACTCCCGCCCGCGTCACCGAAGTCATGCGCGACCAGCTTATCTTATTGGGTGAGGACGGCCCCGCGACCGCCGTTACGCCTGACGAGACCGGCCACTACGCCGTTGGTGATTGGGTGGCCTACGAGGGCCCTAAAGTCACACAGCGGTTCGAGCGCACCACAGAAATCGCACGGCGCGGCGCAGGTCCCCAAGCGGGCCGCCAGTTGATCGCGGCTAATGTCGACACGCTGGCCATCGTCACCAGCTGCAACGCCGACTTCAACGTGGCCCGGTTGGAGCGTTATCTGGCCATGGCCTCCTCCGCTGGATGCCTGCCGCTGATCGTGCTGACCAAGGCGGATATGGCCGAGGACCCCGCCAGCTACATCAAACAGGCTGAAGCGCTGTCGCCCATCGTCACAGCCCTCGCGCTGAACTCCAAGTCAGAAGCCGATCTGCTGATGCCGTGGTGCAAGGGCGGGCAAACGCTTGCCTTGGTCGGGTCATCAGGCGTCGGCAAAACAACGTTGCAAAACGCCCTAACTGGCCAGATCGCCTTGACCCAAGACATCCGCGAAGACGACGCCAAGGGGCGGCACACCACGACATCACGCGCCTTGCGGCCAACGCTGGCGGGCGGCTGGCTGATCGACACGCCCGGCATGCGCGAACTGGCCTTGTCCGACGCCAGCGACGGCATCGACGCGGTGTTCTCGGACGTCACGGACCTGATCCCGCAGTGCAAGTTCAACGATTGCGCGCATGACAGCGAACCGGGCTGCGCTGTGCAGGCGGCGATTGCGGCAGGCGATCTGGACCCCGACCGCCTGGACCGCTGGCGCAAACTGATCCGCGAAGACCAGCACAACACAGAAACCATTGCCCAAGCCCGCGCGCGGTATAAGTCGCTGCAAAAGATGTACAACACCGGCAAAAAACGGTCAAAACACAAACGGGGCGAGGAATGAGCGACGAAGAAGACAAAGCGACCCGCCGCACAAACTGGGCCGAAGACCGCACGATCATGGCCAACGAGCGCACGTTTTCGTCGTGGATGGGTACGGGCCTCGGCTGTGTCGGTGTGGCCATCGGCCTGCAAGCGGTATTTGGCGAATTTGAACCCACTTGGGTCGCCAAAGCCGTCGCCTCGCTGTTCTTGGGCGCGGCCATCTTGATCTTTTATGCCGCACAATTGCAGGCCCGCCGCACCTTCGCGCGATTGCACGACAACGACGCCGAACCCGTGCCATCCAAAGGGTTCACGCTGCTCGCCACAATCCTGTCGGCGGCCGCCTTTGCGACGGGTGTCGTCCTGTGGCTCTTGTGACCCCCCCGGCCGCCGCATACCCTGTGCGCGAATCCAACACGTAGGCGCAGATGACCGACACCGCATACCAAGTGCTCGCCCGGAAATACCGGCCTGAAACCTTCGCTGATCTGATGGGTCAGGACGCGATGGTGCGTACGCTGAAAAACGCCTTCGAGGCGGGGCGCATAGCACAAGCCTTCATCATGACGGGCATCCGGGGCACGGGTAAAACCACCACTGCGCGCATCATCGCCAAGGGGATGAACTGCATCGGTGCCGACGGGACAGGCGGCCCCACAACCGAACCCTGCGGCGTTTGCGAGCATTGCACCGCCATCATGGAAGGTCGCCACGTCGATGTGATGGAAATGGACGCAGCCAGCCGGACAGGCGTGGGCGACATCCGTGAAATCATCGACAGCGTGCATTACCGAGCGGCCAGTGCGCGCTACAAAGTCTACATCATCGATGAAGTACACATGCTGTCGACCAACGCGTTCAACGCGCTGCTCAAAACATTGGAAGAACCACCCGAGCACGTCAAATTCATCTTTGCCACCACGGAAATCCGCAAAGTGCCCGTGACGGTCCTGTCGCGTTGCCAGCGGTTTGACCTGCGCCGGATCGAGCCCGAGGTGATGATCGCGCTGCTGCGCAAAACCGCTGATGGCGAGGGCGCGCAGATCACTGACGATGCGCTGGCCCTGATCACCCGCGCCGCCGAAGGGTCCGCGCGCGATGCGCAATCCCTGCTGGACCAAGCGATCAGTCATGGGGCGGGCGAGACGAGCGCGGAGCAAGTACGCGCGATGCTGGGTCTTGCCGACCGGGGCCGCGTGCTGGATCTGTTCGACATGATCCTGCGCGGCGAGGCAGCACAGGCCCTCACCGAACTGTCGAGCCAATACGCCGAAGGGGCCGATCCGATGGCGGTGCTGCGCGATCTGGCCGAGATTTCGCATTGGGTCAGCGTCATCAAGATCACGCCCGACGCAGCAGAAGACCCCACCGTTGGCCCCGACGAGCGCACGCGCGGCATAGCCATGGCCGAGGCGCTGCCAATGCGCGTGCTGTCGCGGATGTGGCAGATGCTGTTGAAATCGCTCGAAGAAGTGGCCGCTGCTCCAAATGCAATGATGGCCGCCGAGATGGCCGTGATCCGGCTGACGCATGTGGCCGACCTGCCGACACCTGACGAGCTGATCAAGAAACTGCAAGACACACCGCCCGCCCCCGGTGGCGGCGGTGGCGCGCGTGCGCCCCAAGCGCAAGGAGGTACGACGACGGCGATGGGCACTCCTGCCCCGACACACAGCGCGCCCAGTGGTCCAACGGCGCAATTGGCAGTCGCCGTGCAGACCGACGCATTGGCGCGCTACGCAACATTCGAGAGCGTGGTCGAATTGATCCGCAGCCACCGAGATGTGAAACTGCTGGTGGACATCGAGACGGGCGTGCGCCTGCACAGCTATCAGCCCGGTCGTATCGAGTTCACCCCCGCAGACGGCGCGCCCAGTGATCTGGCGCAACGGCTTGGCGGGCGATTGCAGGCGTGGACGGGTAACCGCTGGGCCGTGACGTTGGTCAATGATGCCACGGCCGCGACAATTGCCGAAACCCGAGATGCCGCCGATCAGGCGCTGCACGCCGAAGCGCAGGCCCATCCGTTGGTGCAGGCCGTGCTGACCGCCTTTCCCCGCGCCAAAATCGCCAGCATCAAAACCCAAGATCTAAAACTCAGCGAAATGGCCGCCGAGGCGCTGCCCGAGGTCGAGGATGAATGGGATCCGTTCGAGGAAGACTGACGGCAGCTTGTCCCCGCAGACCAGACCCCCTATCTCAGCATTAACAATTTCAGGAGAGACCGCATGTTCAAAGGCCTAGGTGGCATTGGCGATATGGCCAAGATGATGAAAGCAGCCCAAGAAATGCAGGGCAAAATGGCCGAAATGCAGGACGAGATGCACAACATAATGGTCACCGGCGAGAGCGGCGCGGGCCTTGTGAAGGCCGTGGCTTCGGCCAAGGGCGAGCTGAAAAGCCTCGACATCGACCCGTCGATTTTTAACGGATCAGATAAGGAAGTCGTCGAAGACCTAATCCTCGCCGCGATCAAAGACGCGCAATCGAAAGCTTCTGATCGCGCCCAAGAAGAGATGGCCAAAATGACTGAAGGCCTCGGCCTGCCGCCGGGCATGAACCTGCCGTTCTAAACCAGATGGCAGATGACACAGGCGATATTCAGGCGTTGATCGACTTGATGGCCCGCCTGCCGGGTCTGGGGCCACGCTCGGCCCGCCGCGCGGTGCTGCATTTGATCAAGAAACGCGGGCAACTGCTGGTGCCCCTCGCGGATGCGATGCAATCGGTGGGGGCAACCGCCCGCGAATGTCTGAATTGCAGCAACATCGGCACCAGTGATATCTGCAAAATCTGCGACAGTGAGAAACGCGCAAACGGCCAGATTTGCGTGGTCGAGGATGTCGCAGACCTGTGGGCCATGGAGCGTTCTGCCGTGTTCAAAGGGCGCTATCATGTGCTCGGCGGGACACTGTCAGCGCTGGACGCCATCGGCCCCGAAGACCTGCGCATCCCCCGCCTGCTCGACCGGATCACGTCTGAGGAAATCACCGAAGTGATCCTAGCTCTGTCCGCGACCATCGACGGGCAGACCACAGCACATTACATCGCCGATCAGTTGGGCGGGATCACGGTCACCAGCCTCGCGCAAGGCGTGCCGATTGGCGGCGAGCTAGACTACCTAGACGACGGCACGATCACCGCCGCCTTAAACGCCCGCCGCGCACTTTAGAAATAGCTGCGCACGAGGCTGCCTGACACCAGCGCCCAACCATCTGCGACCACGAAAAACGCCAGTTTGAACGGCAGTGACACGATCGCAGGCGGGACCATCATCATGCCCATCGACATGAGAATCGCGGCGACGATCAAGTCGATGATGAGGAAGGGCAGGAAGATGAGGAACCCCACCTCGAAAGCCCGGCTGATCTCGGACAGTAGGAACGAGGGCACCATGACCGAGAGCGGCGCGTCTAGGATAGCGGTATCGGGGGCCAAGTCGGGCCGC
>CALHAP010000125.1 GCA_937931795.1 uncultured Paracoccaceae bacterium
TGACAGTGTGACCAAGTCCAAGTTCGACAATAAATATGGCTGCAAAGAGAGCCTCGTCGACGGCATTCGCCGCGCCACAGACACCATGATGGCAGGCAAAGTCGCGGTCGTGATGGGCTACGGCGACGTGGGCAAAGGCTCGGCGGCATCATTGTCGGGTGCCGGCGCGCGCGTGAAGGTCACGGAAGTGGACCCGATTTGTGCATTGCAAGCGGCGATGGATGGCTTTGAGGTTGTTCTGCTTGAGGACGTCGTCAGCACGGCAGACATCTTCATCACTACCACCGGCAACAAGGACGTCATCCGCATCGAGCACCTGCGCGAGATGAAGGACATGGCGATCGTCGGCAACATCGGTCACTTCGACAACGAGATCCAAGTCGCAAGCCTGAAAAACCACAAGTGGACCAACATCAAAGAGCAGGTCGACATGATCGAGATGCCAAACGGCAACCGCTTGATCCTGTTGTCCGAGGGTCGTCTGTTGAACCTCGGCAATGCCACGGGCCACCCGTCGTTCGTAATGTCGGCATCCTTCACCAACCAAGTGCTGGCGCAGATCGAGCTGTGGACCAAAGGCGACGACTACCAACCCGGCGTCTACATTTTGCCCAAGCATCTGGACGAAAAAGTAGCCCGTCTGCATCTGGACCGGATCGGCGTGAAGCTGTCGAAGCTCGACCCCGAGCAAGCGGCCTACATCGGCGTATCACCCGACGGCCCGTTCAAGCCGGAGCACTACCGGTACTGATGCCCCGTCTCAGCCTCACATATGACAAACGCCGCGGCCAGTATGGTGCGCGGCGTTTGCCGTTGTGCTGCGGGTTAGAGGCTGTGAAATGAACGACCATCACTTCTCAAAATCGCGACGCTTTTTGGTGCGGCTACACCGCGTGTTGGCGGCTGCCTTTTACGTGCTGGTCATCAGTGTCGGGGGATACTACCTGCTCAACCACGCCGACAGCCCGCTTCCGCGCCACTGGAACCCGGTGGAACCGCTGGTCGTGTCTGATCCGGTGACACCGCTGACGGGATGGAAACTGCGGCGCACCTTGGATGACCCGGAACTATGCCGCGCGGCGGTGGGCGGGGCCGGGGCGGTTGCGGCACTGCCTGATATTCGCGACTCTGCATCGTGTTTTGTGGACAACCGAATGCGGATTTCGCGGCTGGGGCAAGCACGGGTTTCACGGCTAGAGACGTCCTGCCCAGTGGCACTGCGCACGGCGATGTGGGAACATCACGGGCTGCAACCTGCGGCAGAGGATATCTACGGCAGCTCGGTCGCCTCGATCCAGCATTTCGGCAGCTATAGCTGTCGGTCCGTGCGGGGCAGCGGGGCCGCAGGCGGCACAACGCGGTGGAGCACCCATGCGCAGGCGATGGCGCTCGATGTGTCGGGCTTTGTTTTGGAAAACGGGCGGCGGATTGATCTGCAACAAGACTGGGAGCGCACAGGCCCCAACGCGCGCTTTCTACGGCAGGCCCGTGATACGGCCTGCGACTGGTTCGCGACAACGCTGGGGCCTGACTACAACGCGCTCCATGCGGATCATTTCCACCTGCAAGCCGTGGGATGGGGCACGTGCCGCTGACTTAAACCAGTTAAATTTTCCATGTTCTCTGCGGTTTGCAGCCTAGTTCGACATTTTCCCCGCAATTTACCTTTACCGTATTGCATAGCTGCGGATAGGTTTCGCGCAGGCCGCATTTAGCGGCAACCGATATAAGGGCGATATTAAACAGCCCACACACCTGACAGGGGATATGAGACTATGGGAAAAAGAGATGATCTGATCGCGGTCTATGCGGATGATTTGAAAAATAAGTGCGGCATGACCGCCGACATGGATCTGCTCACGAAAGTCACTATTGGCTGTGGTCCGGCGATCTACAACCGTGACGCCTCGACCGTGGCTGGCAGCCAGCCCGCCGAGATTGAAACGGTCAAGAAGAACTTTTTGATGAAAAAGCTGGGCCTGTCCGATGGTCCGCAATTGGACCAAGCGATTGCGTCGGTGATTGACACTTACGGCAAATCCGAGCGCACCAAATACCGCGCTGTGATCTACTACATGCTGACCAAACATTTCGGCAAAGAGGCCGTCTACGGCTAATTGTTGCTGCCGTTTTTCGAAATGAAAAACCCGCCTAATAATTTGGGGCGGGTTTTTTGTTGGGGGGAAGGCGCAGGGGTGACAGGTCGCACTACGTAAGTATTGCGAGAAGGAGGTCTCTAGATATCGCCATTTTGAATCATCTAATATGCTAGTCGACCGGTGCCACCCGCCCAGAAAAATGCACCAGTCAAAGGATAAGGGAATGCTCTACCGTCATCTGTTATATTAAAATACGGCTGATCATCTAAAATCCACTCAGCAA
The DNA here is from genome assembly GCA_937931795.1 of uncultured Paracoccaceae bacterium. Classification (GTDB taxonomy): domain Bacteria; phylum Pseudomonadota; class Alphaproteobacteria; order Rhodobacterales; family Rhodobacteraceae; genus JALZWD01. The sequence goes on from CALHAP010000125.1 coordinate 2,383, forward strand.
AGAGTGGAGCAAGCTGGCGTTCAGTAGTCGGCTCATTTGTCACTTGAACGGTCATACTCAACAACTCATAGTCCGGGCCGAAAGCTGCAGCTAAGTCATGTGGATCAACGAGTTCTGCCGTCGTGATATCGCCCTGATCGCGGAGTGTCACCAAAGTCGGAATAGAGTGGTCGGGTACTCTCCAGACCTCCCCGCGCGACCGCGTGAGCTTGCGAAGGTCACGCCACCGGTCACCTGTGTCCATAAATCCGGCTTCTCTCGCAGCACGAAAAACCGCTTCGATACTTTCATCAACATCTGCAAATAGGTAGCGCCCCTCGCCCAAATCGACGAAAGGCGAAATTCCGTAAAGCCAACAGCCGCCGGTCGCCCCATCTACAAACCCTAGACTGGGGCCCTGAGTATAAAGCGCGCGTGCTGTGTTACGGCTCTCCACAACTCCATCCGGCGTCATCACCCGTATCGTCAGGGTCCGCTAGATATCGTAACTCGGATACGCGTTCCGCCACCCCAGCCAGACGACCAGCGGGATAGCGATGAGAATGATCAGAGCTTGGCGCATCGTCGTCCTATTCTACAGCAGGACCAGTACAGCCCCCATGATCGCGCAGCCGATGCTCGCATAGCCGCCGTCAATGGCCGTCAGCGTTTGCGGCCGCATCGTGTAGCCGTTGGTCAGCGCCAGCCACGGCGTGATGAAAAACGCGCCGACGCCGAACCCTGTCACCAGCCCTTCGCCCAATGTATCAATCCCCGATAGGGCGAAAGCATGGCGCATCATGCCCGCGACCAGCAGAATGCAGATCGCGCAGATGATATAGGGGGTGGGCGTGTTTCCATTGGCGGGCTGGCCCTTGTCGTCTTGCGGCACGCCCGATGCTGCCAGCCACGGTTTGCTCAGCATCCCGTACCAAAGCGCCCCAAACGCAAAAGTGGCCGCAGCGGCCAATATGACGGCGAGAAATCCCATAACCAGTCCCTTCTTGATATTTGGCTCAGGTCAGAATGTCGCAGTTTTAGGGCTCTGTCAGGCCCATTTTGCAAATCAGCGCCCATTCGGCGTCGCTGACGGGTTGCACAGACAGGCGCGAATTGCGCACGAGGATCATGTCGGACAGCGCCGTCTCACCCTTGATCTGTTCCAGCGTCACGGGCTGTTTGAGCGGCCTAACGGCCCGAATATCAACGCAATCCCAGCGGTCGTCGTCCGTGGTGCTGTCGGAGTGAGACAGCGCGCAAACCTCGACGATGCCGACGATTTCGAGGCCGCTGCGAGAGTGGTAAAAAAATCCCAGATCCCCCAGCGCCATCGCGCGCATGTTGTTGCGCGCCTGATAATTGCGGATGCCGTCCCATTCCTCGCCCGCGTCGCCCTTGGCCACTTGGTGGTCCCAGCCCCAGACGTCGGGTTCGGATTTGAACAGCCACTTTGCCATCAGCCGATGACCTTGTTCCATTGGATCAGCTCGACCCGCTCGAACAGGCCTGCGTGTTTGTAGGGATCACCTGCGGCCCAAGCCTCGGCGGCGTTGAAATCCACTACGTTCAGCACGATCAGCGATCCGCACATGTCCCCGTCTGCACCCAAAAGCGGGCCTGCCATTTCCACCAGATCGGTTGATTTGAGGTAGGCGATATGCGCCTCGCGGTTGGCTTTGCGGATCTCTAGGGCGCCTGCTTTGTCATGGGCCATCAGTGCAACGAGCATTATTCTTCCTTTAAACTGCGGCTCAAAAGCCGGGTGAGCGCAGTGTCCACCGTGATCTCGCCCGAGACAAGCCCCGCCACGCAGTCGATGATCGGCGTCTCGATTTTATGATGTCGTCCGAGTTGTTGGGCCGCACGCGCCGTAGCTGCCCCTTCGGTCGTTGTACTGCTGTCCCACCCTTCATCTTGCGCGCCGAGCGCCAGCCCATATCTGAAATTGCGTGATTGTAGCGATGTGCAGGTCAGCGTCAGATCGCCCAAGCCTGACAACCCGCATAGCGTGTCATCCTGCGCGCCCAATGCGGCCCCCAACCTGCGCATTTCGGCAAACCCCCGCGCCAGCAGAGCCGCCCGTGCGCTATCGCCCAGACCTGCGCCGATGGTCACGCCACAAGCAATCGCGATGATGTTTTTCAACGCGCCGCCCAGCTGAACCCCGGTGAAATCCGTGCTGCGGTACATGCGCATCGTGTCGGTCGAAAGCGCGGTTTGCAGCATCTTGGCTGTCTCATCTTGCGCTGCCGCAATGGTCAGAGCAGTCGGCATCCCCTTTGCGAGATCGAGCGCAAAACTGGGCCCAGACAGCACGGCAGCCTGCGCTTTTGGTGCGCATTGCATGATCGTCTCGACCGGGCCGCGTAACGTGTGCAGGTCGATCCCCTTGCAACAGGCCACGACCGCACGCCCGGTCAGGTTGCCTGAAATCTGCCCTAGCACCGGCCCCAACGTCTGCGCCGGAACCGCGAGCAGGACGATATCGGGGGCGCGCAGCGCATCCTGATCCGCCGTCAGCGTGATTTCAGGTGGCAGGGTGATGCCGTCCAATTTTGGCGCTTGGCGGGTCTTCTGCGCCTCGGCCATAGCCCCCGCATTCCGCCCAATAATCGTCACCCGGTGCCCTGCCAGCCCAAGGGCTATCGCCAATCCTGTGCCAAACGCCCCCGCGCCGTAGACCGCAAAGCTCATGCCTTTGCCCCTTTTTTACCGTGCCCCAGCATCGGTTGCGCCGTGGTGTCCAAGGGCCATCTCGGGCGCGCTGATAGGGTCATATCGTCGAACATTCCCAACCTGAACCGCTCGATCCCGACATAGGCGATCATGGCCGCATTGTCCGTACACAGAGCCAGTGGCGGGGCGGTGAAGGTGCAACTTAGCTCCGAACATAGGTCTTGTAGCCCGCCCCGGATACTCTGGTTGGCCGCCACACCGCCAGCGACAGCAAATGTCGGTGTGACGGGGGCTTTGGATAGGTAGATATCGAGCGCACGCCTGCTCTTGCCCACCAATATATCGCGCACGGCCCGTTGGAATGAGGCGGCGAGGTCCGCTTGGTCCTGCGCGCGCAAAGCCCCATCGACCAGAACCGCATCGCGGGCGCGCAGCAGGGCGGTTTTCAAGCCAGAGAAAGACATATCACAACCGGGGCGATCCATCAAAGGACGGGGAAGGGGGATGGCGGTCGCATCGCCTGCATCGGCTGCGCGTTCCACATGCGGGCCGCCGGGCTGGGGCAGGCCGATCAGGCGGGCCGTTTTGTCAAATGCCTCGCCCGGTGCGTCGTCGATTGATCCACCAATGCGCGAAAAGTCATCCGCGCCGCGTACGATCAAAAACTGGCAATGCCCACCCGAGACCAGCAGCATCAGATAGGGATAGGCGATGGCGTCGGTCAGGCGCGGGGTCAGGGCGTGGCCCGCCAAATGGTTCACGCCAATCAGCGGTTTGCCGGTGGCTGCGGCCAACCCCTTGGCGCACATCACGCCTGAAACGACCCCACCGATCAGGCCCGGCCCGGCGGTCACGGCGATGGCGTCGATATCCGCCAATGTGACCTTCGCCTCTGCCAGCGCCGCTTCGACACAATGATCGAGCCGTTCGGCATGGGCGCGCGCGGCGATCTCGGGCACAACGCCTCCAAAATCCGCATGAAGGGTAGACTGGCCTTCGACAATTGACGACAGGATGGCGGCACCGTCCGCTGTTTCGCGCACCACAGCGGCGGCGGTGTCATCACAACTGGATTCGATGCCGAGGATCGTGAGGGGCTGTGTCATGCGGGTTCCGTTTGCCTTTGTGCCGATTGCACGTAACATTGCCACCCGTCTGCGACAATGTGCAGGGAAAGGATCATGCCGCGATGTCGAAAGCGCTGCCCTTGGTATTTGTGTCACGGCCCCCGCCGGGGGATGTGGCCTTTGTGGAGGGGTTGCGGGCGGTGTGTGATGCGCCCTTTGATGTGCTCAGCGCGCCGCTCATCTCCGTGCAACCTAGTCCTTTTGATCAGGTGCCCGCAGATCTGGCGCATGTGGTGTTCACCTCGCAACGTGCGGTCGAGGCGGTGGCGCATGTGGCTTGGCCCGCAAGTGTGACGGCGTGGTGCGTGGGCGACAAAACCGCTGAATTGGCCGCCACTTTGGGGGTCACAGCCCGCTCTGCACAGGGAAATGTCGATGATTTGGCCCGGCTGATTCTCAAAAATCGACCAATAGGGGCTGTGTATCACTTGCGGGGACGCGATGTTGCGGGCGAACTTGTGCAAATGCTGGCGCGTGGCGGGATCGACTGCAAATCGCGGGTTGTCTATGCGCAAGAGCCGCGAATGCTATCCCGCGCGACCAAAAATCAGCTTGCCGATGCCCCCGGTGTCATCGCACCCATCTTTTCCCCAAAAACAGGTGAATCCTTTATAAATCAGGGGTTGAGTGGGCCGCATGTGACGGTTGTGGCGATCAGCGCGGCTGTGGCGCAAGTGTTCGATGGGCAGCCCCTCGAAGGCATCAAAATTGCCGCGCGCAGCGATCTGGAAGCGATGATTGCACAAACTGTTTTGTGTTTAGGGGGAAAACCATCAGATTGCGGTCCTTGAGAGCCTTGAGTTTGCAGGGTAAGCTATCGCCACTGCTTGGAATACTGACAATCCGTTAGGGGGTGAAACGGTGGCAAAATCGTCAAAACGCGGTCGCACGGGCGGATCGCGCAAAACTGCGGAAACCAAGATAGAGGATGCCGTCGTCGTCTCCGAAGATGCGATTGACAGCCAGATGGCTGAGGCGGGCGCAGAGGTCGACAAGATCGTGGACGAGATTGTCAGCGAAGACATCAGCGTGGCAGACCCCACGGATGAGACCGCGGCCGATGTGCTGAACGACACGCCCCCCACAGATGATGTGACGCCCGAGGTTGAGACCACCCCTGTCGAGCTGTCAGAGCCTGTGACGGACCCGGTTGTGGCAGCCCCGCCCCCGGTCGTCGTCAAAAAGGGTGGATTTTTCCCGATGGCGCTGGGCGGCCTTGTCGCCGGTGGTATCGGGTATGGTGCCGCCTACATGGGGCTCGGGATGCCGGCCCAAGAGGATACCGTCACTCCGCAAATCACCGCGCAGGCCGAACAGATTGCGCAGCTTGAGGCGACGATTGCGGCGCTGCCCGCGCCCGAAGCCCTGCCAGACCTACCTGATTTCGATGCAATGCAAGCGTCTGTCGAGGCGGTGGGTGCCGAGGCCGCGAGCCAGAGCGAGGCCCTGCAAAGCACGCTCGCGGATATGGATCAGCGTCTGACAGCCGTCGAGCGGGCGCCAAATGCAGCAGGCGAAGTCGCCGAAACCGCGATCACTTCGATCGAGCGTGAACTGGCCACGGTGCGCGAAGAAATCGCAGCCCAACAAACCCGTGTGCAAGAAATCGCAGACGAGGCCGCCAATGATGTGGCCGAAGCCCAAGCGCTGGCCGCAGAACAAGAGGCCGCCGCCCAAGCAGCCTCTGCCGCAGCAGAGCAAGCCGCCCAAAACCGGCTGGCCGAAGCCGCGATTGCCGAGATCAGAACATCGCTGGAAACCGGTGCGCCCTTTGATGCGGCGGTCACAGCCCTGCAAGATCTGGGTGTCGAAGTGCCAGAGGGTCTGTCTGCGATTGCAGCAGATGGGGCGATCACGCCCGCACAGTTGCAGTCAGAATTCCCAGATGCAGCGCGGGGGGCATTGTCCTCGGTGCGCAGCAGTGGCGAAAATTCCGGTGGCGGTGGTTTGACCTCGTTCTTCCAAAGCCAATTGGGTGTCCGCTCGACCGCGCCGCGCGAAGGCGATGATCCCGATGCGGTGCTCAGCCGTGCCGAAGCTGCCGTAAGATCCGGCGATCTGGCGACGGCCACGACCGAGATTGACGCCCTGCCCGACAGTGCCAAAGAGGCGCTGGCCGATTGGCTGGGCCGCTCTGCGCAACGGCAATCGGCTGTCGATGCGCTCGATACCCTTTCATCCTCTGTTGATAATTAAGAAAAAGGCGCTGCTATGCTCTGGTCTTTGATCAAAATTCTCGCGTTCGTCGCCTTTGTGATTGCCGCAACCTTTGGCGTCACCATGCTTATGGATATGCAAGGGGGGGCTCAGATCACCTTTGGCGGGTCCGAGATTACGCTGTCTGTGCTGCAGATTGCCATCGGATTTCTCCTGCTGATCGTAGCAGTTGCCATCGGCCTGTGGGTGCTAAAGTTCCTGTTTGCCGTTCTGCGGTTTATCAACGGCGATGACACGGCTATTTCGCGCTACTTCAACAAAAACCGCCAGCGCAAAGGCTACGACGCGCTGTCTGAAAGCATGATCGCGCTGGCCTCTGGCGACGCTAAGGTCGCGATGACCCAAGCCTCCAAAGCCAACCGCCTTTTGGCGCGGCCTGAGTTGACTAATGTGTTGACCGCGCAGGCCGCCGAACTGGCCGGGGACAAGGCCAAAGCAGAAGAAACATACAAAGCACTACTCACGGACGAGCGGACCCGGTTTGTCGGCGTGCGCGGCCTGATGCAGCAAAAGCTGGCGGCGGGTGACACCGAAACCGCGCTGCAACTCGCGAAAAAGGCGTTTGAGATCAAACCGCGCCATATAGAGACCCAAGACGTGCTGCTGCGCCTTCAGGCCGAGAGCAATGATTGGGCGGGTGCCCGTTCGACCCTGACGCAAAAACTGCGGTTGGGGGCGATGCCACGCGATGTCTATAAACGCCGCGACGCCGTGCTGGCCCTGTCCGAGGCGCGCGATATTTTGGACGATGACAAGCCGATTGAAGCACGTGAAACCGCGATTGAGGCCAACCGTTTGTCGCCTGATCTGATCCCGGCGGCTGTGATGGCTGCACGCGGGTATATCGAACAGGGCAATGCCAAATACGCGACCCGCGTGCTGAAAAAGGCATGGGACACAAAACCGCATCCTGATCTGGCCGCGGCCTTTGCTGAGATCGTACCAACGGAAAGCGCGACGGAACGTCTCAAGCGCTTCTCTGCCTTGACACGCCTGCGCCCGGAACACGCGGAAACCCGTATGTTGCTGGCAGAACTAAACATCGCCGCCGAGGATTTCCCCGAAGCCAAGCGGTCCTTGGGAGATCTGATTGAGACTGAGCCAACAGCTCGCAATTTGACCCTGATGGCTGCGATTGAGCGGGGCCAAGGGGCCGAGGAAGCCGTTGTGCGCGGCTGGTTGACGCGTGCGCTGACGGCCTCGCGCGGGCCGCAATGGTGCTGTGACAATTGTCAGCAGGTTCACCCAAGCTGGATGCCCGTCTGTTCGAACTGTCATGCTTTTGACACGCTCAGCTGGCGCACACCAAACAACAGCGAAGTCTCGATGCCCGGTGGCACAGAAATGCTGCCGTTGTTGGTCAAAGGCGCCGATACTGTCGAGACCGAAAACGCGATTGAGATCATCGCGAATGAACCGGATGTTGACACCTCTGTCGAGACGCCGCGCTAAACATTTGCGAGATCGGGCCATTGTTGGCCCGGTCACCCCCCCTGCTTTCAGGCCCTTCCACGACAGACGCGCCAGAGGCCAAACATCAAAACCCCAAATAGCAGCGCCGCGCTGAGCAGAACTGGACCACCGAGGGCCGCAAAGACCAGCGCCCCGATGCTGAGCGCGATCCGCAGGCAAACATCGGGCTGTAGCAGGGTGAGGCCAATCGCCCGTTTGATCAAAACATGCGACATCACATGTGTTGTCAGCGCCGAGAGCCCTAGCGCTGCCCCGGCCCCCATTCCGCCAAAGGCCGGGATCAATGCGCAGGCTGCGACCGTCAGTACCCCCAAACCGGCCATCCGCACATACAAACCGGCCCGCGCATGGCCTGCCATTGACAGGATCAGCACCCCCGGCCCGGCCATGACGTCACTGACAAAGGCTGCACTGAGGATCAACAACAGCGGATAGGCCGCCGCGTAGTCGCCAAACAGCGCCAGCCCCCATTGACCAAAAACGACCAACACCAGCGCGCCAAACAGCGCCAGGACGGTCGAGATATCTCTTGTCTGTTGAAATTCGCGGTCCAACTGCTGCATGTCGCCGCGCGTGACCAGCGTTGTGACGCGCGGGCCAAACGGGGCTGCGAGCATCGTTTGCGCGACCAGCAACGCCATGGCCAGCCGCGCCGCCACCGCGTAGTCAGCGGTCATCTGCGGGGTTGATAAAATGCCCAACACGATCAGGTTTAGCCGCGTTGTGGCCTCGCGCACCAACCGCGTCGCCATGGACCGCAGGCCGTAAACCATATCTGCCGCGACGATCCGTCCGGGCCGCAGGTTCGGGATACGCGGATGGGCGTAGACCAACACGCACAATGGGACCAGCAGGGACAGCGATGTCACGACCCCGGCCCCCGTCAGCCCCGCCCCCGCCAAGATCAGCGCGCCCAAGCCCGCAGCGCGGATCACCTCTGATCCGGCAGGAATACTATAGGCGAGATAAAACTGCCCCTGCGCGCGCCGCCATTCTGAGGCCACCCAGAGCAAAGGCAGGATCAGCACCATCGGGCTAAGACTGCGCAGAGCAACGTCGCTTTGTGGAAGTTGGATAATTGCGCCAAGGGCGTCTGCAAATATATAGACCACTCCCATGCCAAGCCCACCGGCACAGAGCGCGGCACAGAGCACGCGGCCCGCGATATCGGTGCTGTCTTGCTTTGAGACCTGATAAATCAGTACCCGCTCCAACCCTGCGGAAAACAGGACGCCCGCAAAGAACACGATGGTCGTGCCCACGGCATAGGTGGCAAACAGGTCTTTGCCCAAAAGACGGTTGGCGAGAAACAGCGCCAGAAAGCCACCGCCCATGGTAAAGGTCGTCGCCAACAACGTGGCCAATGCGCCCTGTCTATAGATCGAAGGATTTAGGGGCGGCTCTGCGGGCATGGGCGATCCGGGTGAACTCTAAGGGCGGTATCGCATAAGTTGTGCACGGCGCGACCAAAATGACCAGAGGATCCGATTGCAGGCGCCCCGACGAACGTCAGAAATGTTTGACCTTCACGTCAATAATTGGACGCACATTCTGCACAGCGGCTCTTGGCAAAGACCTAGGCGAAGGTGTCGCGATCATCTTGCTTGTGATGCTTTATGACGATGCAGAGCGTGTAGATTGTGTTGGGGGTTCATTTAGGCACCCGCACCACGGATACCCCTCCGATCTGGGTGCTGGGTTGGAACCGCTTAAAGCCGCTTTGCTGTGGCTTGGGGCCAACTGACTGACAATTTGCGTGCGATGTCGTTGATGAACAACGCACTGATCGCGTTGGAGAGCCTGTCCGACTTTTTCATCAGCTGTGTCAGCTTGGTCCGGTTCCATCTGACGTAGACCGTGCCCGCTGGCACAACCACATCTGCGGTGGCAGGGCCATTCAACAGAAACGAAATCTCGCCTATAAAATTGCCGCTGCCAATCGTCACATCCTGCCCGTCACGGTGCAGTTTTACACCACCGTCAGAGACAAGATATAAATAGTCAGGCTGCACACCGTGCGTGCAGATCTTACTGTCTTCGGGGGCAGTGACCCAATCGGCGTCGCGCATGATTTTGCGGAACTGACCGGGGTTAAGAGTTGGAAAAGATTGATACAGAGCGGTCATTTCAGGGGACATGCCGATGGTCGACTTTTCATGCATAATCACCACGATCATGATAAAATTCGCAAGCCCGATAACCCCGCTGGTCAAGATTGCGTCCCACAAGGGGGTGTCCGCGATAAAGTAGTAGTACAAAATATAAAACATGGTCCCGGTCAGCAGAAGACCACGCAGGACCAATTCATTTCGCGCAAGCAGCCCAAGCACATAAAACAGCAGGGCAAACTGCACAAAGACCCCTGCGGAAAAAAAATATGACACGTCCATGCGGGGTCCTGTTGTTAGCCTTTTTCTTCGGTACAGACTGCAATCTGAAATTGCCAACACAAACACGACACGAAAAATGTCGAAAAACAGATGTTTATGTAGAGAGTGTGCGCTGTGATACAGAAAAGGCCCGCGACACGCGATATCGCTTTGTCATCGACCTGACGCATTCCATATTTCAAGTCACGGCTCTATCTGTACCGTCGAGGGAAGCACGTATCTCTCGGCGGTATAATTGCGGCTAAGCACGGTTTCTCAAAACAAGATCGCAAAAAATGCGCGGATAACGCCGCATTCGGCCTCTCCGCGCAAAGTCTCAGGTATGCACAAAAGCATGCCCCGATCTGTGACTTGCAGTCTGTGCTCGGGCGCACAACGCAGGCCCCAGCGCTACGGTGTCGCGATGTTGAGCAAACGCCCAAGGTCTTCAATGATGATCTGTTTGCGGTTGGTTTGAATAACGCCCGCCTTATTGAGGCGCGCAATCGTTCGGCTAACGGCCTCGCGGTTTGACCCGATAAAGCCGGCCATCACCTCGTGGGTCGGGGCGTCTGAAATCGTGCCCCCCTCAACCAGCTGTTCTTGTTGCTGTGCCAGCTGCATTACCCTCTGGCCGACACGTGTTTCTACGTCATGCACAACAAGGCTGAACACACGCTCGTTCATGGCGCGCAGTTGCTTGGCCAGTTTAATGGCCAAGCCAATCCCGATTTGTGGATGTTGTTTGATTGCTGCCAGAAAATCTGCTTGCGGCAAGACCCCGACCTCACAATCCGACGTGGCAGAAATGGTGATCGACCGCTCTGATCCGTCAAGGGCCGCAAGTTCGCCAAAATGATCGCCAACGCCAATTTCGGTGAACAGAACTTGCCGCCCGCTTTCCGCTGCAAGTTGTCCGACGGCTGTGCCAGACAGCATAAAGAAGACGCCGGTGGACGATTCCCCCTGCTGCAGAATGAGCCGTCCCGAAGGCACCGACATCAGGCGTATGCACTTAGAAATCGCTTCCAACGCAGCGGTGTCCACACTGGCAAAAAGGCGGCCCGGACCCATGAGAGCGGTCTGGAGTTTCTGCGCAGACCATTTTTGTACCATTATGCGTGCCTCGAGGTTTGGCTTGTATCCATTGAGCGGCAAACAGCGCCGCGCGTCTAGTGGAGACCCGCCAGCATACTTGGTATCCTTGACCAATAGCCCCATTTTTCTTTTCCGCAAGTTCTCGCTTAGGCTAGCATATGGCCACATTGCCATCGAATCGGCTTAATTCCGTTATGCCTGCCGAGACAAAGGATATTTTATGCCTGCCAATTACTCCTCCAAACGAATTAACGATACCAAGCTGTTCGCCCTGTGGGATGCGATCCCTGATAAGGACTTTTCTGCCCATGGCATCACACGTGAGCAGCTCAAGACCGCGCAGGCGGGCATGGCCGGTCAGATCATTTTCAAAGGCGACAAAGGGTATAACAAGGCACGCGCGATCTTTAATCCGATGTTTGACGCCTATCCCGGTGTGATCATCAAATGCAAAACAGAAGCGGATGTTGCCATGGCGCTCAAGCTTGGCAGCGTGATGCCGCAAGGGTTTTGTCTGCGGTCAGGGGGGCATTCGACGGCGGGGTATTCGACCACGAATGGCCTGTTGATTGATGTGTCGGGATTTGATCACATTGTGCATAACCCGGCACTGGGCCAGATCACTGTCGGCACTGGCGTCAGTTTTGGCCAGCTGTACCAAGACCTGGATAGCAAGGGATTGAATGTCCCGGGCGGCGAATGCCCTGATGTGTGCATCGGGGGGTTTGTGCAGGGTGGCGGCTATGGCTTCACCTCGGGCATGTTCGGGTTGAACTGCGACAATGCGGTAGGGTTTCGGGTGATGTTGGCGGACGGCACTATCGTGCGCGCAGATGCGTCCACAAATGCTGATCTCTATTGGGCCCTGCGCGGCGGCACGGGGGGCAACTTTGGTGTGGTTCTGTCGGTGGACCTGACCGTGCACCCCATCGGGAAGGTCACCGGTTTCGCCTATGCGTGGCCGCTGACCAGCCTTGCGGAAATCCAAGATGCAGCGGCTGCGATGGAATGGCTGCAACACAACTACGGCGGGCCGGGGGCCACCAGCACTGATTTCACCATGCAGACTTCGCTGTGTTTCCAAAGCCATATCGACCCCAACAAACCCAACCCCGGACCCAATGCACAGTTACTGCCGTACTTTATGATCCGCGGGATGTCTTTGCTGGATGTGCCGACGGTCAAAGCGGGGCTGACGGCGTTGTCCTCTGCGCCGGGGTGTATCACGCAGTGGGTTATGTCTGACAGCTTTCTTGTGATGAACGAGCAATTGTTGAACTACCCGCAAGGTATGCCCGTGTTGGACCAGATGCCGTTTGAGGACAAATCCAGCGCCTACATCGCACGCAACCTGACCAAGGTCGAATGGGAGGACATGTTCTCTATGTTTGCGGCGGCGCCCAGCAATATGGCTTACGGCTATGCCGAGCTCTACAGCGGGGCGATCAACAAGCCTGGCGTGTATGACACGGCCTTTGTGCATCGCGATGTGTCACTGAACATGGTGATGGACGTGTACTGGTTGCTGAACGCAGACCGCGACAAATGCGAGACGTTTTTGGAACAATGGAACGCATATCTTGAACCCCTCTCGAACGGTGAATCATACCAAAACTATCCCAGCCCTTCTGATCCGAATTTTATTAAACGGTTCTGGCGCGATGCCTATCCGGTGTTGCAGGCAGTCAAAGCCAAGTATGATCCCAGCAACGCTTTTGCATTTCCCCAGCAGATTTGGGCGGATGCCACCAACCCGCCTGTTCAAGATCCGGGCGTGCCCCCTAGTGTAATCGCCGCCCTCAAACAGGCGATCAATCCTGCTTTGGTGTCCGGAGGCTAGGAGACCACGGTGTCCGACCCTGTTTTCAAATGGCTTGATCAGCTTGGTTTGGGCCAATACGCGCAGGCGTTCTTGGACGAAGACGTGACGCTTGATCTGTTGCCAGAGCTGACGGGCGATGATCTCAAGGAGATTGGTGTTGCATCCATCGGGCACCGGCGACGGATATTAACGGCGGCCAAAACGGCTGGATCGGTGCAAGCGCCCTTGCCTCCAGCGAACCCCGTCCAACCTGTCGCACCCGATGTGGTTCCGCTGCTTGCCAGCGGGGCAGAGCAACGTGTGGTCACGGCGATGTTCTGCGATTTGGTGGGTTCGACACAGCTTGCGACACGCGTCGACCCAGAGGAATACCGGGATTTGATCGCG
>CALHAP010000126.1 GCA_937931795.1 uncultured Paracoccaceae bacterium
GATGATCAGCCCGCCGACAATGGCGCCGGGGATAGATGTAAACCCGCCCAGCATCAAAACAGGCAGCGCCTTCAGCGCAATCAGTGACAGGGAAAACTGCACCCCCGATTTCGCGCCCCACATGACCCCCGCCACGAGGGCCACGATGCCCGCCAGCGACCAGACCAAAATCCAGATGGTGTTGAGCGAAATCCCTACGCTAAGTGCCGCTTGGTGGTCATCGGCCACAGCGCGCATCGCGCGGCCCTGTTTGGTGTATTGCGTGAACAACACGAGGCTGACCACCAACACCGCCGCGACGCAGGCCGCCACGATATCCAAACGCCGGATGAAGAAACCGTAGAAATCATCTCCGCCAAGGCCCGCGCTCATGTCCTCGATCCAGCGCGACCCGCCCTGCGGCAGACCAAGTGCGATGGTCTTGATCTCAGACCCCCACATCAAATCGCCGATACCTTCGAGGAAATAGGCCAGCCCGATGGTCGCCATGAACAAGATGATCGGCTCTTGGCCCACCAGATGACTGAACACAAACCGCTGCACGGCCCAGGCAAAGATGATCATCACAATGACCGTCAGCACAATCGCCAAAACGGCAGGCACCTCCCAGCCAAAGTGATGCAGCTCGGTCCCAAAGATCGCGTTGATCAAATGCGCAAACGGCACCTGCCCCTCCATGATCCCCACGAGGGTCAGGGCGGCAAACAGCGCCATCACGCCCTGCGCATAGTTGAAAATCCCCGAGGCCTTGAAGATCAGCACAAACCCGAGGGCCACCAGCGCATAGAGAATGCCCGCCATCAGCCCATTGAGAACAACCTCGATGCCATAGAGAAAATCAGCGCTCATATCGGTCTCCCCACCCGGCACACATCGTACGCACGCGCTGTGCATACCCGGTGCATACGCCGTGCATCCGCAAAATCAGTCATGCGCCACCCCCAGATACGCGTCGATCACCTGCGGGTTGTTGCGCACTTCGTCGGGCGTGCCGTCACCGATTTTGCGGCCATAATCCATGACCACAACGCGGTCAGACAGGTCCATCACGACACCCATGTCATGCTCGATCAGCGCAATCGTGGTGCCGAATTCATCATTCACATCAAGGATAAAGCGGCTCATGTCCTCTTTTTCCTCGACGTTCATTCCCGCCATCGGCTCGTCGAGCAGCAGCAGTTTCGGCTCGGCCGCCAGCGCGCGCGCCAGTTCCACACGTTTCTTTAGCCCGTATGACAATCGCCCCACAGGCGTCTTGCGAATGGCTTGGATTTCCAGAAAATCTATCACCTTTTCAACAGCTTCACGGTTTACCGTCTCTTCGCGCTCGGCTTTGCCTTTCCACAACGCTTGGGCCAGCATCCCAGATTTCATATGCCCCAACCGCCCCGTCATGACGTTATCGAGCACGGTCATCCCCTCAAACAGCGCTATGTTCTGGAACGTGCGCGCGATCCCCAGACGCGCCACCTGATAGGGTCGCATTGGTGGGCGTTTCTCGCCGCGAAACCAGACTTCGCCGTCTTGGGGATTGTAAAACCCCGAAATGACATTGAGCATCGAGGATTTGCCCGCGCCATTAGGGCCAATAATCGCACGAATTTCGCCCTCGCGGATGTCAAATGAGATGTCCTTGATCGCCTCCACACCGCCAAAGCGCAGCGTGATATTTCGCATATCCATCAGAGTGTTACCAATGGTGCGCCCATCGGCGGTGACATATGGCTGGGCGGTATCTTTCATTCTGCGGCCACCTGTTGTGCGGGGCGCACGACCTGCGCTGTCACCACGTCCAACGTCGCGGTGATGCGGCCCTTGCGCCCGTCTTCGTAGATCACTTCGGTCTCGGTATAGATGCTGTCCGATCCGTCATAGAGCGCGGCAATCAGATCGGCGAATTTCTCTTCGATGATCTTGCGGCGGACTTTTTGCGTGCGGGTCAGCTCGCCATCATCGGCATCCAATTGTTTATGCAAGATTATAAAGCGGTGCACCTGACACCCCGCCAGCATCGGATCATCCGCGACCGAACGGTTAACCTCTTCGACATGACCGCGCAGTATCTCCTGCACTTGCGCATGGCCCGCCAGCTCTTGGTACGACGAATAGGCGATGTTGTTACGCTCGGCCCAGTTGCCGACCGCTGTTAGGTCGATGTTGAGAAAAGCGGTGCATTCAGCGCGCCCGTTGCCAAACACCACGGCATCTAAGATATTGGGAAAGAACTTTAATTTGTTTTCGACGTATTTGGGCGCAAACAACGCACCGCTGGCCATTTTGCCCACGTCCTTGGCGCGGTCGATGATCCGCAAATGCCCGGAGCTTTCTTCGATAAACCCCGCGTCCCCGGTCGCGACCCAACCTTCAGCGTCCTTCGTGCTCGCCGTGCTTTCATCGTTTTTGTAGTACTTCACGAAGGTGCCGGGCGAGCGATAAAACACCTCGCCGCTGTCCGCGATTTTCAGCTCGACCCCCGGTGACGGCACGCCCACGGTATCGCCGCGCACCTCGCCATCGGGCTGCTGTGTGATGAAAACGGAGGCCTCAGTTTGACCGTAAAGCTGCTTGAGATTGATTCCCAAAGATCTATAAAAATCAAAGATCTCCGGGCCAATCGCCTCGCCCGCCGTATAGGCCACACGCACACGGCTAAACCCCAGCGTGTCTTTCAGCGGGCCAAAAACAACCATTTTGCCCAGCCAGTATTTAACCCTGTCCACGGCACCGACGCTCTCTCCGTCCAGCAGCTTTGGCCCGATGGTTTTCGCCTGCGCCATTGCCCGCGCGAACAGCCACTTCTTGAACCGCCCGGCGTCCTCCATACGGATCATCACTTGGGTCAATTGCGTCTCAAACACCCGCGGCGGGGCAAAGTAATACGTGGGCCCGATTTCGCGCAGATCGGTCAGCAGCGTGTGCTCGCTCTCGGGGCAATTGACACAAAACCCCGTCCACATGGCCTGCCCGATTGAGAAAATAAAATCGCCCACCCACGCCATCGGCAGATAGGCCAGCGTTTCGTCTCCTGCGCGTAAGTCATCGAATTCAGAAGAATTTTTCGCAGTCTCGATGATATTCCGATTGGACAGGACCACGCCCTTGGGCCGACCCGTCGTGCCGCTGGTGTAGAGCATAACACAGGTGTCGTCGTAGCCCAAAGCATCGGTGCGGCGGTCCATCTCGGCGCGCATATCAGACGCACGCCCCGCGGCCTGCATATCCGCATAAGAGGTCATCGCCCTGTGGTCGTATTTACGCAAACCGCGCCCGTCGAGGTAGATAATATGCTCTAACTCGCCCAATCCGTCGCGGACGTCAGCGATTTTATCGACCTGCTCTTGGTCGCCCACCACGGCGAACCGCGCGCCGCAATGGTCGAGCGCGTAGGCCACCTCTTCGGCGGCGGCGTCTTGGTAGAGAGGGACAGGCACGCAGCCTGCCTTTTGGGCCGCGACCATCGCCCAATACATCGCGGGGCGATTGCGACCGACGATGGCGATATGGTCGCCGGGGGCCGCCCCGAGGGTCAGGAACCCCATTGCCAATGCGTCGATCTCACTCTGCGCTTTGGCCCACGTCCAGCTTTGCCAGATGCCGAACTCTTTCTCGCGGTACGCAGGTTTGGCACCATGCGCCGCGACGTTCCGCGCCAATAAGGCGGGCACTGATTGTGAGGCTCCCTTGGTCATGCATCCTCCCAAACGCACATGGAATTTTGACCGCTTTGCGCGAGTTCGTTTTCCTTAGCCTGCACTGTGCCCGATGCATTTTGCAAAACTATTTCTCGAATGTTGCGAAACCTTGCAGTCGTGCCTTAGCGCTGGCCATGCCCATAAATGCGATGCTACCGCTGGTGTCATGAGCCGTTCTGACCTTGAAACACAGAGCATGACCGTTGCGGGACTGGACCTGATAAAACAGGCCATGTCGATCTTTGACCGCGACCTCAATCTCGTGCTGGCCAATCTGCAAATGCAAAAAATGTTCAACCTGCCCAATGGCTTGGTGCAACCCGGTGCGCGGTTCGAAGATACCGTGCGGCATTTG
>CALHAP010000127.1 GCA_937931795.1 uncultured Paracoccaceae bacterium
CGCTCGCGCCCACACAGCCCTTGCGCATTGCCAAGGCAGACCCATCTCACATAGCCAACACACCAATAAATTTGGAGACGGACCATGACAACATACACGCCCCCCGACGTTTGGACTTGGGAGTCCGAGAACGGCGGCCAATTCGCCTCCATCAACCGCCCCATTGCGGGCGCCACCCACGACAAAGACCTGTCGACGGGCAAACACGCCCTACAGCTTCATTCAATGGCCACGCCAAACGGCGTCAAAGTCACCGTCATGCTCGAAGAACTGCTCGCCGCGGGCCACACGGGCGCTGACTACGACGCTTGGCCCATCAGCATCGGAGACGGTGATCAGTTCGGCTCCGGGTTCGTGGACATCAACCCGAACTCGAAAATCCCCGCCCTGTTCGACAAAGACACCGGAGTGCGGGTATTCGAGAGCGGTAACATACTGTTGTATCTGGCCGATAAATTCGGGGCATTCTTGCCAACCGAGATCAAGGCCCGCACAGAAACGCTCAACTGGCTGTTCTGGCTGCAAGGATCCGCGCCCTACCTCGGCGGCGGATTCGGCCATTTCTACGCCTATGCGCCCGAAAAATTCGAATATCCGATCAATCGCTTCGCCATGGAAGCCAAACGCCAGCTGGACGTGCTGGACCGACGCTTGGGCGATGCTGAATTCTTGGGCGGAGACACCTACTCCATCGCCGATATGGCCACCTGCCCATGGTACGGCACGCTCGTACACGGCAAAATCTACGGCGAAGCGGGCACATTCCTCGATGTGGCCTCCTACAAAAACGTCCTCCGCTGGGCGGATGCGATCTCGGCGCGCGACGCCTACAAACGCGGCAAGATCGTCAACAAAACATGGGGCGAAGAAGACGAGCAACTGCCAGAACGGCATAGAGCTGCGGACTTTGACGGGAAGACGCTGGGGTAGAGGTCCTGACGACGCCCTTTCCCAAAGCTCATTTTGGGGAAGGGCAAAAGATGCCATCGCGATCTTTTTCAAGGACTAGAATGCCCAATTCAGAGATCACAGTTCTAACATCCCCCGAGCCCAGAATTGAAGATATCTTGGACCCAGACGAACGTCTGATTTGGTCGGGCCGACCAGAGCACGGCTTGCGATATTTTCAGCACGTTGGATACGAACGGGTTGCCAATTGGTCCATGCTGGCAGGCACAATCGTGATGTGGGTGGCTTGGGCATTCATCGCAAGCAAAGGCCACCGCATCGACACACTTTATTCCGCCATCTTTTTTGGGGTCGTCACGATCGGCTTTGTAGCCTACGCATCGTTGCAGGCAGATTTTCGCAAGTTCAAACTCAACAACTTTCTATATTTCTTGACTGACCGGCGCGCGATCATTCTTTTCAGAGGACGCAATTGGCGATTGGCAACCCGCCTATATTGCGTGGCATTCGATCACGCCCCGTTCTACCCCTACGAAGTAGTCGCTTCCAAACCCTATCCGTCACTGAGGGTGGGCACATTGCTGTCAGAGAACGTCGTGCAGCCTTTCGGATTTGGACTGCATCAGCCGGGCCATTCCCCTCTGGCGCACAAAATGACTTCACCAGCGTTCTTCGACTACATCTCCAACGCGGATGACCTTCTTGATATTATTCAGGACCTCGCAGCGAAGGATCCGTAACAAAATGTCGCAAAACACCCCTTACGCGACATTTTCTCCACATCCGCTGTTGACGGCCCGAAAGCCCCATGCATAACTGCGTCAACGAAAAAGGAACCGGAATGAAGATCGTCGTCGTACTTGTAGGAACCACGCGCATGGGCCTCTGAACGAGGTATAACCAGACAGGTTCCCATGCGCCCCCGAAGATCGGGGGTTTTTTTATGCCAACCCCCCAGACAAAAACGGAAAACACCGATGTCTAAAGCAGCCAAGAAAGACCAGATGACAGGCGCCCGTATGGTCGTCCAAGCCCTTCGTGAGCAAGGCGTGGACACCGTCTTTGGCTACCCCGGCGGGGCTGTGCTTCCGATCTACGACGAGATTTTCCAACAAAACCACATCAAACACGTGCTCGCCCGCCATGAGCAAGGGGCCGTTCACGCCGCCGAAGGCTATGCGCGCTCAACCGGCAAACCCGGCGTCGCCCTCGTGACATCCGGCCCCGGTGCGACCAACGCCGTCACTGGACTGACCGACGCGCTGATGGACAGCATCCCGATTGTGGTCCTCACGGGCCAAGTTCCCACCTTCATGATCGGTTCGGACGCGTTCCAAGAGGCCGACACAGTGGGCATCACCCGCCCCTGCACCAAGCACAATTGGCTGGTCAAAGAAACGGATGAACTGTCGGGCACGCTGCACGAGGCGTTCCATGTCGCGACCTCGGGCCGCCCCGGCCCTGTCCTGATCGACATCCCTAAGGATGTGCAATTCGCGCAAGGCACCTACACCGCCAAGGCGCAAACAGCCTCGCATTATCAGCCCCCCGTCAAAGGCGACATCGACGCGATCACAGCGCTGGTCGAAGCGATGGAAACAGCCAAGCGCCCGATCTTCTACACAGGCGGCGGCGTGATCAATTCAGGCCCAAAAGCCAGCCAATTGCTGCGCGAGTTGGTGGGGGCCACAGGCTTTCCGATCACCTCGACGCTCATGGGTCTCGGGGCCTATCCGGCGTCCGGTGACAACTGGCTGGGGATGCTGGGGATGCATGGTCTCTACGAGGCCAATATGGCGATGCATGATTGCGATCTGATGATCAACATCGGCGCACGGTTCGACGACCGGATCACAGGCCGCATTGATGCCTTTAGTCCGGATTCCACCAAGGCACACATCGACATTGACCCGTCCTCTATCAACAAGGTTATTCGCACCGATATCAACATCGTAGGCGACGTTTCTCATGTGTTGGATGAAGTGTTGCGCATCTGGAAAGAGCGAGGCCGCGTTGCAGACCGTGATGCCACCGCGATTTGGTGGAAACAGATCAAGGAATGGAAGCAGATCAAGTGTCTGTCCTACAAACAAGAAGGCAAAGTGATCAAACCGCAGTACGCGCTTGAACGCTTGGAAGCACTGACCAAACAGCACGACCGCTACATCACAACCGAAGTGGGCCAGCACCAGATGTGGGCCGCGCAATACCTTGGCTTTGAAGACCCGAACCGCTGGATGACCTCCGGTGGTCTGGGCAC
>CALHAP010000128.1 GCA_937931795.1 uncultured Paracoccaceae bacterium
GGCGCGTGGGACAAGGTGCGCACGGACCCTGCGGTGCGCTTTATGATGGTCGCGATGTTGTTCTATGGGTTGGCGACGTTTGAGGGATCGTTCCTCGCCATTCGCCCGGTCAACACGCTGTCGCATTACACCGACTGGACCGTGGGCCATGTACATGCGGGCGCACTGGGTTGGGTCGCCTTCATCAGCTTTGGCGCGATGTATAAAATGGTGCCGTGGATCTGGAAACGAGAGGGCACCTATTCGTTGCGTCTAGAGGCGTGGCACTTCTGGCTCGCGCTGTCGGGCACACTGATCTACGTCGGCGCGATGTGGAACAGCGGCATTACCCAAGCGTTGATGTGGCAGACCTATGATGCGAACGGGAACCTCGTCTACGCCTTCATCGACACAGTCGATGCAATGCGGCCTTACTACTTTGCCCGTGCCATCGGGGGGCTGCTCTATCTCATCGGGGCCTGCATCGGCGCGTATAATATCTACATGACGGTCAAAGGCCCCGCGATGGCGCCAGCGACCGACGCACACCGTCCAATCTTACAGGCGGGGGAATGATCAGATGAGCACGCCACACCAGAAACTCGAACGCAATGGCATGGGGTTTGCACTGATGATCCTGTTCGTCGCATCGCTTGGCGGATTGTTTGAAATCGCCCCGCTGTTCACCATCGAGAACACGGTCGAAGAAGTCGAAGGTATGCGCCCCTACACACCGCTAGAAGTCGCAGGGCGCGATATCTATGTGCGCGAAGGCTGCTATGCCTGCCACAGCCAGATGATCCGCACCTTGCGCTCGGATGTTGACCGCTACGGGCATTATTCACTGGCCGCCGAGAGCATGTATGACCACCCGCATCAATGGGGATCCAAACGCACGGGTCCAGACCTCGCGCGAGTGGGGGGCAAATATTCCGACACATGGCACGTGGCCCACCTGCAAAACCCACGCGATTTCGTCGAAGGATCGGTGATGCCGGGCTATAGCTTTTTGTCGGAGACACCACTGAACACACATCCGCTCGAAGGGTCATTGATCGCCCTGCGCCGCGTGGGCGTGCCCTACACGGACGCACAAATCGACACCGCCATGGTCGACGCGCTGCGCCAAGCAGACCCATTCGCCAATTACGAAGGCGATCTGCAAGACAGCTACGGCCCCAACGTCCAAGTCCGCGATTTCGACGGGCAACCAGACCGCGTAACGGAAATGGACGCGCTGGTGGCCTACCTGCAAATGCTCGGCACCTTGGTCGATTTCGACAGCTTCGATGCGGAGGCAAACAACCGATGACACATGACGCAGTGCTCGTCTTTTCCAAAACCTGGGGCGCGGTTTATTTGCTTGCCGTCTTCTTGCTCGCGGTCGTCTGGGTTTACTGGCCATCGCACAAAAAGACCTACGACAAAGCGGCGCAATCCCCTTTGCTAGACGAGGACATCCAACGATGAAATCCGAGCTGGACGAAGCAAGCGGGCAGCACACGACCGGTCACGAATGGGACGGGGTGAAAGAGCTGAACACACCCGTGCCTCTGGCGTTTCGCGTCTCGCTATGGCTGACCATTGCGGTCGCAGTGATCATGTGGGTGTTGTATCCGTCTTGGCCCGGTGTGGCAGACTACCTCAAGGGCACGGCCGGATATTCATCGCGCGACCGCGTGGCTGAGGCGGTCGCAGACCGTCAAGCGTTGCGTCTGCAACAAATGCCCGAATTTGCCGCATTGGACATCTATGATCTGGCCGAAGACCCAACGCTTGAAGCCCGCTATGCCCCGGCGATCTCGGTGCTCTACCGCGATAATTGCGCCGCCTGCCATGGGCGTGACCTGAAAGGGCAAACAAATTTCCCCAATCTCACCGATGACCACTGGTTGTGGTCCGGCGACCCCGGTGAAATCGAATATACGCTGCAAGTCGGGATAAATCACACCAGCGATGATACCCGCTGGGCGCAGATGCCCGCCTTTGGCGACGGCATGTTAGAGACCGAAGACCTGTTGTCAGTGGTGGAATACGTGTTGCAAATTTCCGGATCGGAACATGATGCCGCGCGGGCGTCTGTCGGGGCTGATGTGTTCGAAAACAACTGCGTAGGGTGTCACAACGACGGCGGGATCGGCGGCTATGAAAATGGCGCGCCCAGCCTAGTGGATGACGCGTGGATTTACGGTGGCTCGCGCAGCACCTTGCGCGAAACATTACAATATGGCCGCGCAGGCGTGATGCCCGGATGGCAAGGCCGGCTGACGGACGAAGAGATCAAGAAGCTGGCGCTCTATGTGCTTTGGGCAGGCCAAGATGGACCGAACTGAGAAAGACCCACAGTTTCGCAACAAGATGTTTGTGCTGATCGGCGTCTTACTGATTGGCTATATCGGGATCAAATCATGGCATGTGATGATTGCGATTGACGCCTACCAAGGTCAAGTGCTTGATCACAGCACGCAAGGCGCCGCGAAGTGACACCGCACAGTCTGACATTTGCGCTCGATGGTGTGACCTGCGCGGGCTGTATCGCCAAGATCGAGCGCCACGTCACAGCCCAACAGGGCGTCGTGCTGGCGCGGGGCAATGCCACTGTCGAACGCATCAGGCTGGTATGGGATCCCGCCTTTCAGACAGCCGAGAGCTTGGCCGATCATATCCGCACATTGGGCTACGACGCCCTGCCGTTCCAGCCCGGTGACAGCACCCCTGCCGCACCTTCGCTGCTCCCACAGCTTGGATTGGCCGCCTTTGCGATGATGAACATCATGGCGATCTCATTTGCCGTTTGGGCCGGGGTCGCCACCGATATGGGGCCGGGCAGTATGCAGTTTCTGCACTGGGTTTCGGCCGCCCTCGCCACCCCGGTTGTGCTCTATTCTGCGGCGGTCTTTTACGCGCCGTCCCTGCGCGCGCTGCGGCAAGGTGCCATGACAATGGACACGCCGATCTCACTCGCCATCGCCATTACCTATCTGGCCAGCCTGTACGAGACATTGCGCGGCAGTGAACACGTCTACTTTGATGCGGTCACGGCGCTGGTGGTCTTTTTGTTGATCGGACGGGTGATAGAACGCGCATTAAAGCGGCGTTCGGGCGATGCCGCAGAAAACTTGCGCACCATGATGCAGATCACCGCCCGGCGTGAAAATGCCAGCGGCACCGTGGACCCCGTCCCTGCCAGCGATCTTGCCGTCGGCGATATTGTGGTCATCGGTAGCGGTGAACGGGTGCCCGCCGATGGCACCTTGTTGTCGGGTTTTGCCCAAGTGGATGAAAGCGTGATCACCGGGGAAACTCTCCCCCGTGACGTGATCCGCGATGAGGCGATTGTCGCGGGTGCGATTGTCCACGCTGGACCGGCACGCCTGCTCGTCTGCCATGTGGGCGAAGATGCGCAGATCGGAAAAATCAGCCAGATGATCGCGGATGTTGCAGCCACCAAAGGCGCTGCCCAAAGGCAAGCCGACAGGTTCGCGCGCGGTTATATACCGCTGGTTCTGGGGGGCGGGGCGTTTGGATTTGCACTGTGGTATGTCGTGCTCGGGGCCAGCTTTGCCGAGGCGTTGATGATCGCGGTCGCCGTGCTGGTTGTGACCTGTCCTTGCGCGGCGGGTCTTGCAACGCCTGCGGTCGCGGCACGCGCGGTTAACATCCTGATGCGCGCCGGGATCATCGTCAAATCCAGTGACGCGCTTGAGCGTTTGGCGGACGCTGACTGCATCATCATGGACAAAACTGGCACGCTTTCGGACCCGGCGCCGATCCTGCAAAATACAGATCATCCGTTGCGTCTTGGCGCGGCCAGACTTGCCGCTGGCAGCGCGCATCCCTTGGCCAAGGCGCTGTGCCTGGGGGTAGATGTGACGCCTATGGACAACCTCAAAGAACATCCCGGCCAAGGGATTGAAGCGCCAGACGCTGCGCGTCTTGGGTCTGCACAATTCGTCGGCGCGCGGAACGCGGCAACCGGGCCTGTCTTGTGGTATCGCTCTGCCACGGGCACCCTGCACGACTTTCAATTTCGCGAAGCGCCACGGCAGGATTTGGATCACATGATCGCGGGGCTTCGCAGGCTTGATATGCCGCTCACGCTGCTGTCTGGCGATACACCACAGGCCGTTGCGGATTTCGCAAACACCCATGGCATTGATCACCACAAAGGGGGGGCCACCCCAAGCGACAAGCTGAAGATATTACAGCGCTCGACTAAGAGGCCAATTATGTTCGGGGACGGCATCAACGACGCGCCCGCCCTTGCAGCGGCACATGTGTCAATGTCATTTGCCGGCGCAACCGAGGTGGCGCAGGTCGCCGCCGATATCGTGCTGGCCAGCCCACGGCTTGTCCTTGTCCCAAAGGCAATCAAAACAGCCCGCGCGGCCAGCACATTGATTGCGCAAAACCTGACGTTTTCGGCTGTCTATAATATCGTGACGGTGCCGCTTGCGTTAGCCGGCGTTCTGACCCCGCTTGTTGCCGCAGTACTGATGTCATCATCGTCCATTATCGTATTGGCAAACGGCTTGCGCCTGAGGGTTGAACCATGACGGCCATTATTTATCTGATCCCGATTTCACTTGGTCTTGGGCTATGCGCGTTGCTCGGATTTTTCTGGTCTGTGCGCGCCCAGCAATACGACAATCTGGAAAGTGATGCGCACCGTATTCTTTATGCTGACGACAATCCTATGACGGATGATCAACGACAGGCACTGCGCTCATCCGGGGACGATTGAACAACCCCAGACGTCTACCGATCACCTCATCGGTCAATTTTTTTATGGCTTACAGCTGCAAAGCGTCCTAGCTCGCCTTGCTGCGGATGCCGTCGTCCGACGCCCCTGTCGGGACCAATGCGCGCATGAGGTGTTGCATGTCCAGCACCCCCAATTGCGCCCCGTCCGCCATGACCCGGTAGCTTTTGGTGGGGTCGCCACCAGACACCGATAGCACCGATTCCAACGTATCATTGGGGCCCACATCGCCCGCCAGATCAGCGGCAAGAGTGGTTTGTGCGGTCATCACCGAGCGGACGCGAAGCACGCGGGCACGGTTAATATCGCTGATGAAATCGACGATATAGGGGTCATTCGGATGTAGCAAAATCTCTTGCGGTTCGCCCTGCTGCACAACAGCGCCGTCCTTCAAAATCACCAAATGATCCGCCAATTTCAGCGCCTCATCGAGGTCGTGGCTGATGAACACAATGGTTTTGTGCAGCTCTTGTTGCAGCTCCAACAGCAGGTTTTGCATGTCGGTGCGGATCAGCGGGTCCAACGCCGAAAAGGCTTCGTCCATCAGCATAATCGGCGCATTGGACGTCAGAGCACGGGCGATACCGACGCGCTGTTGCATGCCACCAGACAGCTGATGGGGGTATTGATGCCCCTGCCCGCCAAGGCCCACGCGGTCGAGCCAACGGTCTGCGTCCCGCTCGTAGGTCTCGCGTTTGACGCCCTGCACGGCCTGCGCCATGCCTGCATTATCCAGCACGCTACGGTGGGGCAGCAGCGCAAAATGCTGGAACACCATAGACATCTGCTTGCGTCGCATCTGCCGCAGGCGGTCTTCGCCATACGCCAGTACGTCTTCGCCATCAACGATAATTTCACCCGCCGTAGGTTCGATCAGACGGTTCACATGCCGGATCAAGGTCGACTTGCCCGACCCAGACAAACCCATGATCACAGTGATCTCGCCGCTTTGCATCTCGACGTTAATGTCTTGCAACCCCAACACATGACGATGCTCATCGAGCAGTTGGGTTTTACCCATGCCACCGCGTACGCGTGCGAGGGCGTCCTGCGGGTCGGGTCCAAAAATCTTGTAGAGATTGCGGATCGAGATGCTTGTTTCTTGGCTCATGACGATCCCCTCTTAATGCCGCGGCACAGCACTGGCGGCGTTCACACGCGCCAACGCGGCCTTGGTGACGCGGTCGAGCATGACCGCCAGCAGCACAATCCCCAGACCCGCAATCAGCCCGACGCCCAGTTCAAGGTTGCGGATCCCCCGCAGCACCAGCACGCCCAGACCCGGCGCGGACACCAGAGACGCGATGACGACCATCGCGAGGCTCATCATAATCGTCTGGTTCACACCCGCCATGATGTTGGGCAAAGCCAGCGGGATTTCGACGCCATAGAGCTTTTGCCGCGCGGTCATGCCAAAGGCGTCGGCGGCCTCGATCACTTCCTTATCCACCAGCCGTATCCCGAGATCGGTCAGACGGATCACCGGCACGATGGCGTACAATATGATCGCGATCCCGTAGAGCTTGGGCTCCGTGACTGAAAACAGAAAGATCAGCGGGATCAGATACACGAATGTCGGCAGCGTTTGCAGCATGTCCAGCACCGGGATCATGATCCTTTGCAACCTGTTACTGCGCGACATCGCGATGCCTATGGGCACCCCAAACGCGACACATAGGGCCGCACAGACAAAGATGATCGACAGCGTTTGCATGGCGAAACTAAAGTGGTCGATGAAGGCCAAAAAGCAGAGCGTTCCCGCGACAAAACCCGCGAGCTTCCATGACTTGGCGGCGAAATAAGCGATCAGCGAAAGCAATGGGATCATGATCCACCACGGCGTCGTCTGTGAAATATAAAGCGCGGCTTCGAGCAGCCAGCTCAGCGGTTGCGTCAGCGGGTCCAGCACGATTTTCAGAGTGTCTTTCACCCCCAAAAATGCATCCTCGACACCGCGCGTCATATCGCGGGTCCGGGCCATCGACGGGCAGGCTTCGTTGAGCGCATTAAGGGATGGAAATGGCAGGTTCCACAGATCGGCAAAGCCCGAGCTTGCATCGTCGTTTGCACTGCCCCCCGCGAGCAATTCCGCCATGCTCATCGGTGCATCGCCCGCTTCGGGTTCACCGCACCAATTGCGTAGACCTAAGGAATTAAAGACGAAATCATACGTCGCCATGTGCCACCAGCCCTGTAAATCACTTCATATTCTTGAAAGAAGAAAGCAGGTCCGGCGATGCTGCGCGCACCGCCAGACCCGAAACGTCGATTTACTGGAAGATCGCGCCCAGCTTGGCACCGGCCTCTTCGTTGACCCATGACATCCACATGTCCTGATTGTTGGTCAAGAAGTAGACGGCGGCCTCTTCGGACGACGCGCTGTTGTCGGCCTGCCATGCCAGCAAAGTGCTCATGTCAGCGGCACTGAACGAGATGTTCTGCACCAGCTCGAACGCGTCTGGGCTGCGCTCAGCGAAGTCTGACGTCACGACAGTCAGCACAGGGGCCGCAGGGTAGGACGAGACCGCAGGTGTTGCGCAGTCAACGGTCTGGTTACAGCTGTGCACCTCTGCATCATAGGGGCCCATATCCACGGCGACCATGTTGTAGCGGCCTAGGATGGCTGTTGGGCCGTAGTAGTAGCCAAAGAACGGCTCTTGCGCTTCGTAGGCCGATGCAATGGCAGCACCCAGTGTTTCGCCGGACCCGTGGTTGAAGACCTCCATGCCGTTGCCTTCGAAATCAAAGGCTTGGATAAGGTTGTCGTTGGCGATGCGGCAACCCCAGCCATCGGGGCAGTTGTGGAATTTGCCACCGACCAGCTCTGGATTGGCCAACACGCCTTCGATGGTGGCCAGCTCTGGGTGTGCTTCGACCAGATAATCTGGGATCAACCAGTTTTCGACACCACCGTCAGAGATGACATTGGCGGCGCGGATCACTTTACCTTCGTCTTCCAACTGATTGAAAAGAGGCGCCGAATTGACCCACAGCTCTGGAACGATGTCCGGCTCGTTGTTTTCCGCCAGCGATGTCACAGCCGTGGTTGTCGCCGATGGCACCACTGTCACGTCGCAGCTATAGCCCTGCACCAGCAGGAATTCTGTGACTTTGGTGATGATCGACGCCGAGGCCCAGTTCATCTCCGCCAGTGAAACTTCGCCGCAATCTTGTGCAAAAGCAGGGGCCGCAATCGCGCTGAATGCGCCCGCAATAAGTATCTTTTTCATGGTCTTCTCCCGTTTGAGTGGTCGTCTTGGTTATTCTTGTCGTCGCTTGGCGCCGCTTGCCCGGCGCTAAGATCGAGGTCTTGGTGATGTTAATCCGTATCAGGTGTGTCCCCGCCCGCCCGCGCCTGCGACAGTGCGGTCGCCGGGACCGTCATGCGCCGCGCAAATCTGTCGAGCTGGGCATAGGTTGTCCGCGAAATGCAGGTCGTTGGCGCTGCTGTCTGTCCCCTGTCTGGCCGCCTGTCCGTCCGGCGGACGCTAAGTGTGGCGGTCTGAGTGTGACCCGTGGCTGGGCTGACCACAAGCACTGAATCGGCAGTAACATACGCCCATAGCGTATCATTTTGAGAGATTTCGCAGGGGCAGTTGATCACACGCGCCGCCTGCGCGGCAAAGGGCAGCAGCAATTGCGGCGTCAAAACAGCTCCAATCTCGACGCCTTGCACCCCCACCCCTTCGGGCAATGCGGCGAAATCCGCGAGAGCAGCCCCCGCGCGCAGTCCACAGACCGGTCCGGCGCTGTGCCACCGCACTGTCGCAGGCCGGGGGTCAGCCCCATGATCGCCTGCCAAACGGTCCAAAATGATATCCGCCCAAGTGAACCCACGCTCGGCCAACCACACGGCGGCTACGCCCAATTCCTCGGCCAGCCCCCATTCATACCCCGCCCCACGCGCGGCACGCAGGCTCAGGGCGTTGATCTCAGGCAATGACAGTACGACAGCATCGCGGGCAACCACGGGCACACCGGTTGGCGTGTCAGTCCCCAGCATCACAGCCCCGCCTCGTCCATCAGCTCGCCGGGATAGGGGCAATCTTGGAACAGGCTGATACGCACCCAGCGGTCGGACCGCGGATCAAATCGGTTGGCCCCAAAGAACGCCAGCTTGCAGCGCAGCATGTCGATCGGCAACAGGTCCGCCGAGATCAGATTGTCGCGAATTTCCGAGAAGGGCCGCGTCGCGGTCTGCTGAACCCGGCGCAGAATTGTGCGCAAATGCGGATGCGCCAAGAGCAAATGTGCGACAGGTTCATCCCCCTCACGGCCCTGTACCTCGGCCCAGAGCGCTGCCGCCTGTCTGCCGATATCAAGCGGCAGCTCTTGGTCCGCCCCCGGCTCATCATGCCGCTCACCCAAGCGGGGTTCTAGCTTATCTTCTGAGACATACCAAAACCGGGCGCACCCATCGCGCGCGCCATAGTCCGCCCGCAACGCCCAACCATAGTTTTGCTCTATCAGATGCCGCAGATCCGCGATGCGCATCGCGCCATCAATGCCAAAATCAGCGGCTTCATCCGCGCTGAGACACTCCGCCAGACCGTCTATCAAATCGCCATTCGGCTCTAACATCAGGGCCAGCAACGCCTCTTGCGCTTCGACCGGCAGATGATCCTGCCCCCAACGCCAAAGCGCGTCCCAAGGGTGAGAGCCCCCCCTATCCCAGACGGTCAAATGGCCTTCGATCAGGTCTAACCCCCGGCGCAAATCCGCCAGCCGCGCGGTCTGAATGTCATGCGACGTCGCCCAGTGCTGCGCGTTGTCTTGCGCGCGGATCAGCGCAGAGTTTAAGCCCGCGATCTCACCGGCCCCCGCTCGCTCTTGCGCACGCACCCGCGCCAGCGCTTCTTCGCGCACCATCATCCAGTTGTTGAGCAATATCGGATGCCGCACGAGAAACGGCGCCATGCCGAGACCCGTGGAATTACCAACCCCTAGGCTGCGGCGGAGGGCTGGATCAAGCGGGACAGCCGCATCGCCACCCCGCAGCCGCGCCATGTGTTCTACCAGATCGACGGTGAAGGTGCGGATCAGCCAGACGGTGAGCATCTCGGCCTGGAACGGTGCTGCGACTTCCGCTCTGTCGCGCAAACCGGCGTGCGACGCCGCGCCGAATTTGCCCGATCCGTAAACCGCCGTAGTCCGCATCAAATAACCCGTGGCGGCGAGGGCATCGGCGTCCGGTTGCACCCCCTCCGACAGGCTTTGCACGACGCTCTCAAACAAGCGAACTGATCGGTTGGCGCGGCTGATGGTGAGTTCGCGTGATGTCACCCGGCCTGCCTCTTGGACCGGGACGTTGGCTGCTAAACGGTCTAGATCATCGGCGTCGGGCACCCCGTCGAACAGCGCGAATGTCGCGTCCCATGCGGTGGCGATGACGCGGTCAGAGCGCTGCTTGGGCGGCAGGTCGTGGCCGAAGGCGACAAGGCTGTAGGTCCGCTCTGGCCCCTTGGCCGTGTAGACTGCGCGGCCCACGCCGCGGGCGTCGAACTCGAAGATGGGCCGCTCAAACGTCCATGCCTCGCGCTGCATTCGGCGCAGCAATACACGCAGGAACGACAGGCGTGTGGGGTGGCTGAGGCCGAGGCGCGCGAGGCGCATGACCTCGTCCGGGCTGCGCCGAAACTGCGCCGCCTCGGGCACGGGAGAGAGCGGCGCGCAACTCATGTGGTGGGGCCAAAGCTGTCAGCGAAGAACCGCGCCCAATTGCCACCCATCAGGGCCGCGACGTCGGCGTCGTTGAAACCTGACGCCTTTAACCCGCTGGCAATGTTGGGGAAATCTGCGTTGGTCTCGAACCAATTTGGCATGGGCGGGAAACCAGGGGCTGCGGCACTTCCTTCGCCGTAGTCGATGGATTTGGTCCAGCGGCCCCTGCGCATCCATTCGACGATGCTGTCGGGCTGGTCTTGGCACAGGTCGCTGCCAATGCCGAGATTTGCGATACCGTAGCTGTCGGCGGCGCGTGCGATCATGTCGCAGAACTTGGCCAATGTGCAGGCCCCGCCGCCGTGCAGGTGGTGGGGATAGAGCGAAAACCCGAGCATCCCACCGCTGTCTGACAATGCCCGCAGCACTCTGTCTGATTTGTTGCGCAGGGCGGCGTGCCAATCGTGCGGATTGGCGTGGGTGATGGCGATTGGGCGGGTCGAGTGCGCGATGGCCTCCAATGTCGAGCGTTCGCCCGAATGGCTCATATCAACCACGAGGCCTACGCGGTTCATCTCGGCCACTACTTCGCGGCCCATGCGGGTCAGGCCGGTGTCGCCGTCCTCGTAGCAGCCCGTCGCGAGCAAGGATTGGTTGTTGTAGGTCAGCTGCATGAACCGCAGGCCGAGGCGGTGCAGCACCTCAACGAGGCCGATGTCGTCTTCAATACAGGACGGGTTTTGCGCGCCAAAGAAGATGGCGGTGCGGCCCGTTTGCTGGGCCAGCGTGATGTCGTCAGCGGTGAAGCCTTGGAAGATCAGGTCGGGGAACTGCTCAAACCAGCGGTTCCATGCTTCTATGTTCAGGACCGTTTCGCGGAAATTTTCGTGGTAGGTGATCGTGACGTGCACCGCATCTACGCCGCCCGCGCGCATCTGACGAAAGATGCGTTCGGACCAATTGGCGTATTGCAACCCGTCGATCACCGGGGTCATGCGGGATCGCCGCCCGACAGGTAGGTGGTTTTGACCGTGGTGTAGAATTCGACCGCGTATTGCCCCTGTTCGCGGGGGCCGAAGGAGGATGCGCCGCGTCCGCCGAAGGGCACGTGGTAGTCGGTGCCAGCCGTGGGCAAATTCACCATCAAAGTGCCCGCCCGCATATTGGCTCGGAAGTGGTTGGCGCGCGCCAGATTGGTCGTCATGATTCCCGCCGTGAGGCCAAATTCGCTGTCATTGGCGATAGCGAGCGCTTCGGCGTAGCTGTGCGCCTTCATCACGCAGGTGATCGGCGCAAACATTTCTTCACGGTTAATCTTCATGTCATTTGTGGTGCCTGCGAACACGGCGGGGGCCATATAGTGGCCGTCGGTGCGCGCCTCCACACGCCCACCGCCGCAGATCAGCTCGGCACCCTCGGCCTTGCCGGTCACGATGTAGCCGAGGTTGCTGTTCAGCTGGGCTTCGCTGACCACCGGGCCGATTTGAGTGCCGTCATCCAGCGCGTGGCCGACCTTGAAGGCTTGGGCGGCGACGGCCAATTTCTCGACAAAGGCGTCATGCACATCGGCGTGGACGATCAGGCGCGAGGCGGCGGTGCATTTCTGGCCGGTGGCCCCGAAGGCCGCGTTGCTGCAATGGCTGACAGCCAGGTCGAGGTCGGCGTCGTCCATCACGATCATCGGGTTTTTCGACCCCATTTCCATCTGCACTTTGGTCATGCTGGCCATAGCCGCCGCGGCAATCCCGCGCCCGACGGGCACTGATCCGGTGAAGCTGATGGCGTCGACGCCGCGATGTTCGACCAACCGTTGTCCGATCTCGGCACCGGGGCCTGCGAGCATCGACAATAGGCCCTTGGGGATGTCTTGGCGGTTGATGATCTCGGCGATAGCGGCGGCGCTCGCGGGTGTGAGGTTGGCAGGTTTCCAGATGACCGCGTTGCCAAAGGCGAGGGCCGGCGCGATTTTCCATGACGGGGTGGCCACGGGGAAATTCCACGGTGATATGATCGCGACCACGCCCACAGGTTCGCGGCGCACGTCGATCTCGATGCCGGGACGGACGCTTTGCGCGTGGTCGCCGATTTGGCGCAGCGCTTCGGCGGCGTAGTAGGTGAAGAACTGGCCCGCGCGGTAGACCTCGCCTTTGCCTTCGGCCTTGGGCTTGCCCTCTTCGCGGGCGATGAGCGTGCCGATGTCTTCGGCGCGGGCCATCATTTCGGTGCCGATGGCCATGAGCACGTCGTGGCGTTTTTGGATACCTGCATCCCACCATGCTTGCTGGGCGATGCGGGCGGCGGCCACGGCATCGTCGAGCTGCGAGGTGGTCGCCTGCGCGTGGTGGCCGATGATGTCGGTGATGTCGGACGGGTTCACGTTGGCGATGGTGCCCGCCCCGTCGAGCCAGTCGCCCGCGATCAGGTTGCGTGTTTCAATGGTCATTTGGCTGTTCCTGCGGATGTGATGCGGGTCATGAGGGCGTCGTCTACCGTGACGCCGTCTGCTTCGATGCGGGCGCGGTTGTCGGCGCGGCGCTGTCCGGGCAGGCGCGCGCCGTCTTGGCCGGTGATCGACAGGGCGAGGCGCTGCATTGAGGATGCAAATCCGTCGCCGCCAAAGCCCGCGGGGTCAATGGCCAGAAAGAACTGCCCTGTACCGGGAGGCCCGCCCTTGGTGCCTGAAAATGGCGTGGCCTCGGTGCTGAGGTTCGCCCCTGTCAGGGCAGCGGCGAGGATTTCGACGAGCAGACCGATGCCAAAGCCTTTGTAGCCGCCAGAGGGCAGCATGGACCCCGCAAGGGCCGCGTCCGCATCCGTCGTCTCGTTTCCGTCTGCGTCCAGCGCCCAACCAGGTTCGATAGCTTTGCCCTCGCGGCTGCGCAGCAGGATCTCGGATTTTGCGATGGCACTGGCGGATTGGTCGATGACCAGCAGCGCCTTGCCATCTTCGCCCGGCACCGCGATCGAGAAAGGATTGGTGCCCACGACAGGTTTCTTGCCACCCGGAGGGGCGATGGAGGCGGGCGCATGGGTGAAGCACAGACCGACAAGGCCCGCACTCGCGAGGCGTTCGGCGTGGTGGCCCAAGACGCCGCAATTGTAGGAATTGTGAATGCTCATCGCGGCGACGCCGTTGGTACGAGCAGCAGCCGTGAAGGCGTCCCAGCCTGCATCAATCGCAGTGTGGGCGAACCCGTGATCGGCATCGACGCGCACAGCGCCGGGGCGCGGGGTGGTGACGACTGGCTTGGCAGTGGTCGAGACTTTACCGCACAGCAGATGCTCGGCGTAGATCGGAACATAGAGCAAGCCATGGCTGCGGATACCGTCGCGCTCGGCCAGACGGGTCGAACGGGCGACGGCGCTGGCGGCAGCCTTGTCCGCGCCCGCGCTCATAAGTGTTTCGACCGCCAATGCTTCGACGTCGTCCAATGATAGCTGATGGTTCATCTGTGGTCCCCCCGGTGGTGCCAATCATGCCTATTGCGCGACATCAGGCAATCGAATATTTCTGAAGCTAATTTCAACTCATCTGAAACGGCAGACTATCATGGCAAAGCTGGATGCGCTACGTGCTCTGATCGTCGTGGCGCGGTACGGAAACCTACGGGACGCCGCCCACGAGCTTGGGCGCACGCAATCGGCGCTGTCGATGGCGCTGTCGCAGCTGGAACACTCGCTCGGTGGGCCTCTGTTCATGTCAGACCGCAAACGCTCCCTCACCGATCTGGGGCAGTTTGTGCATGACGCCGCCAGCGATCTGATCCGCGAACATGACCGGGTGCAGGATTTGATTTACGGCTATGCGCGCGGCGACGCAGGCCATTTGCGCATCGCCTCTGTGCCGTCGGTCGCGGTGCTGATCCTGCCCGATATTTTGCGCGATTTCATGGACCTCCACCCCGGCGCGCGGATCAGCCTGACGGATAGCGACAGCACAAATGTGCACAAAATGATCGCCGCAGGCCACGCAGATATCGGCATCGCGGGGCCCGCACCGGCGGGGGCCCCCTTGCGCGAAGAGCACCTGTTCAACGACGCGATGTATGTGGTTTGCCCCGCGACATCCCCTCTGGCCGCCCTGCCCGCGTCGCTCGGCTGGGACGATATCGCGCAGAGCACCCTCATCGCAAACGAGGCATTGGCGGGCTTTGACCACCCCGTGGTCCAAGACGCGCTCAACCGCAGCAAGCTGTCGGTGCGCAATGTGTCATCCCTGCTGGCGATGGTGGCGTCGGGCATGGGGATCACGGTCCTGCCGGGATTGGCCACGCGCAACCTGCCGCCAAACCTGATGGCGATCCCGCTAAAGGGCGCAAATTCAGATCGCACGATCAACATGCTGACACACCCCAGTCGCGCGGCCAGCCCTTTGGCGGGGGGGTTCAGCACCTTTTTCAAATCGCGGGTCGTGGAGACAGGTGCCCGTTAGGGGTCAGCTTCAGGGGGCGGGCCGCAGGTCGCGGGTTTTGGTCCAGCAGGCGGTGACTTTGCGGTAGGATTGCGTCGCACCGGCGTGATCACCCGCGTCCAAGCGTGCTTCGATGTCGTGCAACAGCGCCCGTAACTGGGTCGCACCCAGCACCGATGCCGAGCCTGCGAGCTTATGGACGGCGGGTTTAAGCGCTGCCGCGTCTAGGATATCAGGCGCGGCGAAGGTGGTTTCGCAGGCTGCGTCCATTTCCGCCACGAAGAGAGCCATCAGATCTTGGTGTTTGTCGGGGCCGAGCGATTGGGACAGCTCACGTACCGCAGCATCGTCCCAAAGCTGATTATCTACGATGTTGTTTTGGCGTTTCGGTGCTTCGCCCGACAGCAAATCTGTGAGCCTGTCCAGACTGATTGGCTTGACCAAAACATCCTGCATCCCGGCAGTGGTAAAGCGGGCGACATCAGCTGGCATGGCATGCGCGGTCACCGCAAAAATGGGCGTGCGGGCGTTCGGGCCACCAGAGGATTTGATCCGCTTGGTGGCCTCGACACCGTCCATATCGGGCATGCTGATGTCCATCAGTACCGCGTCAAACACCCGCATATTCGCAAGCTCCACGGCCTCGGACCCGTTGTGGGCTTCGATACAGGTGTGGCCCAGCTTGGACAGCATTTCGCGCGCGATGACCCGGTTGATGGCGTTGTCTTCGACCAGCAGGACGGACAGCGCGCTATGCGTCTCGCTGTGATCATATGACCGGCTCTTTTTGATGCTATTGGTCGCTGCGGCCATGGGATCAAATTTCACATGCGTTGGCAGCCGCACCCAAAAGACCGACCCCGCCCCTTGTTCGCTCTCCACGCCGATCTCACCGCCCAAATGTTCGACCAAACGTCGCACAATCGCCAGACCCAGCCCGGTGCCTTCCTGCGCGCGCGTGTAGGATGGGTCAAGGGTGATGAAATCTTCGAAAATCTTGCTCTGATCCTCATCCGAGATGCCAATGCCCTCATCCGCGACACGCAGCTCCCACGTCGCATTAGCCCGGTGATGTTCGATCTCGACCGCGATGGTGCCGTGTTTGGTGAATTTGATAGCGTTGCCGACCAGATTGGTCAGAATTTGGCGCAGCTTACCCGCATCCCCCAACACCAGATCGAACCCCGTTGTCACAACGGTCAATTCAAGCGTGTTGCCGCGATCTTGGGCAGACATGCGAAGGCTGTTGAGCAGTTCTTTTGTCACGGCAACAGGGTCAAAGGGGCGTTTGATGATCTCGGCGGCGCCAGCTTCGAGGCGGGACATATCGAGCACATCGTTGACGTGCTGCAACAGCATATTGGCCGAGGTTCCCATGACGTCAGTCATGTTGGATTGAGTGCTGTCCAGCTCGGTTGTTTTCAGCAATTCCAGCGCACCGACGATCCCGTTGAGGGGGGTGCGCATCTCGTGGCTCATGACCGCGACTAGATCAGCTTTTGCGCGTTCACCGGCGACGGCGTCATCACGGGCTTTGACCAGCTCTTCTTGCTTGGCGATCCGGGTCGAGATGTCGCGCAGATAGGAGATAAATATCTCGCCATCTGGCCCATCCGCGCTAGAAATCGACAACTCGACAGGAAAAACCCGCCCGGTTTTGTGCTTTGCTTCCAACTGCACACGCCCCTGCCCGACGACACGCTTTTCATGCGTCTCAATATAGCGCGCCATCCCGGTTTCATGGGCGGCGTGATATTTGTCCGGCACGATCTTGTCCGACATCTTTTGATTGAGAATTTCGTCGCGGGTATAGCCGAAAATGCGCTCGGCGGCTTGGTTATATTCGATCACATTGCCGTCCAGATCGACCACAATAATGGCATCAAGAGACGTGGACACAATGCCCGACATGCGCCGTTGCGCGTCATCTTTTTCGCGACTGTCCTTGGTCGCCGAGCGGTAAGATTTCACCAGTGCGAGAACAACGGCAGACAAAGCGGCGACCAGCAAAAAGGTCAAAAGACCGAGGCGAAACAGCGCCTTGGCCACACGCGCGCGCTGATCATCCGACAGATGCGAAAAATAAGCGACACCGGCGATAGAGACCTCGCGCAACTGCGGGCGCGCCTCTTCGATCTCGGCGGCCAACAACGGCAGGCCGCTGATCAAACCCTGCGTGGGGCCATCAATAGTCAAGATCATTGCGTCCAAGCGATCAGCGATCCCTAACAATGCGGCGTCAACATCGCCCTCTTGCCGCAAACCGTCCAGAACCGAGCTCTCGCGCATGGTTTTCAAACGTGAATAAAACACGTCAAACCGGCGACGCACTGCGGCCGCTTGTGCGTCAGAATCCAGATCATCGCGGCGCACCTCGGACAAAAGGGTCAGCAATTCAACCTCGGATTGCGCGAGCGCCCATTGCGTGCTGTCAGCATTGGCCGTGGCCAACGCATTGATTTCACGGCGGGCATCGGCACTGAGAAAATAGATACCCACAGCACAGGCCGCAAAGACCGCAAACGCAGTGAATGCGCCGAACCATCTGGTTCGACGCATCCCGTGAGTGGCGGTTTTGCGAGAGTATTTGGTATTTGCAGAACCGTCGGGTGGCATCAGTCGCTCAGTTCAATGCGGTCGAGCTGCCAGATGCTTCGGGAATAGATCAGCTCGGCCTGATACTCAGGATTACTGTCGTAGGGATAAACGATCCAAAGCGGACCTTTGTCACGCACAGACATAGCGTCACCATTATTCAAATAGGCAATGATAGGGCCGCCTTCGACCGCATCAGAAACCGGGATTTCAACCGTATAATCATTGATCGCAGAGGCCAAAATGACCCCGTCCTCGACCTCTAACGCCGCGACCAATTGCGCGAGAGGTACGCCGGTGAATGTTTGCGGGCCGTCCGTCCAGATCGTTTCCGTCTCGATCGTGACCGCGCCCAGCGCTTCTAGATCCGCAAGCTCATAAGTCGTCACCTCGTCTTGGGCGGTCACCGTGAGCAGCGTTTCAGCGCTGGCCGCAAGCGGGGCCATGCTCGCGACGATCCCAAATGCGAGACCGAACATGGCGGGGGCAGGATGAAGGAACATTGCAAGACCCTTTTGATCTACGGTGGTTGATTTGACCTCCCCCTATCTAACACGAGATCATGTCGATGGTATGTGTGCAGAGGAATATTCCCCTATACGAAAGGATAGCTGCTATGCTCCGATGACGCCAAGGCTGTGCCTTCGATCATTTGCGCGGACGTAAAGACTGTTCGAGAATGATTTAGCGAAAACTTGGTAAAGGTGCATTGTTCAATCTGAAACAGCGCCGTTTTGGGACCATATTCTTACGATAGATCGCTGTTATTGGCGGAGCGTTATGTGGGGGACTGGAGATTTGAAATGCGAATACTTGTTGCAGACGACCATGACCTTGTACGCGAAACGATCGCTTCGTTTCTGACCAATTCCGATGGTATTACCGCCGTCGAAACCGCCGCGACATTGGACGAGGCCCTCGTCGCTACAAAGGGCGAATACATTTTTGATCTGGTCCTACTCGATTACAACATGCCCGGAATGAACGGCCTCGCGGGTCTGGCACGGATGAAAGAAGCGGTTGGCAAAGTGCCTGTCTCGATCCTGTCTGGCACTGCGACGCCATCGGTGGCACAGGCCGCGATTGAGGCGGGGGCGATGGGGTTTGTGCCCAAAACGCTCGGCTCGAAATCTATGGTCAGTGCGGTGAAATTCATGGCGATGGGCGAGGTTTATGCGCCGTTCGAGTTCATGCAGCAAGCCCAAGACAAGACCGTTGGAAATCTGACCGAACGCGAAACGGCCGTGTTGCACGGGGTGTGCGAGGGCAAGTCCAACAAGGAAATCGCCCGCGATCTCGACCTACAAGAAGTCACCATCAAGCTGCATGTCAAAACCCTCAGCCGCAAGCTAGAGGCCCGCAATCGCACCCATGCCGCGATGATCGCCAAAGAGCGGAATTTGGTCTGAGGCCGCGTGGTTCAGCATGAGCCCGCACAATATGACATCCACCCCAAACCTATCTGAGACCGAAGCACCGCCGAGCGACGGATTGCGATTGTTGTTCGTGGCCTTGGCCGGCGCATTGTTGTTCCACGGCGGGTTGCTGCCCTTCACCCACGGCAACACCTACGACGCCTTTATTCATATGTTTTTTGGTGACAGCTACCACCGCAGTTGGTTCGATACTTGGGAACCGCGGTGGTACACTGGATTTTCCACCACCAGCTATCCACCCGGCACGCATATGTCGATTGCGGCCTTGATGCACATCCTGCCGTTGCGCGCGGCCTTTGTTGTCGTGCAATTGGCGGGGCTGTTTCTTCTTATTATCGGGGTCTACCGTTTCTCGCTGCTGTGGGTAATGCCTCGGGCTGCGGGATATGCGGCGATTGCTACGACGCTGGCCTCCTCCATCTCGGAGACGATCCATCTGTTCGGGCAATTGCCCACGATCTGCTCCCTAGGGATATTCCTCAACGGCCTGCCGTTCGTCTACCGCTGGATCGTCTACGGCAGCTTTTGGAACCTATTTGCAGCGGTCATCTTCGCCGCAGCCACCACAGCAGCCCATCATGTCACGACCATCTTTGGCAGCGTCCTGTTCGTGATCCCCCTCGCCGTCCAAGCCTTGCGGAGCGTCCACGAGGTTGTCCCCATTGGCCCCGCACGCCTTACGTGGCTGCGTCGGTTTTTCTGGCCAATTGTGCGGGGTTTGCTGCTTGCAGGGCTTATGATCCTCGCAATTGTCGTGACGGTCTGGCCCTATTGGGTCTGGTCGGTCAGTGATCCGATCACCCAAGTGTCGATCCCCCATGGCAGCCGCGAAAGCTTTATCGAGCGGCCCGATCTGGGGCTGGCGTTCTTTGTGCTGCCTTGGGGCGTGACGATCCTGTTCTTGCCATTTGTCCTCTATAAGACGTTGACCACGCGGTTGTGGCCGCTGGGGTCGATGGTGCTGGTCTGCTTTGTGCTGGGCACGGGCGGCACAACACCGATCCCGCGCGCCATATTGGGCGGGGCGTTTGATATCCTGACGCTTGATCGGTTCACCTTTTGGGCCACCATCCTGATCCTACCGTTTACAGGCCATATGATCGACGGGCTGCTGCACGGCCGGTCGCGACGAAGTGTGATTGCGGCGTTCGGAAAAGGCGTGCATCGCCTGATCGTCGGCGGTCTGTTTGCTGCGATGACGGTTGTGGCCGTGTTCATCGCGATCTTGCCCACCTTGCAGCCGACGCAGCCCCGCTTCATCGACCCCGGCCCGATTGCCAAGTTTCTGTCCGAGGACGAGCATGATCGCTGGCGCTATCTGACATTGGGGTTTGGTGATCAATTTGCCTATCTGGCCGCACAGACCACCGCGCAATCGGTCGATGGCAATTACCATTCCGCCCGCAGATTGCCCGATATGACGCGGTTTTCGGTCGAACGGCTGGAGAACGCGAAATACCTCGGCGTGCCGGGCCTAGGATCGTTGCAACAATTCTTGGAGAACGCGGATCGCTACCATCTGAAATTCGTCTTCTCAAATGACGCGTTCTACGACCCGCTCTTGCATTTCACCGGGTGGACGCGCCTGAACCGCTTGTCCAATGGGGTAACCGTGTGGGAACGCCCCGATGTCGCCCCCTTGCCGGTGTTGCAGCCCCGTCGCAGCCTGCCCGCCACGCAAAGGCTGATGTGGGGGACGATCCCGCCGCTGGCGATGGGACTGGCAGCTATCATCTTTTTGATCGCGGCATCCGGGCGTGGGTTTGGCAGCTACCAGATGGAGCCACGCCCGCTGATGGCCTCACGCGCGCAATTTGCCAATCCGGCCCGCGTTCGCCTCATAGTCCTAGCCCTCGGCCTTAGCGCGGTCACAGCGGCTGCGTGGTTCGCCTATGCGTTGAGTAAAGAACTATCCAAAACGCCCGCCCCCCAAGACATCGTCACCACGTATTTCGACCATCTCGATTTTCGCCGCTTCGACGAGGCCTACGCTTTGATGGACCCGAAGACACGACCCCCCTTTGAAGACGTTATGTTCGGCTGGCGGTGGCGTGGTGGGTTGGTGGCGTCCTACGGCAAACTGACCGACACCCGTGTGGTGTTCCAAGAGGGGACGGCGGCCAGCATGGATTGGCGCGTAAGCCTTGATTGGCTGACCTCGCTGAACATCCAGACCGAGGTGTTCGACCTGCGCACCGTTGAACGGGATGGCGCGTGGTATATTGCGCCCACCACACTGGCCGCCACGCAAACCCCCGTCCGCCTGCAACGCGACACATCCGTCGTGTGGAATGTCGTTGGCCGCAGGCAACCGCGCCCCGAGACCGATCTGCACCGCGACAGGCTGGACCGCCCCCGTATTGTGCTGGGGGATGCGCGGCTGGTCGAACACAACGGTCGATATTCCATCGTGGGCGAAGTGACGAACGCCGACAATGATCCGGCCTATGTCAGCCTTTTTGCCGACCTCGATGCGCATGACACTCGCCAAGCCGCTGGTGTCGTGAACGGCCAACGCCTGCTGCCAGCAGAAACAGCTGGGTTTCGGATTGATTTCGACGATGTGCTGTCCTTGGATGACGCCGCAGCCACGGGCCAGTTTGACCCCACGATGTGGATACCGCCCACCTTGGACGCGGCCCCGACATCGGCCAGCGTGACGGGGCGGGCCTTGGTCGCGGGCGCTGATCTGTACCGGGGGGTGTCGCTCAATGGCATCCGCGTTGTGATGTCGGATGCGGGGCCGGTCCTCACGGCAACAGCCGTCAACAACGGAGTTGAGAGTGCCACCATCGTGCGGGTGGTCGCGGTCTTATATGACGAAGCTGGTGCCGCTGTCTGGTCGCAGGCGGGCTATGTCGAGACCAATATGTATCCCGGCCAGAGTGCCGCGTTGCATATGGCCTTCCCTCGCCGTGATGCGATTGCGGTCGTGGCCGAAGTGGCGCGCGATACGATCATCGTCAACGGCAGCACGCAGCAGGCGGACACCGTATTGCCCTCGCACCGGGTGGGCACCCTACCGCTGGATGACATCCCCGGATTTTCCGCCCTCAGGCTGCACATCTCGACCATGACCCACGACCCATTGGAGTAACGCGCAATGATCAGAACCATCATCTTAGCAGGCGTCATGGCCAACGGGGTCTGCGCGCAAGAGGCCGCAACCGACGCCTTTGGCATCCTGCCGACCGCGCACTTGGGCGACAGGGCGAACTGGGCAGGCCTGCGTGGATCATCGACGGGCGAAGACGTCGTGCAGACCGCAGGACCAGCGGAGGCCACCGTGCTCTTTGTCGGCCCCAAAAGCATCGTGGCCGGGATCGAACCCGGCCATGCGGTGGCTTTGGGGTTGGATATCTACGGCAATATGCTGGATGGGGCGCAGGCGCAGTTCACTTTGGGATATGGGGCAGGACTGCCTGCGGAAACGACGCGGGGCATCGTCGATACTTTGTTCACCCCGCCGCCGCGCTCTGGCGTGTTTCTGGCAGGCGCAGAGGTGGGGGGCGTCCAATCGGCCCGCGCCGACTACCGCGTGACCGCTCATTTGGCGACGGTGCAACCTCAGTTTATCGCGCAAGACGGGCGCATTTTGCCCGAAACCTTTGGACAGATTGCGAGCGAACCACTGGTCGATGCCTATGGCAACCCGGTCGATGACGGTGTGGGGGTCAGTATCTTTTTGCGCGACGGAGCGGGCACAGCCACATTTCTCCCCTCGGTCGTGCGCGACGCAACCGCGCAAAGCACGCTGCTCGCGCGCGCGATAACAGGCAATGTCGCGGGGCAGATGGCCTTGGCGGGGACCAGTGCCGGGGGGCTGTCGTTCGACGTCGAGCCGATGGTGGTCACGGACGCAGGCGATATCTTGATCTGGAGCGAAGCTGAGATCAATGCGACCCATCTGCGCGTGGGACCAATGGCCACCGACAAAGGCTACCTTGTCCCCGATGGCACGGCCCTCGCGATAGAGATCATGGGCGGCGATGGGGCGATGCAACCCGCCCAAGGCTGGGTGCTTGATGGATATGCGGCGTTTGTGTTTCTGCTGGACCCCCAGAGCGGCCCGTTTGATGTGACGCTCACCCTCTCGGACACCAAAATCACCCGCCAAGTCAGCGTGGCACAGCCCCCCTTGAACGCAACACTGCGGGGGGCAGAATGACCCGTATCCTAGGCTTTATGATCGTTTTCGTGGCTTTTGTCGGCGGTGTCCTGTGGATGGCCTCTGCGGGGCTGACCAAGGCCAACACGCGGACCGTGACCTACCAGTATATCGCCGATGCGCTCGACAGCCTCAGCGAGCGGCCCAACCATGTCACGTGGCGCGACGCGGACACTGATCTGGTGCGCGCTTTCACGCCCGGAGATGCGGGCACGTTGGGGTTGGCCATGACCCAAGCGTGGTATGCGCTGACGGTGGCCCAAGACACGCAAGACCCGGCGATCTTGCGCGACAGTTTTAGTGGTGTGGCTCAAGAACGTGCAGAGCAGTCGGTCCGAGATGCGGCACACGGAGGGCAGATGATCGTCCTCGCGCAAGAGGCGCAGCCGCAGTTTTATCATCTCGATGGGTCGGTGTTTCAGGCCGAGGTGACGATGCTGACCGCACGTTATTTGGCCCAAGGCGACGATCTGGCGTATTTCGAGCTGGTCGAAGACCGCGCCATCACGACATTGATGAATGAGACCAACGGCTGGCGGATCTATGCGCATGAACGCGAAGCGGCCACACCCGTTGTGGCCCCGCAAGCAGGCTGGAGCGGCCCGACGTTGGCAGGGGTGAACTACTACCCGGCGGCGACACCGTGGCGCGATTTTTGGCCCTCGTTTGACGAAGAGGTCATTGCGCAGGATTTCGCACAGATCAGAGCGCTTGGTGGCAATGCGGTCCGTGTTTTCCTGACGGCAGAGTATTTTGCGGATACCGATACCCAGCAAGACGCGCTCAACCGTTTGTCGACCTTGCTGTTCCTCGCAGAGCAGGCTGAGCTGCATGTGGTGCCCACATTGTTTGATCTCAAATCGACTTTTGATCCCGCAGGCTGGGGGTTGGATTTTGCGACGATCCAAGCGGTCTTGCCTGTCCTCGCCGCATCGCCCGCCGTCACGTTGCTCGATATCAAGAATGAGCCTGATCTGGATTTTGCAGCCCACGGTCGGCCAGAAATACTCGCGTGGCTGACCGCGATGACAACGCTCGCGCGGGTCCAAGCGCCCGAGATGCCGATCACAATCGGTTGGTCCAGCTCGGATGCGGCCCACGAGCTGGACGGCCTGATGGATGTCGTCACCTACCACGATTATGCGGATATCGAGACGGCCGAGGCCCGGTTGAGGGCGGTGCAGGCCGCAACCGAGCGGCCCGTGATGATCACTGAAATCGGCGTGACGTCCTATAATGCGGGTCTGGGCATGCCCAGTTCGCTGACCGCCCAAGCGGATGATCTGGACGCGCGGATGCGCGCGCTTGGCGGGGCTGAGGGTCTCTTTGTTTGGACGCTCTACGATTTCCCGGATGTGGATGGCACCGCTGTTGGCAGCTCGCCTTGGGTGCAGCGGTTGCAAGAGCGGTTTGGTGTGCTGACCGCTGGCGGGATCGACAAACCCGCCGCCGAGGTTGTCAGACAAGCCTTTGGCAGAT
Organism: uncultured Paracoccaceae bacterium; assembly: GCA_937931795.1. Taxonomy (GTDB): domain Bacteria; phylum Pseudomonadota; class Alphaproteobacteria; order Rhodobacterales; family Rhodobacteraceae; genus JALZWD01. Next base: position 24,492 of record CALHAP010000128.1, read on the forward strand.
TGTTGACCCCATAGGTGCGGCTATCCTTTCGTATACCGGAGCTGACCCAATAGCCCCGTCGCCTATGCCCCCTGACCTCCCCACAGGTACCCGCAATGCCGTACACCGATCCTAAGTTTCAACTGTTAGGATAGATCATGACACGCCCGCTTCGCATCGCCCTCGTCTCTGCCTTCCCGCCCGGCAAACAGAGCCTTAATGAATACGGTCTGCATCTGGCCAAAGGTCTGGCCGCGCGGGCAGATGTGGGCGAGGTGATCGTTCTGGCCGATACGCTGGACCAAGACATGCCCGAGCTGGATTTGGGCCCAAAGGTGCGGGTCGAGCGCTGCTGGTCGTTTAACAGCCTATCAACCCTGCCCAAACTGTTGCGCAACCTTCATGAGGTTAAGACGGATGGCGTGATTTGGAACCTGCAAATGGCGACGTTTGGCGATAGCGAAGCACCCGCTGCATTGGGGCTGCTCGCGCCGATGGCAGCCAAGATCAGCGGCACGCCGAGCGGTGTGATCGCGCATAACATGGTGGACGGCGTGGACCTCGATCAAACGCTCCTCAAAGGGAAACCTCTGCGGCAAATGGCGGTGAAACTGGGCGCGCGCGTGATCACGCGGGCGCTGCTGTCATCGAGCTATCTGACGGTAACCCTGCGCAGCTACTATGATGCCCTGCACGCCAAGCATCCCCGCGCCGCAGTGCATCTGGTCCCGCATGGCACGTTCGATGTGGGGCACACAGATCTGCAACCCTTGGCAGATCGCGCGCGGCGGATCGTGACCATGGGCAAGTTCGGCACCTATAAGCGCCTTGAAACGCTGCTTGCAGCCTTTGATATCTTGCGCGCAACGCCGGGCCACGACGATCTGGAATTGCACATCGGTGGATCAGATCACCCCAACACGCCGGGCTATTTGGACAATCTGGCACGTCGCCGCCACGATGATGCGCAGGTTGTTTTTGCGGGCTATGTGGCCGAAGACGCGATCCCTGACTTCTTTGGCGAGGCCCGGCTCAGCGTGTTTGACTACAGCGCCACGACAGGCAGTTCGGGTGTGTTGCATCAGACGGCGTGCTACGGCACCGTGCCGGTCTTTCCGCGCATAGGGGATTTTGTCGATGTCTGCGAAGACGAAGGGATCACGGGCGTGAACTACGCGGCCCAGGATGCCGATGACATGGCCGTACAAATGCAGCAGGCGCTGCTTGATACCGACACATCGCAACGCATGGTCGACAACAACCGCACAGCCGCGATGGGATTTCCGTTTGAGAAGGTCATTGATTTTCACATTCGCCAATTGGTCGCGGCCGCCACGCACGCACAGGCCCCGCAGGGGCGCACGTCTGCCGCGTAAAACCGGCACATATCCAAAGGTATAGCGGCGCGTCTCAACCGAGGCGCGCCGTTTTCTTTTGCACCCCGCGATGTCTCACCCGAGACCCGTGCCTAGCCTTTGGATGCCTGCCATACCCCATTGTTCGAGCATGTATTCTTTGGGCACCAAGACGCGGCACAGGCCCCCCGGTCATACAGGTCTCATCAAACAAGCGAGTGCTGCAATGACCATTATGACCACGTTTAACACTGCCAACGAAAACCTCCGTCCTTCCATGGTGACCACCGCGAAAACGGTGATCGTTGTGCCCTGCTACAACGAGGCGGACCGCTTGACCGGAGACGTTTTCCTCAAGACATTGGCTGGTGCGCCAGACCTGTCTTTCGTCTTCGTCAACGACGGCAGCACCGATGCGACACTGCGCCTGCTGTTGAAACTTCAACTGAAGAACCCTCGCCAGATTGAAGTGATCAACGCCCGCCAAAACGCGGGCAAGGCAGAGGCTGTACGGACAGGATTGCAGCACGCCTGTCGCATCGGTGCCGAGGTGGTTGGCTATTGGGACGCGGATCTCGCCACACCGCTCGACGCCATCGCGGATTTTGAGGTCGTCCTTGATCGTTACGCCGAGGTGACGGTTGTGTTCGGCGCGCGGCGTCAGCTATTGGGCCACCGGATCAATCGCACCGTCTCGCGCCGCGCTGTGTCGCGGATCTGTGCGGGTCTCGCACGTCTGGCGGTTGGTTTGCCGATCGGCGACACGCAATGCGGCGCAAAGCTGCTGCGCAACACGCCTGCGTTAAATGCAGCATTGGCCGCACCGTTCACCGCGGGTTGGTTGTTTGACGTCGAACTGTTCACGCGCATCGCCTCTGCCACCCCGCGCCCCGAGCGGTGCTTTTACGAGGCCCCACTGGCCGAATGGCACGAGATTGAAGGGTCCAAAGTGTCAGGCCGCGCCATTGCGCGCAGTGGGGTGCAGATGTTGCGCCTGATCGCCCAACGATACATTGCAAAGGCCCGGTCACTGTCACCAACTGCGCGCCCCCTCGTCCTACAGTCGAAGGCCGCTTGAGATGCAAGGCTTCACATCACATGCATCCACCAAAATCGCGGGTCTGCTTGCTCTTTGCGCCAGCCCTGCGTTGATCATCTTTGTCTCGTCCAATTTCGTGAATGTCGGAAACCTGGTGTTCAACATGATTTTCAGCCGTTGGATGGGACCGGAACTGTTTGGCGACTTGGCCGTGGTTTTGACGATCAAGCTCGCGCTTCTCGGTGTATTTGGCGCCCTAGGGTCAGCCGTTAGCCATCAGATCGCCGCAGGCAGCCTGTCTGAGACCGTGCGGACAACTCAGGCCCTCGCCCGGATAAACAAGATCAGTTTTGCAGCCCTATGGCTGGCGTTGCCGGTGGTCGCCATTGCGCTCTATGCAGGATCGCTCAATACGCGCCTCGATCTCGGTTCACCCTATCTGTTGTTCATTTTACTGGGATCAATCCCCTTTTGTGCGCCGCTGAATATCCTGCGTGGGGTGGCACTGGGGCAATTGGACAGCGCAAAAATCGTCTATTCCGCCAATATCGAAATGGCCGTGCGTCTGGGCTGCGGCATGCTGGCGTGGCAATTTGGTCTGGGCATCGAGGGCGTTGTGGCCGCCATCGGGTTGTCGATCATCGCGGGATGGGCGGTCTTGATCAACGTGCTGCCACAACCAACCGTGCCCACAGTCAATCTGCGTCCTATTGCCACGACATTGGGACTTGCCGCCCTGCCGTTTGCTCTGTTGCAGATGGCGCAAGTGGCCGCATTGGATGGCGATATCTTTTTGGCCACGCGGTTTCTCAGCGACACGGAAACGGGCTATGTTGCCGCCCTGTCGCTGTTCCAACGGATCCAATTTTTCGCCTGTTTCGCGCTGGCCAGCGTGTTGTTGCCGTCTGTCGTGATCGCGCTACGCGAAGGCCGCAGCTTTCGCGCGAGCGTGGCGGTGATCGCGGGATTGTTGGCCGTCGTCTCCACCGTGGTGCTGTCGCTGTCACTGGTCATCCCCGCGCATTTGCTCAGCCTGCTTGTGGGGCCTGATTATGCCGCTGCCGCACCCTATCTGATCTGGGCGGCTGCCGCTGCCGTGGTGTTCACGGTCAATTACCTGATCGCCACCTTCATGATGGCACGCGGACAGCGCGCTGGGGTGGTCACGGTTGTCACAGGGGCTGTGGTGCAGGTTGTGCTGATGATCTCAGTCGTGTCTGCACCATCGGGTGATCTGGCCGCAATGCTCGCCGCGAAATTGCTGTGTCAGATCGGCGTCTGCATCCTGTTAACCCTTCAATTACGCCTTATGAGCCGCGCTGCAAAACCGCACAGTAAAATCCGTCTCCGCCGTCGAGAGGGGTAAACTGCCGCTCTTCTCGCAGGTGAAAATCAGGGTGTGTGGCCAAAAACCCAGCCGTTTGATCGGCATTTTCGCCCGCCAGCAATGAACAGGTGGCGTAAACCAGATGGCCTGCGTCCCCCACAAACGGCACGCATTGCGCGAGGATATCGCGCTGTAGGGTGATAGTCTCGTCCAGCTTATCACGCGTCAGCAGCCATTTGCCCTGCGGGTCGCGCCGCCAAGAGCCGCTGCCAGAACACGGCGCATCTATCACAACGGTGTCATAGGGTACGGCGTTTTTCACCTGCGACAGATCCAGCAGGTCCACCGCCACCCCTGCCCGCGCGGCCCGCGCGGGGATGTCTTTCATCCGGCCCGGCTGCACGTCATGCGCCGCGAACACGCCCGCCACCCGACCCGCCACGGCCAGCGTCTTGCCACCGCCACCAGCACAAAAATCCAGCATCCGCGCACCGGGGCGCAGGGGCACCATATCGGCAACAGCCTGCGAGGCGGCATCTTGCAGCTCGACCAATCCGTCGAGATAGGCCTGCGCGTGTTTGATCTTGCGCGCGCCGTCGGTGACCTCAATCGCGGTCGGTGACAGGGCCTGCGCATGACCTATGATCCCTTGGGCGGCTAATGTCGCCACGGCGTCGTTGCGGTTCGTTTTGGCCAAGTTGACGCGCAGATGCACGGGCGCGCGACCCCGCATGGCCTGCGCGATTTCGACCGCATCCGTGCCCAATGACGCACACAGATCTGGCCACAGCCAATCGGGCATATCAGCGCCTGCACTGCTGTCGGGGTCAGGGGCGGCATGCGCTACGGCTTCTGCATCGGTAAGCGCGGGTGGAGCATAGGTCCCGGTGCCAAAAACATCCCCCGGTTCCTGACCGTTAGCGCGCAAATACCCGATCAGCAAAGCCCGCCCATCCTGCCCGCCGCCCATTGCGGCACAGCTGCGCTTTTGCCGCAAAACATCATAGACGATGTCGGCAATCGCGGCGCGATCTTTGGACCCGGCATATCTGTTCTTGCGGCCCCAAAGGTTCAGGGCGCGGTCCGCGAGATCACCGCCCAAAATTCCGTCAACCAGGTCAATCGCGGCGTTTATGCGGGCGGCGGGGGTCATGGTCAGGGACTTTCTGTTTGGGAACAGATCCGCGATACACAGTCATGCAGCCCTGCGCCAGCGCGTTCGATTATCAAACCCTTGCGAAAGGTGCTGTCCGTGGATTGTGGTTGGCACAGACGCCCGCCCCTGCGCATAATGGGGTAAATCATTGATTAAGGGGGCCGAATGGTCGCTACATATTACGCACCAAAGGGCGGGCATCCGCCCCAAGAGCAACTGCTGACAGACCGGGCCATTTTCACCGATGCCTATGCGGTTATCCCAAAGGGGACGATGCGCGATATCGTTACCAGTTTTCTCCCCTTTTGGGACAAGACACGGCTGTGGGTGATCGCGCGCCCGATGAGCGGCTTTGCCGAGACGTTTTCGCAATACATCATGGAGGTCGCACCGGGGGGCGGATCAACCTCGCCCGAAACCGACCCAGCGGCGCAAGGGGTGCTGTTTGTCGTCGAAGGGACAGCCTCATTGCAGGTGAACGGACAGACCCACGCGCTGACCGAAGGGGGTTACGCCTATCTGCCCTGCGGTGTGCCATGGACGCTGCACAACACGACCGACAAGATGCTGCGCTTTCATTGGATCAGAAAGGCGTACCACTCCGTGCCGGGGCTGGATGCGCCCGAGGTTCTGATCGCCAATGAAAACGACATTGCGCCCACCGTGATGCCCGACACAGATGGCAAATGGGCGACGACCCGTTTTGTCGATCCATCTGATCTACGCCACGACATGCATGTGACGATTGTGACCTTCGAGCCGGGGGCGGTTATTCCTTTTCTCGAAACACATGTGATGGAACACGGGCTCTATGTTCTGGAAGGCAAAGCCGCCTACCGGCTGAACGCCGATTGGGTCGAGGTCGAAGCGGGCGACTATATGTGGCTGCGCGCGTTTTGTCCGCAGGCCTGCTATGCGGGCGGTCCAGGGCGGTTTCGGTATCTGCTCTATAAGGACGTGAACCGGCACATGCCGCTGAGCGCGCCGCAGATCAGATGAAAAATAGGCCCAGCAGCGATGCCGGGCCTATTTCAATATTTAGGGGTTGGGTGCGATTATCCGCCCAGCGATCCACCGCCGTGACCAGACATGCCACCCGACACTTCCTCAGTCGCCTCGCCTGCCAAATCCTCGGGCAGGATCAGGTTCAACACGATGGCGATGAAGGCCGCGGGCAACAGACCCGATGTCATCAGAATGCGCAGCGTGTCGGGCAGATATTGCACCGCTTTCGGCTCTAGTTGCAGACCCAGACCGATGGACAGCGCGATGGCAAAGATCACCATGTTGCGGCGGTTCCATTTGACGTCTGACAGCATCGAAATACCCGCCGCGACCACCATGCCAAACATAACGATCACACCACCGCCCAGCACTTCGATGGGAATGGTGCGGATGATTGCGCCGACCTTGGGCACGAGGCCACAGACGATCAAGAACAGCGCACCAATGGTCACGACATGGCGCGACATCACACCGGTCATCGCAATCAATCCGACGTTTTGGCTAAACGATGTGTTCGGGAACCCGCCAAAGACACCCGCAACCGTCGACCCCAGACCGTCGGCATAGGTGGCGCCGGAAATCTCGTCATCCGTGGCTTCGCGCCCTGCGCCGCCTTTGGTAATGCCAGACACGTCTCCCACAGTCTCAATGGCTGAAACAAAGGCCATCAGACAAAAGCCGACGATGGCCGCGATGCTGATCTCGAACCCGTATTTGAACGGCATTGGCACCTGCAACAGCGCTGCACGATCCCAGCTGGTGGTGATCGCTTCGACCGTGACCATGCCCATAGCCATCGCGTAGAAGTAGCCGACAATAATACCGATCACGACCGCTGACACGGCCAACATGCCGCGCGCATAGAACTTGAGCGCGAGGGTCACAAAGACCACAACCAACGCCGCCGACCAATTGAGCAAGCTGCCGTATTCGGGCGCGTTGATCGCAGGCACGCCGCCTGCCGCGTATTGAATACCGACCTTGACCAGTGCCAAACCGATCATTGTGACCACCAACCCGGTGACCAACGGCGGCAAGGCAAACCGGATTTTGCCGATGAATGTCGCGAGCACCGTGTGGAATAATCCGCCGATGATCACGCCGCCAAACAAAGCGGGCAGCGCCTCGACACCTTTGCCGGCCACCAGCGGGATCATGATCGGGATAAACGCGAATGAGGTGCCTTGCACAATCGGCAAACGCGCGCCGACGGGGCCAAAGCCGATGGTTTGAAACAGCGTCGCAATGCCTGCAAACAGCATCGACATCTGGATCAGATAGGTCATGTCAGGAAAGCCCTGCGCGCCCGCGTCTGATCCAAACCCAAACCCGGCAGCCCCTGCGATGATAATCGCGGGCGTGACGTTCGAGACGAACATTGCCAGCACGTGCTGAATGCCCAGCGGCACAGCTTTGTGCAATGCAGGCGTGTAATTCGGGTCGCGCAGCTGATCTGGCGTCCCGATAGAAGTATCGGCCATGGTGATTTTCCCTATTGAATATGCCTTATCCGACCCCCGTCTCGGTGGCGTTTTGATCTGGCTCGATTGTGAACGGGGTCTCGAACCAGTGTTCTTGCAGATTTGCGCCCGGACCTATCCGGTCGACGACAGCAAATAATCCGGGTCCTGCCAGCGGCGTCAAAACGCCGTGCCATGTGCCACGGTGATAATTGATCGCCTGTCCGGGCGCTGTGACAAAGGCACGGGGGGTCCCCGGCACACCACCCTCGTCGGGCGCTACGATCACCAAAAACCCATGCTCGGACATCGGGATAAACGTCTGCGCGCCATCGGGGTGCCGCTCGACCATGTCCAAGGTCAGAGGCAATTGGCGCAGCTCGGCCTGAAACAGGCTGACACCAGCGCGACCGTCTGAGACATCCATTTGCGCGCGGTCATGATAGCGACCGCACAGACCCTGATTGATGATTTTATCGGGCGCGCCCGTGGTGTCGATCACATCGCCATAAGGGGCAAAATCCGCGCAGGTCATAGGCTCGGGTCTGATACGCGCGCTCATGTGGCAAAGACCTGTTGCAATCGCAGCTCTGCGATCCGCTCGACCTGTCCGCAGGCCGTGGCAAATTCGGTTTCGCGGTCATTGCTGATCCGCTGTTCAAACGCGGCCAAGATCGACGCTTTGGTATGATCGCGCACGGCAATGATGAACGGAAAACCAT
>CALHAP010000129.1 GCA_937931795.1 uncultured Paracoccaceae bacterium
GCCCGAGATGTGGCAGGTGTCTCCCACGACCACTGCGTTAGAGATTGGGGACGGCGACGCAGGAACACCGGGAATGTCCGAGATAATGGTTCGTGACATGTGACTTTCTCGCTTTGTAGTTTTCAGTTGACACAAGCCTACGCGCCATGGCTGATGTCTGAAATGATCCCAAACATTCAAAATCAGACAAACCGCGTTCACTCCGTGCTGATGCTGGGCTTCGAAGATGTTCTTCTCATGGATGTTGCTGGCCCGGCTCAAGTGTTCGCATCAACGAACAAGATTTTGGGCTGGACGGCATATGCCATTTCAATCGTGACAAAAGACGGCAACGACATTCAGACGGACACCGGATTGTCGCTCACCGCGCAGGCTTCGTTTGCCGGACCTCATGGGGCGGATACCTTTGTTGTTCCCGGTGGCCCCGGCGTTGATCAGCGACTTACCGATGCATTATTGCGGGAATTCCTTACCGAGATAGAACCGGACACCGAGCGCTTCGTTTCGATCTGCTCGGGCAGTCTACTTACCGCGTCCGCCGGGCTTTTAGATAACAAAAAGGCCACCACGCACTGGGAGCGTGTCGACCTCGCTCTTCAACAGTTCCCGAAAGTCGAGTGGCATCTGGATGAGATATTCACCCATGATGGCAAGTTTTATTGCTCGGCGGGGGTGACGGCAGGTATTGATCTCGCCCTTTCGCTCGTAGAGGCAGACCATGGATGGCGTGTCGCACTCAGTGTCGCCCGTGAAATGGTTGTCTTCATGAAGCGGCAGGGTGGGCAGTCGCAATATTCCGCCCCCCTCAAGGCGCAAGCGGCAACCAGCAAGCGCTTGGGGGAGCTATACAGTCACATCGAACAAGATCCGACTGCGTTATGGGGCGTGAAAAAGATGGCAGAACTTGCCGGAACGACAGAACGAACGATGCATCGTGAATTTAGGCATGAGTTTGGCAAGACGCCCTCCCATTTTGTCGAAGATCGTCGTCTTGCGCTCGCGCGTTCGTATTTGGAGGGAAGCATGAAGTCGATTAAGGAGGTCGCGTACCTGTCAGGGTTCACGACTGAGCAGAAGATGCGGCGAAGCTTTGTAAGACGGCTCGGAGTGCTGCCAACAGAATATCGAGACCGCTTTGGCAAAGCCGACATTCGTGCATAGCGCAGCATCAGTTAGAGTGGAATCACAGCAGACCTCGGATGCGGCGCAGCATCTGCAAACCACGGTCTCGGCCCTCGTCATAGACGGCCCAAAGCTGCCGTTCAGCAATTGGTTACTATACTGCATCCGCAGCCCGCTTAGCGGTCATTCGCCACGTCTGCGAAATCAATGGGTTGCTTGAGGACTGCAGCACACGACCTAGACGAAGCCGCTGCCGCGGCAATGGCGCTTGTTGCAGGTGTTCTGCGCTGACTTTGGCCGTGTGCATTTTGAGATCTAGCGAACCTGTTTGACGATTGGGGCTTAGCAATCGTCAAACAGGAGGTTCCCGTGACATAGGAGAAGACAAGCCCGCTGCGTGAGCGGATGATCCCTCTCGGGACATTGCTGCGCAATGCCCTGCCGGGCAATGGAAAATATGCGCATCCATGGGATGGGCGATAAAGCTCAAATGGCCCACATTACGGCGATCAAACATTTTGCTGGGTTCTTGAAGCGGTCTCCGGACACGGCCACGCCAGATGATCTGCGCGGCTATCAGCTCCACATGACCGATACCGAAGTCACGCCGCCGACGTTCAATGTGCGGATCATGGCATTGCGGTTTCTGTTCGGCACCACCTGCGACCGTGAAGACTTGAAGCGCTACATGCAGTTCCGAACGCAGCCACGCCGCCTGCCGACGGTTCTGAGTATCGAGGAGGTGTCTGAGATCATTGCGGCGGCCCCTGGACCTGGCCTCAAATATCGCGCGGCGTTGAGCATTTCCTATGGCGCCGGTTTGCGGGCGTCAGAGGTCTGCAGTCTGAAGGTCAGCGACATTGATAGCGACCGGATGCTGATCCACGTTGATGAGGGCAAAGGGGGCAAGGATCGCAAGGTGATGCTGTCCCCGGATTTGTTGGATTTGCTGCGCGACTATTGGCGCGAAGCCCAGCCCGTTTGAAGCGCTCAAAAATCTGAACATCGAGAACCTGCGTCACCGCCCGGGTTAGGGCCCGGCCCCGTGGCCAAATCCAAGCTGGAGATCGCTGATATTTTCCAAAGTTATAGACCCGCGTGGCGACTGGCCAATGCTGGCCATGTCAGCTTCAGCCAGCTCAAAGTGATGCCCTCCATTGAGGCCTGCCGAACCGAGGCACTCGGCGGGCATGTGGCGGCTTGCACCAAGTGTAACCATCAGCACATCGCTTACAACTCTTGCAAGAACCGGCATTGCCCCAAATGTCAGGGACCAGCAGCACGTGACTGGATGGCGGCCCGGGCCGAGGACTTGCTACCAGTCGAGTATTTCCACGTGGTCTTCACCCTACCGGCTGAGATTGCGCAGATCGCATACTGGAACAAGAAGGCCATCTATGGCCTGCTGTTCAAAGCGTCAGCGCAAACGGTTTCTACCATCGCAGCCGATCCCAAACGTCTCGGCGCGCGTGTCGGCATGACCAGCGTGCTGCATACATCGCACCAAAGGTGCGTTTTCATTCTATGGGGCGCGCCTTCGGCGCGACGGGCTCGGCACTGATCCACCATCTATTACCCGGCAGGGTCGTGCAAAGCATGATCCCGAGAGGGCCCATGTTCACATGATCGTACCCGGTGGCGGCCTGTCACCAAGTGGCAACCGCTGGATCAGTTGTAGGCCGGGGTTCTTTGTGCATGTTCGGGTCCTGTCACGGCTCTTTCGACGCTTGTTTGTCGAAGGATTGCTGGCTCTGCATCGTGCAGGCGCATTGTCCTTCTTCGGTGATCTTACCGGGCTGTCCGACCCGCAGGCCTTCGCCGCATATCTCGCGCCACTGCGCAAGATAGAATGGGTGGTCTATGCCAAACCACCTTTCGGCGGACCAGAGGCAGTGCTGGCCTATCTCAGTCGATATACGCACCGTGTGGCGATCTCAAACAGTCGTCTGATCAGCGCTGATGCCAACACCGTCACGTTCAAGTGGAAAAATTATCGCGTCAAATCGGGCGACAAACGGTCCGCCATGCGCCTTGCAACAGTTGAGTTCATCCGCCGATTTCTGATCCACGTTCTCCCAGACGGGTTCCATCGCATCCGACATTACGGGCTGCTGTCCAGTTCACAACGCAAAGCCAACATCGCAAAAGTGCGCGCTTTGCTTGCCGCACAGCCCCCCAAACAAGAAGATACGTCAGCCGCAGAAGACGTTCCACTCACACGGCGAGAACCATGCCCAGACTGTGGCGGTGCAATGCGCATCATCGAGACTTTCAGGCGCGGCCAGAAACCGCAATCCCGCGCCCCACCCCAAGAGGCCGCCGCATGACGAGACGCACGTCATTCTCCAATGGCCATACCTTGAAACGCAGCGCGTTTCGGGCCGATACCGGCCTGTCTGAAGCTGAATTTACAATGTTCAATGGGCACGAATTGGCCGAAACGCGGCCCGCGAACGGAAGAAAAAGTAGCTCAAATCAGCTCCAGAACCAAACAACCTCAACACCTTGGGTCAATCACCGCAGAGTTCGCTCAACGCTTTCCCCATAGGGCTCACCCAGACCCCACGGCTTCCTCCTAGTCATGTTTCACAACGCGGGCCACACTCACAACAAGCCGAAAAGTCGCGCACAGGCCCGCATCGAAAAACCTAAAACGAAGCGGCCATTTCTAGTTCTGGTGTTTACCGCCGCAACATCTGACCGCAGGTGCAACACATCTTTCATTGCGTTAGGGCCAAATTCATTGCATCGGCCATGCCGCTTGGTCTTTCGGAACGATATATTCTCGGCGCTAGATGCGTCAGATGTAGATGACGTTGTAGGAGTGCCGGTCGGTCCAGATTATAAATACCTTGTGTCTTAACGCCTCTTTAGATCAGGCCATGTATCGCTGAGGCGATACCCTTCGGGCCATGGGTCATCGGGGTCTAGCATATGCTGGTGCGTGCCTGTGATCCAAGCGCGACCGGTGATTTCGGGGATGATCGCGGGCGTGTCGCCTACCATTGTGGTTTTGGCGATGCGTCCGTGGAATTCGGAATTGATGATGGACCGGGCGGTGAAGGTTTCGCCCAACTGCATATCACCGCGCGCATGAAGCAGCGCCATGCGTGCGGAGGCCGCCGTACCCGTGGGCGAACGGTCAATTTTGCCAGGCTGGATGGCAACGACCGCAGACGTGGACAGATGACCGCCCGCACGGGTGATCGGCCCCGCAAAAAGACAAAACGAAAAGTGCCGCCAATCGGGATTGTCGGGGTGATGGAAGGTCAGCTGTGCGTTCGCCGCGTTCGTGATCGCGACGCCGAGGTCCGCCAGCACTTTGGCTTCGGACGTTACCAATTCAAATCCAAGGGCCGCTGCATCGACGACGACAAAACTGTCACCGCCAAAGGCTGTGTCGACCGTGATCTGGCCGAGGCCCTCCACGTCCAACGATGCGCCCATTTCCCCTGCAAACGACGGCAGGTTTTGCACGGTGATCCGCTCTGCCTTTCCATTCTTGCATTCGGCACGCACGCGGACCAGCCCGCCGGGGGCCTCTAACGTCATTTCGGTGATCGGTTCGGTCATCGGGATGATCCCGCTGTCCAAAAGCACGGTCGACACGCAGATCGAATTGGAACCGGACATCGGCGGGGTGTCTTCGGGCTCCATAATGATCCAACCCATCTGCGCCTCAGGATGCACAGGAGGTACAAGCAGGTTCACATGGCGAAACACCCCGCCGCGTGGTTCATTCAGCATGAAATTGCGTAAGGTTTCATCCTTGGCAATCCATGTGCGCTGCTCCCAAAGGGTTTTGCCGGGAGGCGGTGCGACGCCGCCGACGATCACATCGCCAACCTCGCCTTCGGCGTGGCAGGACACGACGTGGATGGTTTTGATGCTGCGCATATCAGATATCCTTTACCAGTCGCAGGGCATCATAGATGGCGGCGTGAGTGTTGCGGGCGGAGACGGCATCGCCAATGCGGAAGAGTTTGAATTTGCCATCTTCGTTGCGATTGAGAACTTGAGGTTTGCCAGCAATCAGCGAGTCATAATCCACTTCGCCCAAATTGGATGAGGATGGTTTGAGGTCGAAATACAGATCATCCAACGGTAGGGTGCCATAGTCTACGACGACCTGATCGACCTCGGTTTCATAAGTGTGTTCGCTATAGTCCGTGCCAATCGTCGCGGTCAGTGTGTTGCCGCTTCGGGCGACATCCATCAGGCGGCGCGTCACCGTAAAGGTCACATCCTTATCTTGAAGCGAGCGCATATAAGGCACCAAATTCATCGCCATTACGTCAGGAGAGAACGTCCGATCCGGCGTCATAATTTCGACAGAAGCCCCCGCATTTGCCGCAACTTCAGCGGCTTGCAAGGCAGGATGATCACCACTTTCGTCATAGATCAGCACGTTACTTGCGGGTTTCACATCGCCCGAGATGATATCCCAGGCAGAAACAACATGCGGCTGCTCACCTTTCTGCTCGAACAGCTCAAGGTTCGGCATGCCCCCCGTCGCGACAATGACGACATCGGGGTTCAACGCGGTCACGTCCCCGGCCTCGGCCCACGTGTTGAAATGGAAGGTCACATCGCGTGCAGCACATTGCGCCATGCGCCAATCGATGATCCCGATCATTTCACGGCGGCGCGGCGACTGCGCGGTGAGGCGCACTTGTCCACCAGCCTCTGGCGCGGCCTCAAAGACGGTCACATCGTGGCCACGTTCAGCGGCAACGCGTGCGGCCTCTAGCCCAGCGGGGCCAGCGCCAATCACCACGACTTTTTTCTGGATGTCGGCCACGGGAATATCATGGGGCATGGACAATTCACGGCCCGTGGCAGGGTTGTGGATGCACAGTGCTTCTCCAGCTTGGTAGATACGATCAAGACAGTAGGTCGCCCCAACGCAAGGGCGGATATCATCCTCCCGTCCCTCGATGATTTTGCGCACAATATGCGGGTCGGCCATATGGGCGCGGGTCATGCCCACCATATCAAGCAGGCCAGCCTGCACCGCGTGCCGCGCGGTCGCTACATCAGGAATACGGGCCGCGTGGAAGGTTGGCATGCCTGTGGCCTTGCGGACTTCGCCCGCGAAATCAAGATGGGGTGCAGACTTCATGCCCTGAATAGGAATCATATCAGTCATGGCAGGATCGGTATGAATGCGCCCCTTGATCACGTTCAGAAAATCAACCTGACCCGTGGCCGCGATGCGTTTGGAAATCTCCAAGCCTTCGTCGGGCGTGATGCCACCCTTTTGCGCCTCATCCGCCGTGAAGCGTAGCCCGACGATAAATTCTGCGCCGACGCGCTTGCGGATCGCCTCGACCACATCAAGCGGGAACCTCATGCGGTTTTCCAACGTGTCTGCGCCGTAGGGCCCCACCAGATCATTCGTCAGCGGCGACCAGAATTGATCAAGCAAGTGGCCATAAACCTGCAGTTCAATTCCATCCATACCACCCGCCCTCATCCGCTCGGCAGCATCGGCAAAGTCTGCGATAATGCGATCAATGTCCCAGTCCTCAATCAGCTTGGGAAAGGCATGATGCGCCGGCTCGCGGTGCTTCGAGGAGGACACCGACGGCAACCAATCGCCCTTATTCCAACCCGTCCGACGCCCCAAATGGGTCAGCTGTATCATCACCGACGCGCCGTGTTCATGCACCGCGTCAGACAGGTTTTGAATCCACGGCACAACCTCATCCTTATAAGCTAGGATGTTATTAAATACGGGAGGGCTATCGCGGCTGACTGCAGCTGATCCTGCCGTCATCGCAAGCGCAACACCTGCCTTGGCACGTTCAGCGTGGTAGGCCGCATAGCGTTCTTTTGGCATCCCGTCTTGCGGATAGGCAGGCTCGT
This sequence comes from uncultured Paracoccaceae bacterium, assembly GCA_937931795.1. Classification (GTDB taxonomy): domain Bacteria; phylum Pseudomonadota; class Alphaproteobacteria; order Rhodobacterales; family Rhodobacteraceae; genus JALZWD01. Next base: position 6,991 of record CALHAP010000129.1, read on the forward strand.
GACTGGTCGTCATAATGCGGTTGCGCAGCGTGAGGTGTTTGAGCTGAAAAGGCTGGAGAAGCGGGTCGTTGGACATGGCGAAATCCTTTGTGCTCAATTCTTGCAAGGCGACACATATTGATCACGCTGCAATAAAAATCAGGCAGCCGCAATCGGCCCATACCGGTCATTGACCACGTCACCTCGATGCTGCGATGGCCGCCCGCTTTGCAGTCATTCGCCGCAGTTGCACAATCTTGGTGTCGTCGAACTAACACACCGCGGACGAAGCCGACCTTGCCGAGACTATCGCTTATGGTCGCTTTTCAGATGTCGCACCAGGAGCGAAACGTAACTGGTAGTGGAAGCGGGCTTTGGCGGCGGTCACGGACGTACTTTGGGGATCAGATTAGCCCCATTCGGCATTCTGCAAAACGACACGATACCCATCCGCGTCTTCGAATGTGCGCCCTAAACGGTCCCAGTAGAGGTTGAACGATTGGACCGGGTCATACCCAACTTGTTGCATGCGCATAACGGCGCGAGTCCACGCCGTCTCGTCGGGCAAGTAGAACACAATAAGGTTGTCCTGGGTTGGGGCAGACCCCGCAATATGACCCGCGCAATGTGTGAACTCAAAGTGATAGGTCGCATCTGGTGCGCCGATCATGACGCCTGAAAACCCGTCGTGATCCGAAAATTCCGAGAGCAGGCGTAGCCCCAATCCATCAATGTAAAATGGCTTTAATTTCTCAATGTTATCAGTGGGGCGTGCTACGCGCAGTTTTGGGGCGGACATGAGATTTGCTTTCATTTTGGGCCACTCCAGCGTTCCACAGTCCCCCATCAGAGTGAGATGAAGAGGATTGGGACTAATCTTTCAAGCCTCTTCTAACCCGCCTGCCTTGCGCTTTCGAGCGGCAATTTTGCGTTTGACACGGCTATGACATCGGTGTCATGACATCGGTGTCATTTATAGGTTGAGCGATTCTATCGTTCAGCATCGCGGCTTGGGAGGGCTGGGCATGGCGACCATCTACGATGTTGCCCGCGCGGCTGGTGTGTCGCCCAAAACGGTTAGCCGTGTGTTGAATGGCGATGCGCCGGTCAAGAAGCACACAAAAGACGCCGTCAACAAAGCCATCGCTGAATTGGGCTATGTCCCATCAACGGCGGCACGGGCGATGCGGTCGAATAAGTCTGGCTTGGTGGGGCTTATCACGGGTGCCATCTCGCTATCCCCTAACCGGTCCGAAAACTCCGGCTTGCCTGATCTCTATATCGTTCAGGGTATCCAGCGCGCCATGGAGGCCAGCGGCAAAACGCTTTTGATCGCTGACACCGGCGGGCAGATGGACCGCGTGCCGCAGCTGATCCGCACATTTGAGGAGCACCGCGTCGAAGGATTGCTTTATGTGGCCGACCACCACCGCGAAGTGTCATTGCCGCCTGTATCGCCTTCGACCAAATTGGTCTTGGCGAATTGTTTTGATCACCAAGGCACGCCTTCAATCTTGCCGAACGACTATCAGGGCCAAGTCAATTTGGTGAACAGCCTGATCGCGAAGGGGCATCGCCGAATTGCCTATCTCTCGCTGAGTACCCATCACGAGGCGACAAGTCTGCGCATTTCGGGTTACAAAGATGCCTTGTCGTCCGCCAAGATCGAATTTGACCCCAACCTCTTGGTGCCAGCGGAAATTGAAAACTCAGATGATGATGCAGGCGTTCAACTGCTGTGGGACGCGATTGACCGCGTCCTCAGCTTGCCCGAACCGCCAACCGTCATCTGTTTTGGCAACGACCGCATGGCGATGCGCGCCTATGGCATTTTGCGCAGTCGTGGTGTGTCGCTGCCCGACGATCTGTCGGTCGCGGGCTATGACGGTCACCGCCTGATCACTGATACACTTTACCCAACATTGACCTCAGCCGAGCTGCCCTACGCCGCGATTGGTATTCGCGCCACAGAGCTGCTGCTCGGCATGATCAATGGCACCGCAGAGGCACCCACCGACCCGATCTTGGTCGGCGGCCCGGTCAATCCCGGCAGCTCCGTAAAGGATCTGCCAACACCCATTACCAAACTTTCGTCAATAGGGAGAACGACACTATGAAACTGGGAACAACCCTTGGTGCAGCGCTTGTGGCATCCGTCAGCTGGGCCAGCATGGCCGCAGCGCAAACCGAACTGAGCCTGTGGTATCACGGCGCTGGTAACGAAGCTGAATCTACGGCGTTGCAGTTGATCATCGACGATTTCAACGCAAGCCAATCTGACTACACCGTTGTCGTCGAGAGCTTCCCGCAGGAATCCTACAACGACTCTGTTGTCGCGGCGGCTCTCGCTGGCAACCTGCCTGACATCCTCGACGTTGATGGTCCTGTCATGCCCAATTGGGCGTGGGCAGGCTACCTGCAGCCGCTTGATATCAACGAAGGTGTCATCGAAAACTTCCTCGATGGTCCAAAAGGCTATTGGGGCGGTGAGCTTTATTCCATCGGTTTTTGGGATGCCGCCATCGCGATGATGTCGCGTCAGTCCACGTTGGACGCATTGGGTCTTCGCACGCCAACCATCGATAGCCCCTGGACCGGCGACGAGTTCATGGCCGCGTTGGATGCCGCCAAAGCCTCTGGCGATTATGATTTCGCCCTCGACCTCGGCATGCCTTGGACAGGTGAGTGGTATCCATATGCCTTTAGCCCGTTCCTCCAGTCATTTGGCGGTGATATCGTTGATCGTTCCAGCTACGCCACCGCCGAAGGCGCATTGAACGGCGACGCGGCGATGGCGTTCGGCAACTGGTGGCAGTCGCTGTTCGCTGACGGCTATGCACCGGGCACAAGCCAGGACCCTGCGGATCGCGACACCGGTTTCATCGACGGCAAATATGCCTTCTCATGGAACGGTAATTGGGCGGCTCTGGGTGCGCTCGAAGCCCATGACGACGTGTTGTTCCTTCCTGCGCCTGACTTCGGCAATGGCTCATATATCGGTGCTGCGTCTTGGCAGTTTGGTGTCGCAGCGACATCTGAGAATGCCGAAGGTGCATCCGCGTTCATCGAGTTTGCGTTGCAGGACAATTACTTGGCGAACTTCTCAAACGTCACAGGCCTGATCCCAGCTACGTCCACAGCGGCTGCGATGACTGACAACTACGCCGAAGGCGGCGCGCTGGAGGTCTTCTTTGGTTTGTCCGAAGCGCAGGCTTTGGTCCGCCCTGTCACACCCGGCTACGTGGTGTTTGCCAAGGTGTTTGAAAAGGCGCTGGCAGACATCGCGAACGGCGCGGATGTCGCAGACACGCTCGATGCTGCTGCGGATGAGATCAACGCTGATATCGAAGCAAACAGCGGCTACGGTCACTAATCCAAGACCATGGGGCGGCGCACGTGTCGCCCCTTTTTCTCCCCTTCAGAAAGTACAGACAAATGGCATCTAAACTGACAACATCGAACCGTGCAGGCTGGGCATTTGCCTTGCCCGGCTTTGGTTTGATCTTGCTGTTTATCGTGATCCCATTTTTCTTTGCCTTCTACCTGTCGCTCACCAATCAGCGGTTGGTGTCGCCCAATCCGACGGAATACGTGGGGTTCAGCAACTACGAGAAATTGCTGAGCATTTCGGTTCTGACGATTGAGCCCGAAGTGGATACGGCGGGTGTTGTCTTGCGCGATGACGCGGGCGAGGCGCAATATCCGCGTGTGCGCTCGTTTACCCGCAACAACCCCGATTTCCCGCAATACGATGGCATGCGCGAATGGTTCCGCTGGCATTGGGGGGGCACGGCCAAGGTCGTTGTGGCAACCGATGTGGTGTTCTGGAAATCCTTGCGCAACACGCTGATGTTTGTGCTGGTCGTGGCCCCTGTTCAGGCGGCGCTGGCGTTGGGCCTCGCCCTGCTGGTCAACCAAAAACTGCGCGGCATCAACATCTACCGCGCGATCTACTTCATGCCTGTGGTCGTCTCGATCGTCGTCGTCTCACTGCTGTTCCGGTTCATCTATGACGGCAACGACGGGCTGTTAAACAACATCCTCAGCTTCCTCACCTTTGGGCTCTTCGAAGGCCGCGACTGGTTGGGTAGCCCGGACACGGCCCTCGGGGCGATCAAGGCGATGTCGATCTGGCAGGCGGTCGGGTTCCACATGGTGATCTGGCTCTCGGGCCTGCAAACAATCTCGCCGACGCTGTACGAGGCCTCGTCGATTGAGGGCGCCTCCAAGTGGCAGACCTTCCGCTATGTCACATGGCCGGGCCTGCGCAACACGGCCGTCTTGGTCATCATCGTCATCACCATGCAGGCCTTTGCCCTGTTTGCGCAGATCGACGTAATGACAAACGGCGGGCCGCTCGACAGCACGACAACACTGGTCTTCCAAGCGGTCGAGCGCGGCTATGGCAAGCAGGACATCTCAGGGGCTGCGGCGATCTCGGTCGTGCTATTCCTGATCGTGCTGAGCATTTCGATGCTGCAACGATACATCACGAGGGCACGGTAAATGGCGGCGATCAACCAAGACAACCGCGGGCTGCGCCTCATCGTGCGCTATGCCGTCCTGACGCTCATCGCGATCATCTTCATCTTTCCGGTGCTGTTCATGGTGATGTCGAGCTTTAAGCCCAACCTGCAACTCTTGCGCGACACATCCAGCCTGCGGGCGTTCTTGCCGGTGGGGGACATCAGCCTCGACAATTACTACGACGCCTTCCGGCGCGCGCCAATTGGGCTGTTCGTGTTCAATTCGGTCCTTGTCACAGGTGTCACGGTTCTGTTGAGCCTGTTCTTTTGTTCGCTTGCTGCATTCTCATTCGTCTATCTGAACTGGAAAGGCCGCGATCTGGCACTGACGATCATCATCGCCACGCTGATCATCCCGTTCGAGACAATCGCCATCCCGTTGCTGTTGTTCGTCTCCAAGCTGCCGTGGATCGGGCTAGAGGGGATCGAGATCGGCTGGCTCGACAGTTACCACGTCCAGATCATCCCATGGATCGCGGACGGGCTGACGGTGTTCTTGTTTGTGCAATACTTCAAAGACTTGCCGGGCGAGCTGATCGAAGCCTGCCGCGTCGAGGGCGCGTCGTGGTGGCAGATATACGTTAAGGTCGTCATGCCGCTGTCTGGCCCTGTGATCGCCACTGCGGCAATCCTGAAGTTCCTCGTGATGTATAACCAATACCTCTGGCCGCTGATCGTGGTGCAACAAGAAACCTACCGGCCTGTGTTGGTGGGCCTGCAATACTTCTTCCAGCTCAACATCACATGGGGTGAAATCATGGCCTATCTGACGATCGTGACGATCCCGGTGTTGGCGATTTATTTAGTCCTGCAACGCGCGTTCATCGCGTCGATTGCCTCAACCGGCGTGAAAGGCTGATCCATGGTTCTCGCACTCAAAGACCATTTCGTTTGGGACAGTTGGTACGTCCATGACGGCGAAAAGCACCACGCCTATTTCCTCAAGGCACCCCGTTCGATTGGCGATCCTGAGTTGCGCCACTTCAACGTGTCCTACGGCCATGCGACCAGCAAGGACCTCGTGAATTGGGACCACCTCGGCGAGTGCTTTCGCCCCTCCGAAGACGGCTGGGACAACTACACAACGTGGACCGGATCCGTGGTACGCGGCGATGACGACCTCTGGCACCTCTATTACACCGGAACCACCAAGGGTGATCCCCAACTGGCGCAACGGATCGGGCATGCGACCTCGACCGATTTGCACAATTGGGAACGGGTCGGCGACGGGCTCATTCTCGATTTGGTGGGGTCGAACGCGCATCATTATGAGGCGGATGTGTCGAACGGCGAGTGGCATGACCGCGCTATGCGCGACCCGTGGGTGATGCGCGACCCTGACGGGGATGGCTGGGTGATGTATTTCACGGCTCGTGTGCCGGGTGTGGCCGAGGCCAATGATGCCGGCTGTGTTGGGTTTGCGACCTCCCCAGATGGCTACCATTGGACGCTTCAACCGCCCGTCTTTGTCGGTGGGTTTGGACAGCTCGAGGTGCCGCAGGTTTTCGAGAAGAACGGCACGTGGTATTGTCTGTTTTGCACCGCAGGGCATCATTTCTCGCAGGAACAAACCACCTTGCGACCTGTCGTTACTGGCAACCACTACCTGATAGGCGATAGCCCCCGTGGTCCGTGGCTTATCGCTCCCGGTTTCCTCGATGGCACCGACCCTTGCACGCGCTACGCGGCTCGGATCGTCGACACGGATGACGGCATGGTCATCCTCGGCTTTGCAGACAAGCCCGATGGTGAATTCGTGGGACACATCATGGACCCAGACGCCGTTGAAATCGCCGCAGACGGACACTTGTTCGTCGCGCCCAAACTGAAAGCCGCAGAATAATGGCCAACGTCAAACTCCGCGGCATTCGCAAAAGCTATGGCAAAACCGAAGTCATCAAGGGTGTCGATATCGACATCAAGGATGGCGAGTTTGTCGTTTTCGTCGGCCCTTCTGGCTGTGGTAAATCAACCTTGCTGCGCATGATCGCAGGGCTCGAGGACATCACTGACGGGACGTTGGAAATCGACGGTACGCGAGTCAACGATCTGGAACCCTCCAAGCGTGGCATCGCGATGGTGTTCCAAACCTACGCGATCTTCCCGCATATGACAGTGCGCGAAAACGTGGCCTTTGGTCTGACCATCAACAAGATGAAGAAGGCCGAAAAGGACGCGAAGGTAGATGACGCCGCCCGCATCCTACAGATGGAACATCTGATGGACCGCCGCCCGTCCGAGCTATCGGGCGGTCAACGTCAGCGTGTAGCTATTGGCCGCGCTATCGTGCGCGACCCCAAGGTGTTCCTCTTTGATGAGCCTCTGTCCAACCTCGATGCCGCCTTGCGGATGGATATGCGTATGGAGATCGGCAAGTTGCACCAAGACCTCGGTGCCTCGATGATTTACGTGACCCACGATCAGGTCGAAGCAATGACATTGGCCGACAAGATCGTGGTGCTCAAAGACGGTTTGGTCATGCAGGCCGGTGCGCCGATGGAGCTGTACCACGAGCCCGCCAATCTGTTTGTGGCAGGCTTCCTCGGCGCCCCGTCGATGAACTTCTTGAAAGTCACTGTTGATGAGATCGGCGGCGACTGGGTGCAGGTGTCCAGCGACGCCCTCGCAAGCGTAAAGGTCCCGAACAAGGGCCGCGCTTTCACCTTTGGACAGACCGCCACGCTCGGTATCCGCCCGCAATACCTGACGGCGGCACCTGACGGGCAAGGCATGCTCAACGGCAAAGTCATTCTGACCGAGCGTTTGGGCAGTGAAACCGTGGTGAACCTCGCGGTCGCCGATGGAACGACATTGATCGCCGCGATCGCCGAAGACGCCGTGCTGGTGCCGGGGGACGACATGGCTTGGACCTTCGATCCGGCCGTGGCCCACGCGTTCCCTGAAGTTTCGTAAGGCGCAGTAGGCTCGCCCGCTACGCTTCGACGAGGCCCGGTGGTTCTTTGGCACCCGTCATGAAGGCCACCGCATCCGACATTGTGTAATCCTTGGGGTCGACGACACACAGGCGTCGGCCCAATCTGTGGACGTGAATTCTATCTGCTACTTCAAAGACATGGGGCATGTTGTGGCTGATCAGGATGATCGGGATACCGCGCGACCGCACGTCTAGGATCAGCTCCAGCACCTTGCGCGATTCCTTGACGCCCAAGGCCGCAGTGGGCTCGTCCAAGATGATAACCTTGGAACCGAACGCCGCCGCCCGCGCCACAGCCACACCTTGGCGTTGCCCGCCCGACAGTGTCTCGACCGCTTGGTTGATGTTCTGAATGGTCATTAAGCCCAGATCGTTCAGCTTTTCGCGCGCGGCCCGTTCCATCGCGGGTTTGTCCAACTGCCGCAGCACGCTGCCCCGCCAGCCGGGTTTGCGCAACTCGCGGCCCATGAACATGTTGTCGGCGATAGAGAGGGCAGGGCTGACCGCTAGGGTTTGATAAACGGTCTCAATACCAGCGTGTCGCGCATCATTTGGCGACGAAAAATTGACAGCTCGCCCTTCCAGCCGAACCTCGCCACTGTCGGGCACCACAGCGCCAGATAACGCCTTGATCAGGGTCGACTTGCCAGCCCCATTGTCGCCGATGACCGCGAGGATCTCGCCGGGATAAAGCTCGAAGTCGCAATTATCGAGCGCGACGACACGGCCATAGCGTTTGGTCAGATTGCGACCTTGGATAATCGGTTCCATTACGCGGCCACCTTTCTGATCCACTGATCGATGCCGACGGCAAGGATGATAAGCGTGCCGATGAGCATAAACGTCCACTGCGGGTTCACCCCTGCCATCCCGAGGCCCAGCATGAACACCCCGACGATCAGCGCTCCAAAGAACGCGCCCCAGATCGAGCCTCGTCCGCCGAACAGCGAGATGCCCCCGATGACGACGGCAGTGATTGATTCAATGTTGCCCTCGATCCCCGTCGACGCGCTTGGCGAGACGGATGCAAACCGCCCGATCATCGACCAGCCAGCGATGGCGGCAATCAAACCTGCCAGCATATAGACCGACATCAAAGTGCGTTTGACGTTCACGCCCGCCAATTCAGCCGCCTCGGGATCGTCGCCCACCGCGTAGACATGCCGCCCCCACGCCGTCGAGCGCAGCATATAGGCCAGCACAAACGTCAGCCCGACGAGCACGAGCACCCCGTAGGTGATCTTGGTCTGCCAAATGAGGTCGAGGAAAAACTGATCGGTGTCCGCAGGCCGAATGCGCTCGTAGGTGATGCCGCGCAGGTTTTCGATCCACGTGACCAGTTGTTCGTTCGGTTTCAGGCCCAGCCATTGCAGCATAGGGGCCTCTTCGCGAA
>CALHAP010000130.1 GCA_937931795.1 uncultured Paracoccaceae bacterium
TTCTTCTATCGTTGTGGTAAATTATTGGTTGATGGAAGGTAATCCATAAGGCTATGCGCTATCGGTCCCCAGCGAGTCCTCTAGCAACAGGGCTAGATCCTTTTCGGATATATCAGAACTGGCGCCCCAGTAGACCTCAAACGCCTTAGACACCGCATCACCAATACTGGCGTCAAAATGCGCGTTGAGCGCGCTTTGTACCTTGGGGGTCGATAGCACCTCGACCAATAGCTGCGGTAATTTGTCCCGTGCCAGATCAACAAGTGCGCGATCCACCTCTGCAGGTTTAACGGCGAACATCGGTGATACCTCGGGGCGGCGTGGTAGGACTGACAGAACGGATGCCTTTAACACATCTGGGTTGAGTTCTTCTTTGCGCAACACATCTCGGCAACCCGCTTTGTAAGCCGTCACCAGCAGTTCCGGTTTAGCATTTCCGGTGACCATGACGGTGGCAGCGTCTCCATTATGCGCATGATCATGGATGATCGCCAGCGCATCTAACCCGGTGTCCTGCGCCAACCAGTAGTCCAGAAAAATGACGTCATAGCGAGATGCGTCCAGCATTTCGCGCATAGCATCAATGGTCCCGACCGCATCAACTTGAAGAGAGAGGCCCGTTGCATTGCTCATACGGCTGAGTCTGCGCCGATCAAAATCATCATCGTCCAAAACGAGGGCCCGTATCGCGTTCGGTCCGTTTGGAACTGTGTTTTGTGGCGTGCTCATGATGTTCATGTGCTGGGGCCTCCTGTGTGACGATAGATTTATGACTTGTAGGAAATGGTTAAATATCGGCGAAACAGATTTTGAATGTGACGCCCGCGCCGAGCCGAGGTGCATCAATCGTCAGCGATCCACCGTAGTGCTTTGCGATCTTTCGCGCGATTGTTAGTCCCATGCCACTACCCTCAACCTCTTCCCGGGGCCTGAGGGTTTGCATAAAATCAAACACCACTTTCTCAAATTTTGACGCGATTCCCGGCCCGTCGTCTGACAAAAAGAGAACTGGAGTCGTTCCTTCGGTCGTTGTCTCAATCACGATCGTGCCATGTGGTCCGCTGTGATGTTTGATCGCATTGCTCACTAGAGCCGAGATTAGGGTCACAATATCACGCTGCCCATAGGAAATGGATGTCCATTCAAACTGATGGATAACCTGAAAATCCTTGGGAAGGGATAGGTTTTCCAAGACTTGCGTGATGACGTTATCGAGCGAAACCGGAGCGACCTCCTGCATCCGACCGACCCGCGAAAAGACCAACAAATCAATCAACATCCGGTCAAGTCGCGCCGCATTGGTGTTCATAAGGCTGAGCGATGACGACAGGTTTTGAGGCAGAGCCACGCCCATTTCTACCAGATCATCTTCGATCCATTGCGGAACCTCTATCAACGCACGCAATGATGCCCGCAAATCATGGCTGATAATGTAAATGAGGTCTTCAATTTCATCATGCACGCTGGTGCCGCTATCCGGCAATGGGGTTACCGCGTTCATTGGCGCATCGACAGTGCTTTTCATATGGCTGGTTGCGGGCATCAGGTCGCTTTCTGGTTATCTCACCCACAGGCCTAGCGCTCAGCTTCTAACAGCAGATTAACACCACCGGTCGAAAGTACTCCGCCCGGTCAGCAACTTTTGAAACGCGTCAGAAATTATTTCGCCTCCGACACCGTTGATTCACAGTCAGTTAAGGTGCTTGTGGTGATGTTGATGCCAGCTTTGTCCAGCAAGAAACGCAGGAGGGTCCAGTGCTTCAAATTGATATGTCTAACTTAACAAACCCCGTCGCATCCGCCGCGCCCGCCCAGCCGATGCGCGCGTTGGTTCTTGAAGACAACAAATTTGATCAACGCAAAATCGAACGCATTTCGCATCAAACTGGACTTAACGTGCAACTGATTTTTGCAGACACAGCAGGTGCTCTTCAGGCCTATATCGAGAATGATCTCTTTGATATTATTTTGCTCGACTATGTCTTGCCTGATTGCACGGGGTTTGAGGCGCTGCAATTGGTCCATGCCTCACGCAAAAATGCGAAAACACCAATTGTGATGGTCGCAGGCGACAGCGCGATTGATGCAGGCGCCATTCAAATGCAAGAAGCCGCAGACGCCCATATCGCTAAGGACAATCTCAACGCCGACACCTTGCGTGCCTGTCTCGTTGATACCGTCAAACAGCAGCCAAATGCAGGTCGCATTGCATTTTCGACCGACACTCCGCTAGATGCCGATCTCGGGGATAACACTTTTGGCTCTGTGCAAGGTGAAATCGAGGATATCTTGCGCCACATCCGCATGGCCCGTGCGACCCAAAGCAAGGCGCGCAAGGCTGATGTGGCAATGTTGGACAGCGTTGAAACCCGCCTGATCCATCTTTGGCATCATGTTCGCAAGCAGGCGGACGCAGACGGTCAGGGTCAGCACTTTTACACCATACAATAACGCCTCACTGCCAAAGGCCAGATCACTTGCATTCGCTTGCACCTTAATTCGCGGCGATGCATTCAAGCGACATGGACATTCTGCATCAATCGCCCAAAGATCCCGCCTTCGTACAAGACCCCTACCCCTTCTACGAACGTGCCAGACATTCGGGTGAGCTGTTTTTCTGGCAGGACTATGGGTTGATCTGCGCCACTTCTTACAATGGCGTCACGTCGTTGCTTAAAGACCGTAGACTTGGCCGTGAAATTCCCGCCGAGCAGGCAACACTAGCGCCAGACCATGCCGCCAATTTCTACAAAATCGAAGCAAATTCCATGCTAGAGCTTGAGCCGCCCCGCCATAGTCGGTTGCGTGGGCATGTTTTGCGGGCGTTTACCTCCCGTCGGATTGTAGCGCTCGAGGCAGAGATTGAGCACCTTTCGCGTGATCTCATCTCACGCTTTCCGTCCGGTGAATTCGATCTTCTTACGCACTTCGCAAAGCCCCTTCCCGTCATCATCATTTGCCGCTTGCTCGGCGTGCCAGAAGAGCGGGCAGATGATCTGCTCGGATGGTCAAACGCGATGGTCGCGATGTACCAACCAAATCGCAGCGCCGAGATTGAAGCCCATGCTGACGCCGCCTCAATCGCATTTTCGGCTTTTCTGACAGACTACATCGCGATCAAACGCCGGGCCCCTCAAGATGATCTGATCAGCGCCTTGATCGAGGCGGAGTCTCACGCTGGCACGCTCACCACGGACGAGCTCATTTCAACCTGTATTTTACTATTGAACGCCGGCCACGAGGCGACCGTGCATAGCATGGGCAACGGTATTTCGACGCTGCTGAAGTTAGGGCCGCGCGAAATCACCCCGAATGTTATCGACGAAATCCTTCGCTACGACCCTCCGCTGCACATGTTTACGCGGTGGGCCTACGAGGATATCGAGATCGGCGGGCACATTATCGAACGGGGCCAACAGGTGGGCTGTTTGCTCGCCGCCGCAAATCGTGATCCCGCGCATTTTACAAATCCTACCTGTTTTGATCCGGGACGCGGTGGACCCACGCATACCAGTTTCGGGGCGGGCATTCATTTTTGTGTCGGCGCACCGCTCGCACGACTGGAAATGCTGGTGAGCCTGCGGGTTCTTTTTGAAAAATGCCCCAACCTAAGGCTGACGGACGTCCCACGCTATGCCGATGTGTACCATTTCCATGGTCTAGAGCGGCTGATGGTGCGCCTATAGCGGCAACTCGAGCGAGGATTTGATCTCTTCCATCGACAACAGAGCCGTGACATTGAACACGCGCACCTCCGAGATCAGCGCCTGATAAAATTCGTCATAAGCGCGGGCATTTTGAACGCGCACCTTTAAGATATAGTCGATATCACCCGCCAAACGGTGGGCTTCCTGCACTTCGGGGCGCGCCTGTAGGGCTGCGAGAAATTTCTGTTGCCAGTCAGCTTCGTGCTCCGATGTGCGGATCAACACAAAAAACGTCGCCTCAAACCCCAAGGCTTCCGCATTCAGCTTGACCGTCTGCTGCCCAATCAGACCAGCCTCGCGCATTTTGCGAATGCGATTCCACACTGGCGTCTTGGATGACCCCACTTTTTGCGCAATCTCATCAAGAGATTGTGAGGCATCCCGCTGCATCTCTGCGAGGATTTTCCGATCTGTTTCATCCACCCGCAACGCCATCACGCATTTCCCTTCAAATGACCGGTTCTATTCGCATCTAGGGCGCGATCCAAAACACATGTCCTTACTTATCCCAGCATGTAGCCAAAAACGAGAACTTTATCCTATATCTAACCCAACAAACCCGGAGGCTATCGCCCATGCAACATTTTCCTGTTTTTGTAGCCGTCGCGGGCCGCCGCATCGTTGTCTCTGGCACGGGCGAATGTGCGCTGGCCAAACTGCGCCTGTTGCTCAAGACCGAAGCCCGCATCACCGTGGTCGGCACTGACCCCATCGACGCTGTGCGCAAGCTGGCCGATGACAACCGCATCACCCTGATTGAGCGAAGCTTTGAACCGGGCGATGCGCTGTGCAGTGCGCTGTTCTATGCCGCCAATGATGATGAGGTCGAGGACACCCGCGTCGCCACCATCGCCCACCGTGAATGCGCGATGGTCAATATCGTCGACAACCTCGCCGACAGCCAATTTATCACGCCCGCCATCGTTGACCGTGATCCCGTCACCATCGCCATTGGCACCGAGGGTGCCGCACCTGTGTTGGCCCGTTCGATCAAAGCCGATCTCGAAGAGCGCCTGCCCAGCACGCTTGGTATTCTTGCGCGTATCGGAAAAGGCTTTCGCAAGTCGGTCGAGGTGCTACCCATGGGCCGCAAGCGCCGTGATTTCTGGTCAGAGTTCTACTTCAAATCTGGTCCCGCTGCGATTGAGGCTGATGGCGAGACCGCCGTGGCGCCTGCTTTGCAGAGCTTGCTAGATCAGCACGTGAATGCTGAAGAGAAAGAGGGTCACGTCGATCTGGTCGGCGCAGGCCCCGGTGATCCCGAGCTGCTGACGCTCAAGGCCCGCAACGCGCTGAACAAAGCCGACGTGGTGATTTACGACCGCCTTGTGACGCCCGAAATTCTAGAGCTGGCCCGCCGAGAAGCATTGATGATCGACGTCGGCAAAGAAGGCTTTGGCAAATCCGCCAAGCAGTCCGACATCGACGCCGCCATCGTCGAACACGCGCTTGAGGGTCATCACGTCGTACGTCTTAAATCAGGCGATCCGACAGTGTTTGGCCGATTGGACGAAGAGATCGACGCCTGCGAAGCCGCCGGTGTCGCCTACCGCGTCATCCCGGGCATCACCGCCGCCTCTGCCGCCGTGGCCACGCTAAACCAAAGCCTGACCAAACGCGATCGCAACTCGGCCGTGCGCCTGATCACCGGCCACGACACACGTGGATTTGCCGAACATGACTGGCGCGCCTTGGCCCGTCCCGGTGAGGTCGCCGCGATCTACATGGGCAAGAAAACCGCCCGCTTCGTGCAGGGTCGTCTGCTGATGCACGGTGCGGATCCGATGACGCCCGTTAGCATCATCGAGAACGCCTCGCGCCCTGATCAACGCATCATCGCGACCACTTTGGTCGAGCTGGAACCGACGCTGACCGAGGCCAATCTGTCCGGTCCCGCAATCACCATGCTCGGCCTCGCCCCACGCGCGGCGGCCCAGATTTCACAAACCCTTCCCAAACAGGAGCTTGCACAATGAAGAGCCCCCAAGTGATCACCGCCAATGCCCTGCTCGAAGGCGACGCGATTTGGCTGACCGAAGACGACCGCTGGACCCGCGATATGGCCGAGGCCGAGTTGATCGAGCATGAGGCGCATGGCGCGATCCGAATGCTCTTTGCCCAGAGCCAGCCTAGTGTCGCCGTCGGTGTTTATCTGGCCGATGCAAAGCCGGGTGCAAATGGCCCCGAGCCCACGCATTTTCGCGAGACATTCCGCACGCGCGGCCCGTCCAACTACGCCCATGGCAAGCAAGTGGAGCTTTCATAATGTACAGCTACAATGATTTTGACGAGGCTTTCGTCCGCGAGCGCGTGGCCCAGTTCAGCGCCCAAGTGGAGCGTCGCATTGACGGCTCGTTGACCGAGGATGAGTTCAAGCCGCTGCGCCTGATGAACGGCCTCTACCTCCAATTGCACGCCTATATGCTGCGTGTTGCCGTTCCCTACGGCACGCTGAGTGCGCCACAAATGCGCCAGCTCGCCTATATCGCGGACACGTGGGACAAGGGATACGGCCATTTCACCACGCGCCAGAACATCCAGTATAATTGGCCTGAGTTGAAGGACGTGCCTGCGATGCTGTCTGCCCTTGCGGACGTTGGCATGCACGCGATCCAGACCAGCGGGAACACGATCCGAAACGTGACCGCCGACCAATTTGCGGGCGCCGCTGCCGACGAGATCGAAGACCCCCGCCCCGTGGCCGAGCTGTTGCGTCAGTGGTCCACCGATCACCCCGAGTTTCAGTTTTTGCCGCGCAAGTTCAAGATCGCCGTGACAGGGTCCAGCACCGACCGGGCCGTGACCAAGGCGCATGACATTGGCCTACGGATGGTCCGCAACGACGCCGGCGAGCCGGGGTTCGAGGTCATCATCGGCGGCGGTCTTGGACGTACTCCGATGGTTGGCAAGATCGTGCGGGACTTCCTGCCCAAGGCCGACCTGCTGCCCTATTGTGAGGCAATCGTCAGCGTTTACAACGTGTTGGGTCGCCGCGACAACAAATACAAAGCGCGGATTAAGATCACTGTGCATGAAAACGGCCTCGACGTGATGCGCGACAAAATCGAAGCCGCATTTGCTGAGAAAAAGGCGCAGTTTGACGGTGTTGACCAAGAGATGCTTGCAGAAATCGAGCAGCATTTCGCGGCCCCCGCGTTCAAGACCGCCGATACTTCAGGTTATGAAGCCGCGCGTTTGGCGAACCCCGCGTTCCGGTCTTGGACCGACACCAACCTCGCCGCACACCGTGCGGATGGTTATTCCATCGTGTCGATCAGCATCAAGAAACATGGTGCGACACCCGGAGATGCGACCTCCGATCAGATGGGCGTCATGGCGGATTTGGCCGAAAAGTATGGGCATGGAGAGCTACGGATCAGCCATGAGCAAAACGTGATCCTGCCTCATGTGCACCAATCAGACCTGCACGCGGTCTACAGCGCCTTGCGCGCCGCCGACCTCGCGACGGCCAACATCGGGCTGATCAGCGACATCATCGCCTGCCCCGGTATGGACTATTGCGCGCTGGCCACCGCCCGTTCAATTCCTGTGGCGCAAGAGATCGCCGAGCGGTTTGACGAGCTGAAACTGGAACATGAAGTCGGCCCGCTAAAGATCAAAATCTCGGGCTGCATCAACGCTTGCGGTCACCACCATGTGGGCCACATCGGCATCCTCGGCCTCGACCGGGCTGGCGTTGAGAGCTACCAAATCACGCTAGGTGGCTCTGGCATGGAGGACGCGACCATTGGCGAACGCGCGGGTCGTGGGTTTTCTGCCGATGAGATTGTGCCCGCGATTGAGCGCCTCGTCTTGGGCTACCTCGATCTGCGCCACGATGCTGACGAGACATTCCTTGAGGCCTACCGCCGCCTTGGTGCTGCACCGTTCAAAGCGGTGTTGTACCCAAGCGACGCCAAAGCCGACGCGGCATAGGAGAAGAGATATGTCACAGATTATCAATGACCTAGGGTTCGTCACTGACGCGCAGGCTTTCACCTTTGTTGAGCCAGACCATCTCGCCGCGAACGCAGATGCGGCCAGTGTAGCGATTGATCTGCCCTCGGACGCGAGTGCTGACGATTTGGCCCAGAACCTGTCGCAACTCTCCGCCGTGCGTATTGATTTCCCCTCTTTCGCCGATGGGCGGGGGTTCACCATCGCCAAACGGCTGCGCGAGTTGGGGTTTACCGGCCACATTCGCGCGCGCGGTCATGTGATCGCCGATCAATATGCGATGGCGCGACGCAGCGGGTTTGACGACGTCGAGATCAGCGATGATCTGGCCGCGCGTCAACCGCAGGACCAATGGCTCGCGCGTGCAAACTGGCAAGCCCATGATTACCAGTCGCGGTTGAAACGCCGCGCCTGACCCGCTTTCCCAATTCCAATTCACCCGATATGAGAGGGGCGGTTTGCACGGCAGGCCGCCAACACTTATGACAGAGCAAAGCCCCGTGACAACACAAA
Organism: uncultured Paracoccaceae bacterium; assembly: GCA_937931795.1. Classification (GTDB taxonomy): domain Bacteria; phylum Pseudomonadota; class Alphaproteobacteria; order Rhodobacterales; family Rhodobacteraceae; genus JALZWD01. Next base: position 8,178 of record CALHAP010000130.1, read on the forward strand.
CCGCCGCCAAAGTCCCCACCCTGCCCGACGCGCAGACCGTTACATCCGTGACCCATCACACTGACCGTCTTTTCTCGTTTCGCGTGACGCGCCCTGCGTCCCTGCGGTTTCGGTCCGGTGAGTTCGTGATGATTGGCCTGATGGGCGATCCACATCCTGAAACGGGCAAGCAAAAACCATTGCTGCGCGCCTATTCTATTGCCTCGCCGTCGTGGGACGAAGAGCTGGAATTCTACTCGATCAAAGTGCCAGATGGCCCACTGACCTCGCGTTTACAGCACATTCAGGTGGGCGATGAGATCATCTTGCGCCCCAAACCTGTAGGGACATTGGTCCATGACGCCTTGCTGCCGGGTAAGCGGCTCTACTTCTTCGCGACTGGCACAGGTTTCGCGCCTTTCGCCTCGCTGCTGCGCGAGCCGGAAACCTTTGAGAACTACGACGAAGTGATCATCACGCACACTTGCCGCGACGTGGACGAGTTGACCTATGGCCGCGATCTGATCGCGAACCTAAAGTCGGACGAGATGATGAACGAGCTGATGGGAGAGGGCTTTGGCGACAAGATCCGCTACTACCCCACGACCACACGCGAGCAGAGCCCAAAGATGGGACGCATCACGACGCTGATCGAGAATGGCGAGTTGTTTGCGGACCTCGGTATTCCGTCGTTTGATCCCGCTACAGATCGCGCGATGGTCTGTGGATCATTGCCGTTTAACGTCGATATCAAAGCATTGCTTGAGCAGGCTGGTCTCAACGAAGGTGCCAATTCCGAACCTGGTGAGTTCGTGATTGAAAAGGCCTTCGTCGGGTAAACATCCTCTCTAGATGCAGACATAAAAAAGGCCGCTGAAGCGATTCAGCGGTCTTTCTCTATTGGTTTAGGTTCTTACAGACCCAGTGCCGAACGCACCTGCTCTAAGACAGTCGGCAAAAGCAGATCGTTGCCAGCAGCCCCTTCGAGCGCCTGAACCAGACCGGACTTGATACCATCGTCGAGCGGAGCAGCCTCAAGTGCCGTGCGCGCCATGTCGAGGTCAAAGTTCTCGGGCGTCAACAGTTGATCAAGCGGCATGGTGGGTGCTTCGTCCAAAGCGGGTGCTGCTTCATTCAGCGCATCTTCCCCGCCTGCAACTGTGTCATCGACCGCCTCAGCAGCATCAGTTGCCACATCTGCCGCTTCATCGACCACGGCGTCCGCGTTCTCGGTCGCAGCGGCAGCAGTATCGCCGGCGGCATCCGCTGCACCTTCAACAGCCTCAGCTGCGTCGTCTGCAACACCTTCAACGGCATCTGTTGCCTCAGCGGCAGCACCTTCAACAGCGTCTTCGGCACCATCAACCACACCTTCTGCGGCATCCGTTGCTTCAGCGGCGGTATCGGTGGCATCTTCTACTGCGCCCTCAACAGCATCAGACGCATCGCTTGCTACGCCTTCGGCTGCCTCTGTGGCGTCAGTGACGGCCGTATCCGCAGCATCAGTAGCGCCTTCAACGGCGCCGTCGACAGCGTCACCTGCATTGGCAGCCGCACCTTCGACTGCATCGCTTGCACCGTCCACCAGATCAGCAGCCTCGGCTGTCGCATCATCTGCGGCACCCGTTAGGCTGTCCAACGCGCCTTCAGCGGCCTCAGTCACGTCGCCTACGACACCTTCAACTGCGTCAGTTGCGCCTTCGACAACAGCGTCGGCAGCATCTGTGACACCTTCTACGGCACCTTCAACGGCATCGGCAGCACCGGCGGTTACCTCGTCCACGAGATCGCCTGCGCCTTCAACAACGCCTTCGACAGCGCCGGTTACGGCATCAGCAGTTTCGCCTGCGACATCGGCAGCGGCTTCGCCAAGATCGGCGGCACTTTCCGTGACAGCGTCAGCCGCGTCGCCTGCAACAGCGCTCGCATCCCCTGCAACATCAGACAGTGCTGTGCTCTCACCTTGCTGATTTTGATAGAAAAAATAGGCTCCAACCGCACCTGCGATCAAAATGATAAGTCCTACAATACGTCCCATAGATAAGCCCCCTTTTGGCTTTACTGGCAGCCAAGCGGCTGCCTTACGGGGTGATATGGCAAATGGGGCGCAGGGTTGCCAGTGCGGATCAGGGGGAAAAGATTGCCGCTTGAACCCAAACGGGGCCAAGACTAAGTTACGCGCACCCTATGAACCGAAAAAAGGACAAAGATCATAGCCCGCAGACCCCATAACGCGCCACCACAGCGCGACACCGGCCCCCGCGTCAATGACCGCATCACATCCAACGAAATCCGCCTGATCGGGGCGGAAGGCGAAAACGTCGGCGTTGTGACGCCCGCGCGCGCGATGGATATGGCCGATGAGGCCGGCCTCGATCTGGTAGAAATCTCGCCGAACGCCAATCCACCCGTGTGTAAAATCATGGATTTTGGCAAGTTTAAGTACGAGACCCAGAAAAAAGAGGCCGAAGCCCGTAAGAAACAAAAGATCATCGAGATCAAAGAGGTTAAATTCCGACCCAACACGGACACCAATGACTACGACGTCAAAATGCGTAACGTGTATAAGTTCTTGGAAAACGGCGACAAAGTGAAAGTGACATTGCGCTTTCGCGGTCGCGAGATGGCCCACCAACAGCTGGGCCGTGAATTGCTAGAGCGCGTTGCCGAGGACACCAAAGAGCACGGCAAGGTCGAGAACTTTCCCAAGATGGAAGGTCGCCAGATGATCATGGTGATCGGACCACTGGCCAAGTAAGCCACCCATCTAACACGTAAAAAGCCCCCGAATTTCGGGGGCTTTCTTGGATCAAGGGTTGCGCTTTAGGACGCCGCAGCAATCGCGCGCTTGGTCATCACCTTGACCAGATGCGCGCGGTATTCGGGCGTTCCATGCAGATCACCGATCATACCGTCTGCCAATACAGTCAGTTCGTTCAGAGCATCTGGCACAAACCCACGGCTTAGCGCCGTCTCGGCTTCGGTCCAGCGGAACACGCCGTCCTCTGACGCGCCTGTGACAGCGACCCGCACGCCGTCGGCGTATTTACACACCATCACACCGACAAGGGCGAAACGTGACGCGGGCTGCACGAACTTTTGGTAATTCGATACCTCGGGGATCGGAAACTTCACCTCTGTGATGATCTCGCCCTCGTTCAACGCAGTGCTGAACATGCCCTGAAAGTAGTCGTCCGCTGCAATTTCGCGCGCGTTCGTCACAATAGTAGCCCCGGTCGCAAGAGCGGCACATGGATAGCACGCAGACGGGTCGTTGTTGGCGAGGCTGCCGCCCACTGTCCCCCGGTTACGCACCGCAGGATCACCGATGTGGCTGGCAAGCTCGGCCAGTCCCGCGAACTCACCAGCCTCAGTCGCGACAACCGCATGAGGTGTTGCTCCACCGACGCAGATCTGCGCGCCGTCAGCTGATTTACATACACCGCGCATCTCCGGGATACCCGACAGGCTGACAAGTTTGGACGGCATCGCAAGGCGCTGTTTCAGCGTGGGGATCAGGGTCTGCCCACCCCCCAGCGCCTGCGCCTCATCGCCGCCAAGGGCCGTGGCCGCATCTGCAATTGTCGATGGCCGTTCGATATCAAAGGCATACATTTTGCGCCCCTCCCCTTAGCTGTTCATCGCCGACCAAACGCGCGAGGGCGTCAGCGGCATATCAATATGTGGCACGTTATGACCGCCCGAATGCAGCGCATCAATCACCGCATTTACGACCGACGGTGGCGAGCCAATGGCCCCTGCTTCACCGCAGCCTTTCACGCCCAATGGGTTGTGTGTGCAGGGCGTCTGGCACGAATGGTCGACCGCATAGAACGGTAGATCATCGGCGCGCGGCATGGCGTAATCCATGTAGCTGGCGCTGATCAACTGGCCGTCGTCATCATAGGCGCAGTTTTCCAGCAGCGCCTGTCCGATCCCTTGGGCAATGCCGCCGTGGACCTGACCTGACACGATCATAGGGTTGATAACATTGCCGAAATCATCCGCCGCCGAGAACCGCTCGATGGTGACTTTGCCCGTATCGGGGTCCACCTCGACCTCGCAAGCGTAGGCGCCTGCGGGGTAGGTGAAGTTCGCGGGATCATAGAACGCGGTCTCTTCCAAGCCCGGCTCGATGTCTTCCAACGGATAGTTGTGCGGCACGTAGGCGGCCAGTGTCACATCGCCCCACGCCACCTCTTTGTCGGTGCCTACGACGGTGAACTTGCCGTCTTTTAACTCAATGTCGCCGTCTGACGCTTCGAGCAGGTGGGCGGCGATCTTTTTCGATTTGTTGATCACCTTTTCTGCCGCGCGGACCATCGCTGATCCACAGACCGCAAGACTGCGCGAGCCATACGTGCCCATGCCAAACGGCACCTTGGAGGTATCGCCATGCACGATCTCGATCTGATCCTCGGGGATGCCGATCATCTCGGCGATCACTTGCGGGAAGGTCGTCTCGTGTCCCTGCCCATGGCTGTGCGCCCCGACCATAACGCTGATGGACCCCGTCGCGTTCACCCGCACGGTCGCGGCGTCATAGAGACCTGCACGCGCACCAAGCTGCCCCACGAGGTTCGACGGCGCGATGCCGCAGGCCTCGATATAACTGTTGATCCCGAGGCCACGCATCTTGCCCCGCGCCTCGCTCGCGGCGCGACGAGCGGCAAAGCCCGAGATGTCTGCGATCTCTGACAGCTTATCCATCGTCGCGTTGTAGTCGCCCGTGTCATATTCCACGGCAACCGGGGTCGCATAGGGGAATTCGGTGACGTAGTTCTGACGGCGCAAGGCAATCGGATCGACCCCCAACTCGCGTGCGGCCATGTCGATGACGCGCTCTAGCTGGAACGTGGCCTCTGGTCGACCTGCACCGCGATAGGCATCGACGGGGACCGTATTGGTGAATACGGCCTTCACATTCACGTAGATGTTGGGCGTTTTGTAGTTGCCCGCCATCAGCGTGCCGTGCAGCCACGTGGGCGTGCAGGACGCGAAGGTCGACAAATACGCGCCCATGTTGGCGTAGGTCTCGGTGCGCACCGCGGTGAAGTTGTTGTCAGCATCCAGCGCCAGTTCGATCTTGGTCTTGTGATCGCGGCCCTGAGCATCCGAGATGCACGCCTCTGACCGGTCACAGGTCCATTTGACCGGCATCTTCAACACTTTGGCGGCGTAGGTGCACAGCGCCTCTTCCGCATAGTGATAGATCTTGGCGCCGAAACCGCCACCAACGTCCGGGGCGATAACGCGTAGCTTATGCTCTGGAATGCCCAGAACGAATGCGCCC
>CALHAP010000131.1 GCA_937931795.1 uncultured Paracoccaceae bacterium
TAGGCGCGCGTCGTGCCTATACTGTCGGACAGCAACCCGATGCCTGCGTTGATCAAAAACGTGTCAAGGATCGGGTTAAACGTGCGGTTGTAAGCGGTGAACATCCCATAATCAGCCAATTTCAAAACGACCGTTGCAAGCAACAGCATCGCCAGCAGCCCCCGTATCACCGGACCCGCCCGCACGGCTAACACGCCAAGAACCAGCACCGGCAGCTCCAGCGGAAACCGTGTGAGCGCGGTCCATTTCATCGTGCCGGGATGGTTCGGCAAGGCCAGAACGCAAAAGATCAAAGCAGCGGACAGCGCAAGCCAAAATACTGTTTTCATTGCCCTGCCCGCGCCAGCCATAGGATATCGCGCCCGAACGACCACAGTAGCAGGGCCGACGCCGCCAGAGAGATCGACAGCATAGCGGCAGATGGCACCACGGGACTGATGATCGCCACGAGGGCTGCGATTTGGATCACGCAGATTGTTTTACGCGTCATGCTGCCCCTCAACGGCGCGCGCATCCATGGCCAGACGAGGGCCGCCACCAAAAAGGCGTAGCGCGCAAAACCGAGCACCAGAACCTCGTATCCGACACGACCGCTCGACAGCGCAATAAGGCTCAAAATCGCCCCGAACAGCGCGTCGACTTCCATATCGAACTGAGCGCCAAAGGCAGATGCCATCCGCCACTTGCGGGCGAGCCAACCGTCAACACCGTCCAGCGCGAAGGCCGTCAGCACAACGCCCAGCACCCACCATCCGGCGGTCTCTAATAGCTGCGGCTCTAGGATCAGCCCCGCCGCCCCGGCGACCAAAACCGAGCGGGTGAGTGTCACAAGATTGCATGCCCCGAGTGTCTCGCGCGGATACCACCACCGCAGCCCCTGCCCCGCGAAAACGGCGATGGTGCAGAAAACGCCGAACGGCAGCACCCAAATCTGGCCGTCAAAGACCCGCGTTGATACCCACACAAGGCCAGCCGCCAACAAGGTGGCCAGCGCCACGAACCGCAAAAACAACGCGTCGTTGGGGGTAGCTCGCGTCTGCGCTGATGGATCACTGTCGATCAAAATAGGCGTCCTTAGATGCCGGGTGGCACGCGTCACAGGTATCACTGCATCCCAAAACGGCAAGGTCACGCGACGCCCCGCGCCCTAGGTGCCAAAAGAAACCCGCGCCCACAGGGGGCGGTGATCGGATGCCATGTTTGTCTCTGGCGTATCAATAACACGCGCGTCCTCCACTTTTGCACCCGGTCCCGCGAGCACACGGTCTAGAGGAAGCAACGGACGACCGGTGGGAAAAGTTGCATGAACCGGCCCAAGCAAGCGCTGCCCAATCAGGCGAGGTGAAAACGCAAAGCCCCCCCAAGGCCGCCATTCGTTCAAATCGCCCAAGACAATCGTCGGCATCACAGGCCGTCTGCGCAGGTATTGCCCGATGATCCGCATTTGCAAGATCCGCAAGGCTTGGGTCAGCGAAAGATGCGCCGACATGATGCGAACAGGGGTGCCAAGATAACGCGCCTCAATCGCGACAGCGCCCCGGTGACAATGCCCCGGCAGGTCGATCACATCTGCATGATCGCGCTGAAAATCGGGGTGAAGGAACAAGATCGTCCCCAGAAACCCATCGCTCTGCGGCCCCCAGCGCAGATCGGGGGTGTCATGCACATAGGTCAGCCCAGTATCACGGGCGATCCGCTCCATATCAAAGATGCGGGCATGCGGTCTGCATTCCCCATCCGCCTCTTGCAGCGCCAAAACCGTTGGGCCGTGTGGGACCAATGCGCTGTCAATCGCACTCATCACACGGTCCGGATCAACCCGCCCGTCCTGACCACGCGCGCGGTGGACGTTCCAAGTGATACAGTGCAGGTTGCTCATCAGGGGTCGCTTTCTGAGGTGAATGTGGCCGCCACTACCATGCCCAACTTCCCTGACCAGTTACCAGCAGACAGGAAACATCATGCAGATATCATTCGTCCCAAGCGTCCTTGCCGCAACCTTTGCCGCCGCATCGACCTATGCCGAGCCCGCCCAATACGAACTCGACCCCGCACACACCACTGTCTATTTCACCGTTGATCATGTGGGATTTGCAGGCACCTTGGGCATATTTGGCGACGTCAGCGGCACGTTCACCTACGATATGGACACCCAAGACCTAAGCGATGTCGCGGTTACGATCACGGCTGCCAGTGTAAACACTTTCAACGAGGCACGCGACGGCCATGTGCGCAATGCTGACTTTTTAGATGTTGAGGCGCACCCCGCGATCACCTTCACAGCCGATGGCGGGACCGCATCGTCCGAGACGGCTGGCAGTGTCACTGGCGATCTGACCATTTTAGGCACCACACAACCCGTCACCCTAAACGTCACGCTAAACCGCGCGGCGGAATATCCGTTTGGGCATAAACGGTTTGTGCTGGGGCTGTCGCTGGACGGGACAATCAACCGCAGCGATTTTGGCATGACCTATGCCGTCGACAACGGCCTCGTCGGGGATCAGGTCGACATTCGGGTAGAGACCGAAGCGATGCGGATCGACTAACGCTGAGCCATCGGGCGGGGGTATTTCGCGGGGCGTCTCTTCGCGCCCTATATCGGTTCGATCAGCATCGGCCCCTCGGCGCGGTTAGAATTGACGGACTTGTCGACACGATGAAACGTCAGGCAATCGGGGTCTGCCGCATCCATCAGCCGCGCGGCCCCTTTGCCTGCCTCGCCCAGCCACAGAGGCCATTCGTCGGGTTCAAGAACGACGGGCATCCGTTTGTGAATGCGTGACATTTCGGTGTTGGCAGCAGTCGTGACAATCGCGCAAGTCGCCCGCGGATCCTCCGCGCCCCACGTCTGCCAGACACCCGCAAAGGCCAACGGCTGCGTGTCGGTTCGCGTGATGTACCACGGCAGCTTTTCGCCCTCTGGCGTCACGGTCCATTCGTAAAACCCCGAGCACAGGATCAGGCAACGCCGCGCGCGGGCAGCTTCGCGAAAGGCGGGTTTGTCGGCAATCGTCTCGGCGCGGGCGTTGATCAGCAGCGGGCCTTTGTTAGGGGCCGCGTACCACTGCGGGATGAAGCCCCAGCGCATCGGGCGCAGGCGGCGCTGCCCCTCCAGCGACGTGACCGTGTGGATTTGCACCGTGGGGCAAACGTTGAAATTGGGCACATCTGGCAAGTCATTGTCGGGTGCTGCGCCAAACACCTGAGCCATCGCATCATGGGGCAGCGTGATCGCCATTCGTCCGCACATGGGGCAACCCTAGCGCAGCATGCCCGAGGGCGAAATGCAAAACGGGCGCGCCCCACGGCACGCCCGTCTCGTCACTCGTTGGTCGCTTAGTTTACCGTGATGCGGCCATCTGTGTAGGGCGCGTAGGCCCCTTGCCCGGCCAGATACTCGGCCAAAACGTCCGCGAGGTCTGGGCCAAAGTCGTAGGCGTTGGCGGCATCTTCAAACATCGAATAGCCGTCACCACCGTTGCGCACGTAATTGTTAGACACCACGCCATAGGTCGCGGCGGGATCAATCGCCTCGCCCCCGACCATCACGTTGGAAATCCGTGCGCCCACATCGGCAGAACTATCCACAACAAACGACATGCCAGCCACTTGCGGGAAACGACCCGCGCCATCGGCAATCTCGCTCACGCCGTTTTCCAGCGCGTCGAGCATCACCTGGCCCGTCACTTGGAAGGTCGACAGCGTGTTCTGGAACGGCAGCACGGTCAGCACTTCGCCCATGGAAATATCACCGGCATCAATTGTTGACCGAATACCACCCGAATTGGCAAAGGCGATCTGGATGCCTTGATCGGCCACACGCTCTAGCATCGCGTCGGCAACCAGATTGCCCATCGGACATTCGACCGCGCGGCACACAGAACGGTCGCCTTCGATCACGTCGCTTGCTTCGCCGATGATGGTGTTGCGAATTTCATCCAACGGGGCCGACAATTCGGCAATCCGGTCCACGACGCCCTGATCCTCGGTGACGCTGGCATCCATCAACAATGGGCCGCCATTGGCCGCTGTGATGGTGCCTTCGTCGTCAAAGGTCACGTTCAACTCGCCCAAATATTTGCCGTATGCATAGGCCTGCACGATGGCGACGCCGTTGACCATTGTCGGATACGGACCGTCTGCTCCTTCGAGCTGGCCGAGCAAGGTGTTCGAGTGTCCGCCTACGATGATGTCGACCCCCGTGGTGTTGGCCGCGACCATCTGGTCGACGCCGTAGCCGCTGTGGCTGAGCACGACGATCTTGGTAACGCCGTCCGCCGTCAGTCGGTCCACCTCGCCCTGCACGGCACCGGCTGATTCTGTGAAGATCACGTTCGGGCCGGGGCTGGCCAGCTCGCCGGTGTTCTCAGGGGTCAGGCCGATCAAGCCCACGCGCTCGCCGCCGACCTCGATTACCGTGGATTTCAAGAGGGTATCCGCCAGAGACGCCTCGCCCGAGAAATCAGCGTTAGACATCAGGATCGGGAAATCGACGTTGGCAATGAACTCGGCCAAGACCTCGGGGCCGTCGTCAAACTCGTGGTTGCCCACGGTCATGCCGTCGTAGCCCAGCTTGTTCATCATCTCGGCCGCCAGTGTGCCCTTGTAATACGTGTAGAACAGCGTGCCTTGGAACTGGTCGCCGCCGTCCACGAGGATCGAGTTTTCAGCCCGCCCGCGGGCCTCTTCGATGGCGGTGATCAGACGCGCCGATCCGCCAAAACATTCGCCCGCTGCGTTGTCTTCCGCCCCGCAGGTCGAATCAAACCGGCTGATCGGCTCAAAACGGTCGTGGAAGTCGTTGGTGTGCAGGATCGTCAGGTTAAAGTCCGCCGCAGCGCCTGTGGCTGCCATAGCAAGTGCGGCCGAC
>CALHAP010000132.1 GCA_937931795.1 uncultured Paracoccaceae bacterium
TGCCAGATCGGTGGCAGCATCGAAACCGAATAGAACGACCCCCCGAGGAACACGAGCGGGGTGATGATCAGCAGCGGGATCAGCTGTAATTGCTCGAAGTTCCCCGCCCAAATGCCGATGATGAACCCCAGCAGCGAAAACGACAGACAGGTCAGCACGAGAAACGCCAGCATGGCCACGGGGTGCTGGATTTCCAGATCGACAAAAAACGCAGCGGTGGCGAGGATCACGACGCCGATAAACAGTGCCTTGGTCGCCGCCGCACCGACATAACCGATGACGATCTCTAGGAAGTTCACGGGTGCGGACAGCAGCTCATAGATCGTGCCGATAAACTTAGGGAAATAGATGCCAAAGGACGCGTTGGATGTGGCCTGCGTCATCACCGACAGCATGATCAGGCCCGGCACGATGAACGCGCCATAAGACACGCCCTCGACCGTGTCGATGCGGCTGCCGATGGCCGCGCCAAAGACCACAAAGTAGAGCGATGTGGAGATAACCGGCGAGATAAAGCTCTGCATCAGCGTGCGGAAAAACCGGGTCATCTCGTAGACGTAGATGGCTTTGACGGCGGCGAAATTCATGCGTTTTCCTTTACCAAACCGACGAAGATGTCTTCGAGCGAGGATTGTGATGTGCTCATGTCGGTCATCTGGATATTCTCGGCCTGTAGATCATTGAGCAGGGCCGTGATGCCCGTCCGCTCGGCGCGAGTGTCATAAGTATAGACCATTTGCCGCCCGTCGTTGCGCAGGGTGATGCCCCGGTCTGACAAGGACACAGGCACCGCAGCCAGCGGCTCGGCCACGTCAATCACCAGCTCTTTGCGGCCCATCTGTGCCATCAGCTCGGCCTTGTCTTGGACCAACAGCACCTCGCCTTTGGCAATCACGCCGATGCGGTCCGCGATGGCTTCGGCCTCTTCGATGTAATGGGTGGTCAGGATGATCGTGACGCCCGCTTTGCGCAGATCGGCGACGATATCCCACATATCCTTGCGCAATTCGACATCGACGCCGGCCGTTGGCTCATCAAGGAACAGCACTTGGGGTTCATGGGCCAGCGCTTTGGCGATCATCACGCGGCGTTTCATGCCCCCCGACAATGTCATTATCTTGCTGTCACGCTTGTCCCACAACGACAACTGCCGCAGCACTGTCTCGATATGCGCGTCGTCCTTCTTTTTGCCAAACAACCCGCGTGACAGGCGCACCGAATTGATCACCTTTTCAAACGGCTCAAGGCTGATCTCTTGGGGCACCAGCCCGATCATTGAGCGCGCAGCACGGTAGTCCCGGACCGTGTCATGCCCATCGACCGTCACGTGGCCACTGGTGGGGGTCACGATTCCGCAGATCGTGGAGATGAGCGTGGTTTTGCCCGCACCATTGGGTCCCAACAATGCAATGATCTCACCGTCTTCAATGTCGAGCGACACGCCGTTCAAAGCGGTAAAGCCGCCCTTGTAGGTCTTGGTAAGGTTGTTGACGCTGACAATCGCGGGCATGGCGGGGCTTTCCAATCACATATTGCGTTCGGGGTAGCGCGTGACGCGGGTCTTGACCAGTGGCCAGAGGCCTAGCGCGCGCTGCTTATGGCTGTTTCCAATTTGAAAGCAATGACCTGCCAGTCCCCCAGACAATGCCAATTGAGATACAATCGTGAAAATTGAACAACGGCTTGGCAGGTATCAGTGGCCTTTCACGGCAAAATATCTGATGACACTCGCGCTGGGGCAGCGATCTGTCTTGGTGGGATTATTTGACAAACCTAACAGTACCGGACGACCTGTGACCCGTTTAGCGACTGGCGCGCCTGCGCCCCATATGACCTATCGCCCTGACATCGACGGGCTGCGCGCCATCGCTGTGCTGTCTGTTGTCCTCTACCATTTTGGCGTGCCTGGTCTGGGCGGTGGCTTTGTCGGTGTTGACGTCTTCTTTGTCATTTCCGGCTTTCTGATCGGCGGCCTGCTATGGAAAGAGCTAAAATCCACGGGCCGTCTTGATCTGCCCGCGTTCTACATGCGCCGTATCCGCCGTCTGGCCCCTGCGTTTTTCGCTATGGCGGCGGCCAGTTCGGTGGCCGCGTGGTTTATCCTGCTGCCATTTGAGTTCCGCGAATTTGGCAAGAGCCTGATCGCCGCAACCGTCTGGCTGTCCAACGTGCAGTTCTGGCGCGAGGCGGGCTATTTCGACATCGGCGCGGATACCAAAGTGCTGTTGCACACGTGGTCCCTGTCCGTCGAAGAGCAGTTCTACATCTTCCTGCCGCTGGCATTCCTCGTTCTGCGGTTCGTCCGTTTGGCGATGATCCCGCTGTTGGTGCTTATCTGGGCCGCGTCCCTCGCGGTATGCATCTACGTCACCCCCAGCGACCCGATTGCGACATTCTTCCTGTTTCCGTTCCGCGCATGGGAAATGTTGACCGGCGTGTTGCTGGCCATCGCCATGCAACGGCGCGCATTTGCGCTGCCTGCACTCTTTAGCTGGATCGGTTTGGCATTGGTGATCGCCAGCATCTTGTTCGTGCGCAGCGCGGGATTCCCCGGTTGGCAGGCGCTGGGGCCGGTGATGGGCACGGCCATGATGCTGGCCGCGGGCGGGTCGGACAACCCGGTCAACCGCGTCTTGTCGATGCGCGGCCCGGTGTTTGTCGGACTGATTTCCTATTCGCTATACCTCTGGCATTGGCCAGTGTTGGTGCTATCGACCTATTGGCGCAACGGCTATGAAAATGCGCTAGAAGCCGCAGGTTGGCTGGCATTGGCCGTGGTCCTCGCAATCGTCAGCTGGGCCTTGGTCGAGCGCCCCCTGCGCCGCGCCACATGGATCCCACAACGCGGGTTTGGTGTCGGGGCATTGGCGGTGGCCCTGTTGGCCATAGGGTTTGGCGGATTTGCCTTTGTGCGCGACGGCGTGCCTGCGCGATTTGGCTCTGACGTGCGCGGCCACATCGCGGCATCGGCAGATTTCTTGCAAGACTGGAGCCGCTGTGACGTGCCCCTAGAGGGCGATTTCGCGGGCGTCGAGCTTTGTGCCATCGGTCCCGAGGGTGACCCGCAAGTCGTGATCTGGGGCGACAGCCATCTGCGCGCCCTTATGGACGGATTGGCGGCCTCTGCCGAGGAAACCCAAACCCCCGGTCTGATCATCTGGCACGCGGGCTGTCCCGGTGTGTTTGGCCTCAACAAAATCGAAAGCGCTGCCACACCGGCCCAAGACGCCGATTGTCGCGCTGATACCGAGACCCTGCGCACAGCTCTGCCCACGCTGGAAAGCGCCGAGAAGATCATGCTGGTCGGTCGCTGGGCCTATTACGTGAACGGCACGGGCATCGGGGACGACATCAACAACACCATCGCCATCTCTGCCCTGCCCGGCAGCGGTTTACAGGGCGACACATCCGCCGAACTGTTTGGCAATGCGCTAGTGGCCACGGTGGGCGAGTTGTCGCAAACCTTCGAGACGATCTATTTGATGCGACAGGTGCCAGAGATCCCCAATTATTCGTCGCGCGAAATCGCCCGTGGCCTCGCGCATGGATGGATGACCCAAGAAGAAGCCAATCGCCGCTCGGTCGCAGACCCTGATGTGCTGGCCTCGCGGGTTTCAACCGTCGAAACCTCGATCTACCCAATGGTGCAATCCGCCGAAGTGATGCTGATGGACCCGTGGCCGATCCTGTGCCCCGAACGTTGCTCGGTGCTCTATGACGGCGCGCCCGTCTATTTCGACAACAACCACCTGACCAATGCGGGGGCCATGGCGCTGCGTCCGATGTTCGCGCCCTTGTTTGAGACCGCGCCAAATGAGTGATTTGGACCAAACCCACTGGGACGTCGTGATCGTAGGCACAGGCATGGGCGGCGGCACGATTGGTCGTGCTTTGGCGGAGGCCGGCAAAAAAGTTCTGTTCGTCGAAAAAGGGCATCAAGGCTACCGTACCGAGCAAACCAGCTTCGATGTGGGCGTCTGGGATCCCAAGGCGCGCGCATTGCGTGGCATGTGGCCCGACCCGGTCGAGGCGACGGTTGATGGCGTGAAACGCGACGTCTTCGCCCCCCTTGGCAGCGGTTTGGGCGGCAGTTCTGTGTTTTATGCGGCCACCTTGGAACGCCCCGAACCGCATGATCTGGACCATTCGAACAGCCACCCACACCCCCTTGGCGGTTGGCCTGTCAGCTACGGCGATATGCAGCCACACTACGATGACGCCGAGCGGATGTATGCGATCCACGGCGAGATTGATCCACTGTCCGATGTCACCTGCCCCGAGGTCCGCAATCCGCCGCCGCCTGCGCCCGGTGATGCGGCGATCATGGAGCGGCTGCGCGACAATGGTCTGCACCCCTACCGCCTGCATGCAGCGCTCAAATTCGTCGAAGGCTGCGCCGAGTGTTTCGGGCGCAAATGCCCCAAACCGTGCAAAATGGACGCGCGATCTGCGGGGGTGGAACCGGCACTGGCGACGGGAAATGCCCACCTTCTGGATCGCTGTGACATCGAACGGTTTGAGACCGATGGCGGGCAGATTACAGCCGCTATCGGCACCCGCGAGGGCACTCCGCTACGTATCACCGGCGATCGCTTCATCCTATCGGCGGGGGCTTTGTCGTCGCCGCGTGTTTTGCTGGCATCGACCTCTGAGGACTTCCCGAACGGCATCGGCAACCACAGCGATATGGTGGGGCGGCATCTGATGTTTCACCTCAACGAGATGTTCGCGCTGTGGCCGGGCAAGGATGCGCGCTTTGCAGGCCCGTCCAAAGCGGTGGGCTTTCGCGATCTCTACTACAAAGACGGCAAACGTCTGGGCATGGTGCAGGCGATGGGCATTGATGCGTCCTACGGCGAGATCGTGTATTTTCTCAAAGGGGCGGTCGAGCGCTCGGCGCTGCGCAACATCCGGCTGGCCAAGGAACTGGTGCGTATCCCTGCCGCAATCGCGTCCAAGATGCTGGGCAATGCCAAGATTTTCGTGGGCCTGCTGGAAGACCTGCCCGATCCCGCAAACCGGGTGCTGCGCGATCCTGAGCGTCCCGACCGGGTGATTTTTGAATATGCAGTCAACGCCGATTTACTAGCCCGGCGCAAAGCGTTTCGGCGGGGGATCAAACAGGCGTTCAAAGGCACCCGCACGATGTTTCTCAGCCAATCACCCGAGCCGAACTTTGGTCACCCTTGCGGCACCTGCCGGATGGGCGCGGATGAGGCCACCAGCGTGCTCGCGCCAGACTGCCGGGTACATGGGACGGGGAATCTGTGGGTGGTG
>CALHAP010000133.1 GCA_937931795.1 uncultured Paracoccaceae bacterium
AAATACGGCGCGCAGACCGAGGTTTTCAAAACTATTCCCGCGCTGGAAAACGCCAATTTCGCTCGATTGGGCGGTATCCATCGCAACACGTTTATCAATTCACCGACGCTTTTGGACGCGGAAATGCGGTTGAAATCGCGACCAAATATCCGGTTTGCGGGTCAGATCACGGGCGTTGAAGGCTATGTTGAAAGCGCCGCAATGGGGCTGTTGGCCGGACGTATGGCCGCCGCCGAGATCAAGGGCGAGACGGTAGACGCCATACCGGAAACGACCGCCATGGGCGCATTAATCTCTCACATCACCGGCGGTGCCGAGGCGAAGACGTTTCAGCCGATGAACGTCAACTTTGGCCTGTTCCCCCCGCTTGATGGGATAAAAGGCGGGCGGCGCAACCGCAAAGAGCGCTATAAGGGCTACACGGACCGCGCTAAATCCGACTGGAACACCTGGTTGGGGACACCCGCACTCGCTGCCGAATGATCACCCGGTTCGCGCCGTCGCCGACAGGGCCGCTGCATCTGGGGCATGCGTTTTCCGCGTTGACCGTCTGGACTGAGGCTGCACGTCTGGACGGCACCGCACTGCTGCGGATCGAAGACACAGACAGCACGCGGTGCAGGCCCCAATTTACGCAGCAGATTTTTGACGATCTGGATTGGCTCGGCCTGACATGGCCCAGCCCCGCATTGCACCAATCGGATCATTCGGAAGCTTACGCGCAGTCGCTGCAATCATTGACGCGGTTGGGTTTGCTCTACCCGTGCTCCTGCACCCGGCGGCAGATGCTCGATGCGGGCGGCACAATCGGCACAGAGGGCGTGATTTACCCTGGCACCTGTCGTCACCGCAATATGAGCACCGCACAGCCTTCGGATGCTTTGCGGCTTGATATCGACAAGGCGTTGCGCGTTTTGCCGGCGGTGATTTCATTTACGGAGACAAGCGGCGCACGCGAAGCAGTGCATATCCTGCCGCCGAGGAAATGCGCACAGACATTGGGCGATCCGGTGTTACGGCGCAAGGATACGGGCGATGCGGCCTATCTGCTGGCCTGCGTTCACGACGATGCGGCGCAAGGCATCACCCATGTGATCCGTGGGCAAGATCTTTGGGGGCAGACACCGATGCAGGTCATTCTGGGCCACTTGTTGGGGCTACCTATACCCAAATATCACCACCACCGCCTGATCGCCGACGCACAGGGCGAACGGCTGGCCAAGGTGCATAACAGCAAATCCATCGCGAGCTACCGTGAGGCCGGTGTGACGCCCGCAGAGCTGCGCGCAATGGTCGGGCTCTAGGGCGCCTCAGGCGTCATCAATTCCACCTCTTTGCCATCGCGAATGGCTGTGTAGAAGCAACTGCGCCGGTTGGTGTGGCATGCAGGCCCGGTTTGCCGGACCACGACCAACAGGCAATCGCGATCACAATCGACGCGAAAATCGATCAGATGCTGCACATTCCCGCTACTTTCGCCTTTGATCCAAAACGCCTGACGGGACCGCGACCAATAGGTGACGCGGCGCGTGGCAAGGGTATGTGCGACGGCATCGGCGTTCATCCACGCCATCATCAAAACCTCGCCGGTGCTCGCGTCTTGGGCAATCGCGGGGATCAAACCTTTGGCATCATAGGTTAAATTGCTCGGATCGAATGACATATCGCGTGGCGTCCCTTTTGTTTTTGCGGCGGGCATGTCTATGGTATTCGCAACAGTCCCGCTAGAAAGACCTATCATGAGCGACAGCGATCTTATCAAGCTCTATTCGCAACGCATCTTAGCATTGGCCGCCGATATGCCGCGCACAACGCGCCTATCGACACCGGATGCCACGGCCAAGAAGCGCGCGCCCCTTTGTGGGTCGACCGTGACGGTTGATATTGTGGTTACGGGCGGAGTGATCACGGACTTTGCGCAAGACGTGAAAGCCTGCGCATTGGGGCAAGCGGCCGCGGCAGTCGTCGGCGCACATGTTGTGGGGCAGGACCGTGCGCAGGTGCAGGCCGCCCGTGACGCATTGATTTTTATGCTCAAAAACGATGGCCCGGTTCCGCCCGTCCCATATGGCGACCTAGAGGTATTGATCCCAGCGCGCGACTATAAAAACCGCCATGCATCCATCATGCTGGCGTTTGATGCGACGCTTGATGCTTTTGACGAGATCACAGCCAAAACCGACTGCGCATAAAAAAACCGCCGCGCATCCCCTCATCAGGATGGCGGCGGCAGGAAATGCCCACATGTGGGACGCTCACCTTGCGCGTTTGGACAGGGTCTCGCTCTGGTATCTCGACGACGGACAGGCAAATCCGGGGACACGTCACACCGAGAGCAAAACAAACGCAAGATCAGCCATGTAGGCGGCAGCGTTACAGCGTTAAAACAGTGATGGGACGAACAATGCGGCGCCCATCAAAACCACCAAAGCCACGGCACCGATTGCGTCCGACACAAATGTGTCGCGGGCGTTTGAAAGAGCTTGTTTGATGTCATGCGTCATGATGGCCTCCAACCGTTTGTTGCCATATTGTTCTCACAATCCCATCGGCTCAGCAAGAACTTTTTGAGAACAAATGTGAACAAAAGTTTTCAGAGGTGTTTAACCTACTGATATTAAACGGATCGCCCTGTCTTGGTCCATCAACCACAGCACGTGCCGGACCGCCTTTCCCCGCGCCGTGTCCAGTGTAGGGTCATCAACCAACAGTTTGCGCGCATCTTTTTGCGCCACATCCAGTAGTGCAGTTTGCCGTTCGAGATCGGCAATGCGAAAGCGCGGCAGCCCCGATTGCGCCGTGCCGATCATGTCGCCAGCCCCCCGCATTGCGAGGTCTTCCTCGGCGATCCGAAATCCGTCCTCGGTTTCGCGCAAAATATCTAACCGTCTGCGGCCCGTTTCAGACAGCGGCGCTTGGTACAGCATCAGACATGTCGATTGCGCCGCCCCTCGGCCCACGCGCCCGCGCAACTGATGCAATTGCGCCAACCCAAAGCTTTCCGCGCGCTCAATCACCATTATCGAGGCATTGGGGACATTTACCCCCACTTCGATCACCGTGGTTGCGACGAGAACCTTGGTTTCGCCGCTGGCAAATCGCGCCATGGCGGCGTCTTTTTCGGCAGGGGGCAATTGACCGTGGACCAAGCCCACGACACCTTCGCCAAAAATCGCGCGCAGGCGTTTGAACCTTTCGTCGGCTGCTGTCAGATCACTGACCTCGCTTTCCTCGACCAATGGGCAGACCCAATAGCATTGCCGCCCGTCTTCGACCGCCGCCCGCAACCGCGACACCACGTCATCAAGGCGCGTGTTTGAGATCAAGGCGGTCTGCACAGGCGTTCTGCCGGGCGGTTTTTCATCGAGCACAGAGACGTCCATATCGCCGTATTGCGCCAAGGCCAAACTACGCGGAATAGGCGTCGCCGTCATAACCAGCACATCAACCGCCTCGCCTTTGGCCCCAAGTTCCATCCGCTGGGACACGCCAAATCGGTGTTGTTCGTCGATGATTGCCAGCCGTAGATCGTGAAATACCACATCTTTTTGAAACACAGCATGGGTGCCGACAAGAATGTCGATCTTGCCCTCGGCCAATGCGGCCAGTTTGCGTATTCGTTCGCGCCCCTTGTCCCGCCCTGTGAGCAACATGATCACAACGCCTGCCTGCTCTGCCAGAGGTTCCAGCCCTTCCAAATGCTGGCGCGCGAGGATTTCAGTGGGGGCCATCATCACGCCCTGCCCGCCCGCCTCGACCGCTGCCAACAACGCCAAAAGCCCGACCAAGGTTTTCCCAGACCCCACATCGCCTTGCAGCAATCGGTTCATTCGAACTGGTTCCGCCATATCAGCGGCAATTTCATCCGCGGCCCTGATCTGCGCGCCCGTGGGGCGGAACGGCAGATTGCCCAGAACTTTTGCGCGTAAAGCCCCGGTGCCAACGCTCGCGCGGCCCACTGCTTTTCGACTGCGCGCGCGGGCCAGAGCGAGGGTCACCTGATGGGCAAACAGCTCATCATAAGCCAACCGTTCGCGGGCGGGAGCGGTCAGACCAATGTCAGCGACCTGCGTCGGGGTATGGGCTGATTGCACGGCCTGCTGCCAATCCGGCCACTGCCGCTCTGCCTTCAATCCGGGATCAATCCATTCATCCAACAGGGGTGCCAATGCGACAGCGGACCGCGTCGCGCGCCACATAACCTTTTGCGTGACGCCTGCATGTAAGGGATACACTGGTTCGAATGCTGGGATGTCCGTCCCTTTGTCGACCGTCAAAATATGATCGGGGTGGACTATTTGTGCAATGCCATCAAACAGTTCCAGCTTGCCCGAGATGATGCGCCGCCGCCCTGTCGGCAGTTGCTTTTGCAGCCAATCGCCCCGTGCGTGGAAAAACACCAGTTGAAAGCTCGTCTCGGCGTCTTCGACCGTGACGCGGTGAGGACGTCCCTTGGCAGCGGCGGCCATATGCCGCCCTACGGTGACCTCGACCGTTACAACCTCGTTTTGCGCCGCCCCTTTCACAGATGGGCGCAGCGCGCGGCTGATCCCCGTATGCGGCAAGGTCATTAGCATATCACGCGGGCGTTCAATATGCGCGGTGTTCAGCGTTTCAGCGAGCTTTGGTCCAATTCCGTCCAATTGTTCGAGACCGCCAAACAGTGGCCATAAAACCTCTGGTCGGCCCTTGGCCTCCATTACGACGCACCGATCAGGTCGCGCCAGCCGTCTTCATCCATAACCGTTACCCCCAGATCGCGCGCTTTGGTTTCCTTGGATCCAGCACCGGGTCCTGCGACCAGAATATCGGTTTTTGCGCTGACGGACCCGGACACTTTCGCGCCCAACGCCTCGGCGCGGGCCTTTGCCTCCGAGCGGGTCATCTGGGTTAATGTGCCTGTGAAGACGACAGTTTTCCCAGCCACTGGGCTGTCGGATTGCGCTGGCCCTTCGGCGTCCTGCACCTCCAATTCCGCAATCAACGCGTCAATCGAGCGTCGTTCGGCAGGTTGCGCCAATGTCACGATGAGCGACATCGCGGCGATCGCCCCGATGCCGTCAATGCTGATCATATCGTCCCACGCGGCCACGGTTTCGGGCGGCAAAGCGGGATCAGCGGTCCAAACCGTATCGCGGGCTGGCTTTATCTTGGCGCGTCGACCTTCATCTTGGGCCGCCACGCGTTCTGCGATCTCCGCCTGATCCGCATCCGCAAACCGCAACGCGGCCAAATGCGCGCTGTCCGCGGCCACAATCATCGCCTGCCAAGACCCGTAGTGTTGGGCGATATCGCGGGCCGCGACTTCGCCAATGTTGCGAATGCCCAGAGCGAATAAAACGCGCGCAAAGCCAATCGCACGCTTGGCATCTATCGCGTCAAACAGCTTTCGAACGCTGGTGTCGCCAAATCCGTCGCGGTTTTGCAACTTGCTCACATTCGCGGCGTCCCGCGTTTGCAGGGTAAAAATATCGACCGGTTCTTTGATCGGCAGTTGGTCATCGCCGTAGAACATTTCGATCTGTTTCGCGCCCAGCCCTTCGATATCAAAGGCTTGTCGCCCGACAAAATGCTTTAGACGCTCGACGGCCTGTGCTGGGCAGATCAATCCACCGCTACACCGCCGCACCGCATCACCGTGCTCGCGCAATGCATCCGACCCACATTCGGGGCAGGTTTCGGGGAATTTGAATGGGTTGCTCTCGGCTGGTCGTTTGGACAGATCAACATCCGCAATTTTGGGGATCACATCACCTGCGCGGTAAATCTGCACCCAATCCCCAGCGCGAATATCGCGACCGTCCCGAATGGGGGCCCCGCTGCTGTCACGCCCAAGGATGTAGTCTTCGTTGTGCAGCGTCGCATTCGACACGACGACCCCCCCGACGGTCACGGGGTGCAAGCGTGCAACAGGCGACAGCGCACCCGTGCGGCCCACCTGAATTTCGATTTTTTCAAGCGTGGTCCAAGCCATCTCGGCCGAGAATTTATGCGCGATTGCCCATCGCGGTGTGGTCGAGCGAAAGCCAAGCCGCTGCTGAAATGCGAGATCGTCTACCTTGTAAACCACACCGTCAATGTCATAGCCCAACGTCGCCCGTTGCGCTTCGATCTGCGCGTAATGCGCGACCATTTCTGCTGCATCCGCGCAAACACGCGTCAATGGATTGACCTGAAATCCGAGCGTTTTCAGCCGGGCAATCGCGTCTGATTGTGTTGCAGCCAGCGGTTCTGAAATTTCACCCCACGCATATGCGTAGAACCGCAGCGGCCTGTTGCGCGTAATCTCAGCATCCAATTGTCGCAGAGATCCAGCAGCCGCGTTGCGTGGGTTGGCAAAAGGTTTCGCACCGGATTCCTCTTGTCGTTCGTTCAATGCCTCGAAATCGACATGGCTCATATAGACCTCGCCACGGACCTCAAAAACTTCAGGGGCACCGGCTATTTCTGTTGGAATGTCCGCGATGGTGAGCGCGTTCTGCGTGACGTTTTCACCGGTTTCGCCATCCCCACGCGTTGCAGCATGGATCAATTTCCCACCTTCATACCGCACAGAAAGCGATAATCCGTCAATCTTGGGTTCCGCCGTGAACAGCAAAGCGTCCGCTGGGGGGACGTTGAGATACTTGCGAATGCTGTGCACGAAATCATTAACGTCTTCGGTGGAAAAGGCATTGCTCAGCGACATCATGCGTTGGGCGTGTTTGATCTTTCCAAATCCGCTGGCTGGGGCCGCTCCTACCTGATCGCTTGGGCTGTCATTGCGCTGCAAATCAGGAAACGCATGCTCGATCGCGAAATTGCGACGCTTCAATGCGTCGTAGTCGGCATCGGAAAGTTCAGGCGAATCTTGGGTGTGATACGCCGTGTTTGCCGCAGCTAACACGTCCGCCAATCGGGCTAACTCTCGTTTGGCAGAGGCGTGAACCAGCTGTTCCACTGGTGTTTTGGCGTGCTCCTGATCTGCTGTGCCCATTGCTAAATGCCCCCTTGCGTTCGCCCTATGATGTAGTGGGCTTCCTACACAGCGTCCAGTCATCGGCGGTGGCAGGGCATAGGCTTGACCACAAAAAAGGACCCGCAAAAACGGGTCCCCTATGTCGCAGTCGTTTTATATAGGGCCGAAGCCAGTTGCCTTAGGCGCCCACTGCAATGCGGTCGATGTCTTGGCTCAGGGGTTCGGGATCGCGCAACACGTAGCCACGTCCCCAAACCGTTTCGATGTTGTTTTCACCACCACTGGCTTGGCTGAGTTTTTTGCGAAGTTTGCAAATGAACACGTCGATGATCTTCAGTTCCGGCTCGTCCATGCCGCCGTATAGGTGGTTGAGGAACATCTCTTTGGTCAGCGTCGTGCCTTTGCGCAGCGACAGCAGTTCCAGCATCTGGTATTCTTTGCCAGTCAGGTGCACGGGCGCACCACCCACATCGACTGTTTTGGCATCGAGATTTACGGCTATACGGCCTGTTCTGATAATCGACTGAGCGTGACCTTTGGACCGACGAATGATCGCATGGATGCGGGCCACGAGTTCTTCGCGGTGGAATGGCTTGGTTAAATAGTCGTCCGCGCCGAAACCAAATCCCTTAATCTTACTTTCGGTCGCATCATCACCAGACAAAATCAAAATCGGTGTGTCGATGCGCGACAGACGCAATTGGCGCAACACATCATGGCCGTCCATATCCGGCAGATTGAGGTCCAACAAAATGAGATCGTAATCATAGAGCTTTGCAAGATCGACGCCCTCTTCCCCCATGTCTGTTGCATATACATTGAGGTTCGCATGGGTCAGCATCATTTCGATGCTGCGCGATGTTGCTGGGTCGTCTTCGACGAGTAGGACGCGCATTGTTAGGCTCCACTTTTTTCTAGTTAAGCTCAACCTGAAGGCAAATGGTTAACAAGGCTTTACGACTTATACGAATATTATCACTCGCCTTCCGGTTGTCTATACTTTTGTACAGCCGTCGCCCGTAGGGCCCCATGGCCATGGGTCCGCATTGCCGCTTCCCAGCTTTGCAACTCATCCTCGGATAGTTCGTAATCGACCAATGCTGCAGCGCGCGTGATCAACCCCGCCTCAACCGCCAAGACCACGGTCGCTTTGCGCGATGCGACCCATCGTCGGATACCAAGGGGGGGCAAATCCGCCCGTGTCATCACCCGACCATCCGGAAGGGTCACAGAACGCGGGCCGTCTACCTTTCGCAAATACATGATTTTGGTCCTAGGTCGTGCAAATCGTCTAAATCTATGACCCTAACGCCTTAACGTTGAATGAAACGGCCCCTTGAGAAAGCAGCGCATTTTCCTATATTGCGGATCAAACACACCATCCCTTACCGACAGGACAGATGATGCCGCTTGATCCAGCGCTCAATTCCCTTGGCTTCGCAAAAGCCCCCGCCGATACGCGCGTCGTCGTGGCGATGTCGGGGGGGGTCGACAGTTCTGTTGTGGCGGCCATGCTGGCGGAGGAAGGCTATGATGTCGTTGGTGTGACGCTCCAGCTTTACGATCACGGGGCGGCTTTGGCGAAAAAAGGGGCCTGCTGTGCGGGTCGTGACATTCATGATGCGCGGCGCGTGGCAGAGACAATGGGGTTTCCTCATTACGTGCTCGACTATGAAAATACATTCCGCGAGGCCGTGATTGACGAATTTGCCGACAGTTATTTGGCCGGTGCCACGCCCGTTCCCTGCATTCGGTGCAATGAGCGTGTCAAATTCAAGGATTTGCTGGAAACGGCAAAAGACCTCGATGCCGATTGCATGGCGACGGGGCATTACATCCAGCGCAAGCAAGGCGCATTGACCGCCGAATTACACACGGCAGGCGATCCTGCGCGCGATCAATCCTATTTCCTGTTTTCGACAACGGGTGCGCAGCTTGATTATTTGCGGTTCCCATTGGGGCATTTGAAAAGCAAGGCGGAAACGCGGGCTTTGGCCAAACGCTATGGCCTGCCAGTGGCGGACAAGCCAGACAGCCAAGACATCTGCTTTGTGCCCAATGGTAATTACGCAGCCGTTATTGAAAAGCTCCGCCCCGGTGCTGCTGATCCGGGCGACATTGTCGACACTGAGGGTAGTGTTTTGGGCCAGCATAGCGGCGTGATCCACTACACAATCGGCCAACGAAAAGGGCTGGGCATCGGCGGTTTGGCCGATCCGCTCTATGTTGTGAGGCTGGATGTTGACGCGCGACAGGTTATTGTGGGACCGAAATCACTGCTGGCAACGCGGCGGGTGCCTATTCGGGAAATCAACTGGCTTGGGGATGAGCCGTTGAAGGCGGGCGAAGCGTACAAAATCTCGGTCAAGGTCCGCTCGACCAAACCGCCGACAGAGGCCACATTGCGCCCGATCTCGGCCACGGAAGGTGAGGTCGAACTGATGGCGGCCGAAGAAGGCGTGTCCCCCGGACAGGCCTGCGTGTTCTATGAGACGGGCGGCACGCGGGTGCTGGGCGGTGGTTGGATATGGCGCGGCGCTTAGGTCGCACCTTTCACAACATTCAGTACCGATTGCGCTGCACACAGACCCGGTGCGTTACCACCGCGCCCCAAACGCTCCATCGTTAGGGCGAGTTCGTTGGCCTGCCGGTCGGGATGGTGCAGCAGATCGACCAATGCGGGGGCGATCAGCTCAGGGCGACACTTGGCCCCGATGAACTCCGGCACCACGCGACTTTCGGACACCAAATTCACCAAGGTGACCGTGTCGGTCAACGCCATGTGTTGCATGATCACGCGACTGATCCACGCCATATCATAGGCAATCACCATCGGTGTGTCGGCGGCGGCAAGCTCTAACGACACGGTGCCCGAGGCCGCCAAAGCCACGTCAGCGGCGCGGAAAGCCGCCCGCTTTTCAAGTGTACTGCGCGCGTCAAACGCCGGGGGAACGATGATCGGGCGGCCGGGCCAGCCTTTGACAGCCTCACGTACCAAACCCACAACATTGCCAGCTGCGGGCACCACAACGCGAAGGGCTGGGGCCTCGTCCATCATGGCGCGCACCACATCACCAAAAACGGACGCCAACCGGGTGACTTCGCTGCGTCGCGATCCCGGTAGAGCCAGTAAAATTGGCCCTTCAATGCCATATTGGCGGCGAAATGCCTGCGCTTCGGCCTCGGTTGCTTGGGTCTGCGCAACCACGGGATGACCGACAAAATCACAGCCCATTCCGGCTTGCGTCATCAAGGGCGGCTCGAAGGGCAGCACAGCCAGCACGTGATCAATGAACGCCGCCATATGATCCGCGCGTTTCGGTCGCCATGCCCAGACAGAGGGCGCGACATAATGCACGGTCTTTATCGCAGTTTGGGCCTTCACCGCCTTGGCCACACGCAGGCAGAAATCTGGGCTGTCGATGGTGAGCAATACATCCGCACCCGAGGCAACAGCGGCAGCGATGGTTTGATTTAGGCGACGGCGTAAAGCGGGATAGCGCGGGATAATCTCAACCAACCCCATCACGCTTAACTCAGCCATGGGAAACAGGCTTTTGAGACCTTCGGAGGCCATTAATGGACCGCCAACACCCTCGTATGTAACATCGGGGTGCAGCTCCTTTAGCCCCGCCATAACAGCCTGCCCCAGTGCGTCGCCAGATGGCTCGCCCGCGACGATAAATACCTTCATGCGCGGACCCAGATATACATGCCGCGCGCGTCGGCCAGTTCGATGCATTTCGCGACGTCGAGCACAAAGACGCCGCCCGCTTCGATCACCACACCGTCCAGCTTGGCCAGATGCGCACGCAGAATGGTGTCGGGGCCAATCGTGGGCAGATCAACACGGCGGTCCTGTTCAGGTTTCGCGGCCTTTACAAGGCAGCCGCCACGATCACCACGCGCCAACGCCCCACGCCCAGCGATCCGGGCCGCGCGCATTCGGGGCCAAGCATAGTCCACCCATGTGGGATCAGCATCCATCTCGACGACACCATCGTTCAGCGTCGCCAGCATCCAGTCGGTGCCTTGGGTCGTTTCAATGGCAAGCGCTTGGCCTCCGGCGACAACACAGGTTTGGCCCACGTCTACACGGCCCATTGCGGCGATAATCTCTATCCCACGATCTGCGTCTTTTTGGGCCTGCGCGTCAGGCTGCATTTGGGTCAAAATACCTGCGTCAGGCAGCAAATCAGGGGCGATATCTTGGGCCGCCACAACACGGATGCCACGTGCCTCGAACAGGCGCATCACCTGCCGCAGCGCACCATCATCGCCTGCAGCCATGGCCTTCATCAGGTCAGGCACGAGCGGCATGGTGGCGGCATCAATCAGCGCGGGATCAATGCCGGGGCGATCAATGCGCCCGGCAAAGCAAATCTCGGTGGTGCCATTGCCCGCCAGCGTGTCCAAAAAAGACCCTAGCGTCTCGACACGGAACCGTATCACGGGCCTGTTGCCCCGGTGGGCACAAGGGTGGCCTTCCAGCTCGCACAACCGATACGGGCGTTCAGCCGCCTCCAGCGCCCCGATCAAGGCGCGCGGCAAATCGCCCTGCCCTGCAACCAGCGCCAGCATCAGGGCGTCAGAAAATGGCGATCAGACGCGCCCAACACGAAATCAACCATCTCTTTGACATACGTGCTGTCGGTCTCGGCGGCCAAACGCTCGGCGCGATCATGGAATGTGCCATCACCATCGCGCAACTGCTGAAAGGCGGCGCGCAGGGCGGTGATATCAGTGCGCCCGACACCCTTGCGTTTGAGACCTACGAGGTTGAGCCCGTCAAGTTGTCCGCGCGGGCCCTGCACTAGACCGTGGGGGACAACATCGTTTGTCACCATAGTCACAGCGCCAATAATCGCACCGCGCCCGATGCGTACCCATTGATGGATGCCGCATAACCCACCGATGATCACGTCGTCCTCGATCACACAATGCCCCGCCACGGCAGAGCTGTTCACAACGATCACCCGGTCCCCGATGACAGCGTCATGGGCGATATGACAGCCCGCCATGAACAACCCGTCATCCCCGATCACCGTCTCGCCTGCACCGCCAATGGTGCCGAGATTCATGGTCACATGTTCGCGGATACGGTTGCGCGCACCGATGCGCAGACGGGTCGGCTCGCCATCATATTTCAAATCCTGCGGCACTTCACCCAGCACTGCGAACGAAAACACGGTCGTCCCCGCACCTATATGCGTGTCGCCCGCGATCACCACATGGCTGCGCAGGGTCACATTGTCCGCCAACACCACATCCGGTCCGATGTGACAAAACGGGCCAATGGTGCAGCCCGCACCAATCACAGCGCCCTGCTCGATCACGGCGGAGGGGTGGATATCGCTCACTTCGGCAGGTCCATCATCGCAGTAAATTCCGCCTCGGCGGCCATTTCGCCATCGACCGTAGCCACGCCCTTAAACCGCCACACCTTGCCACCCGGTTTGCCGCGGGTGGTTTGGACTTCCATGCGCAATACATCGCCCGGAATGACCTTGCGGCGGAATTTACAGTTATCAATGGCCATAAAATACACCAGCAGATCGCCCTCGATCAGATCAAGGGTCGAGCCGATCATCACAGCAGATGTTTGCGCCATAGCTTCGACAATCGTCACACCGGGCATGATGGGGTTACCGGGAAAATGGCCCTGAAAATGCGGCTCGTTGAAGCTGACGTTTTTGATGCCCACAGCAGAGGCGGTGCCATCAATCTCGACCACTTTGTCGACCAGTAAAAACGGGTAGCGATGCGGCAAAATCTTCTGGATTAGTTGGATATCCGCTTCGGTGCGTGTCTCGGCCATGTGCTGTGTCTCCTGCGGATTTATATCGTTAGGGATGCGTACCAACAGGCACCCGCCCCCACAAGGTTAGGGTTGATCGGGCGTGCGTTGGGCGGCCATAAGATCGAGCATGACAATCGCCTCGTCGGTGATATCAACTTGCGGGCGCGCGACAATGACGACGCCAGTTTGCAACACCACATCCGCCCCACGCCGGGTCATAATCTCGTTGAGAATGGGCAACGCAGATTGCACAATCCGTTCGCTGCCCGTGGCGCGCATCTGCTCGTAGGCGCGTTGTTTTTCGTCTTGTTGGGTGCGTATTTGCTGCACGCGGGCATCAAACCCATTGGCGGCAACCTGAAAATCCTCAACAGACATGCTGGGTCTCAGGGCGGCGAGCGATTGTTCCTCACTGCGCAATTCAGCAAAAATCCGGTCGTTTTCAGCCTGTAGTTCCAGCCCGCGGTCTTCGATCTCCGCGAACAGCATAGCCCCCATTTCCGTTTCGTTGACCAAACGATTCAGATCCACGACCACGATGCTGGTGTGATTGTCCTGTGCTGTGGCTGGCAGGCCTGCGATCAGGCCCGCAACCATAACAATGCGCCAAACAAGGGGACGCAAAACCCGCATCAGAACGACGTAGAGATTGTCACGTCAAACGACTTGGTCCGGTCAAACTCTTCAGCCTGCAATGCTTCGGTAAAGTTGAACCGCAAGGGACCGATAGGGGTGGTCCAGAACACAGATAGACCGGCGACAAGGCGCGGGGTGAAACCGTTATAGAGAATGTCGCTCTCGCTCAGGCTGCGGGTATTGCCGACGCTCCACACCGAGCCATAGTCCATAAATGCACCGCCCGTGATCCCGTATTCTTCAGGCAGACCGAGCGGGAATTCGGCCTCTAGCCGCGCCACAGCATAAACATTGCCGCCCAAGGCATCATCAGTGGCCGCGTCTCGTGGGCCGATGCCGCCCGGCTCAAAGCCGCGCATGATACGGCTGCCGAGGAAATAGCGGTCCGTCACCCGGCTGTCACCGTCATAATAGGCCAGAACGCCGCCTTCAAATGTGCCGCGCAACGTGACCTCTTCGCGCAACACACGGGTTTCTACCGAAGCCAAAGCCGTCGTGCGGATGAAATCGCTGTCCCCAAACCCAAACTCTTGGCCAAATCGCAACAACACCCCCGCGGTCGGGTCCAGCCCGGTGCGGCGATTGTCAAAACTGTAGGAATAGCCAAGCGCATTGGTGAAGACACGGCCCTCGTCTGCCTCATCAAAAATCAACAGGCTGGCGCGATCTTCGGCGGCGTCGCTGCGCGCGCCCTGCACATCCGTAATGTCGGTAAATTCAGCAGCATAATAGACCCGCAGACGCCCATTCTCGCTCACAGGAAACGCAAATGACGGGCTGAACCGGAAAGTTTCGGTATCATAGAGCGCGTTATTGTTGTCCGTCACCCGGTAGTTGAACCCCAGTCCAAAGGTCAGGTCACGGCCCAAGAAATTCGGCTCGGTGAAATCAAAGGACAAAACGCGGTTGGACCGCCCCGTGGACAGGCTAAAGTTCAGCCCCTGCCCGCGCCCCAGAAAATTACGCTCTTGAAACGACGCCACAAGCGCAAAGCCGTTGTCAGACGAAAAGTTGCCGCCAAAGGACAGCGACCCAGTGGGTTGTTCGACAACGTCGACATCAATTACCACCTGATCAGGGCGCGAACCGGGGCGGGAATTGACCTGAGCATCGGCAAAATAGCCCAAGGCGCGCACCCGTTCGGCAGATTGCCGGATCGCACGCGGATTGAACGGATCACCTTCGACTGTATCGAACTGATTGCGCACAACGCGGTCGAGGGTGGTGTTGTTGCCTTCGATATCAATCCGCTCAACAAAAATCCGCTCACCACGGGTCAGTACGTATTCGACGTTTAAGGTCAAGTCGCGATTGTTGCGGGTGATCTTTGGCTCGACGCGCAGAAAGTTAATGCCCTGACGGATTGCGAGGCGTTCCATGCGGGCGATATCATTGTCGACGGCATTGGGATTGTAGGTGTCACCCTGCGCCAACACGGCAGCGGCACGGAATGCCGCTGCATCCGCTTCAGGCAACTCGCTGCTGACAGAGACATTGGCAATCGTGAACGGCTGCCCCTCTTGCACAGTGAAGGTGATCAGATAGGCGTCACGCGCGCGCGTCAGCCCCACATCAACGTCCAATACCCGGAAATCAATAAATCCACGCGATTGGTAGAAATCGGTCAGAACCCGCCGATCAAACGCGATGCGATCCTGCACAAAGGTATCGCGCCCCACCAACACGCGGAACAGTCCAGCCTGCTTCGATTCCAGCACCCGCCGCAAACGGCTCTCACCAAAGGTTCGGTTGCCGACGAATGAAATCCGCTCAATCTCGGTCAATCCGCCCTCAACAATCGTGAACACCAGATCGACACGGTTGTCGGCGCGGCGGATGATTGACGGGGAGACCGTCGCATTGACCCGGCCCTGTTCCGCGTAGACTCGCGAAATCGCCGCCACGTCCGCTTCGGCCTGTGTGGGGCTGTAAACACGACGTTCGCGCGACCCGATAACAGCGTCTAGCTGATCATCCGATGCCCGGCTGTTGCCTTCAAAGCTGATACGGCTGATGGTCGGAAATTCGCTCACGCGGATGGTCAGAGTGTTGCCTTGTGGCACGACCTCAACCGACTCGAACAACCCCGTCGCCCGGATGTTTTGTGCCGCGTCGTTCAGTTGGCCCGCAGTGACGGTTTGCCCTCGCGAAATACCCGCCTGCGCCAAAATAGTGGCGCTCTCGATCCGGGCGTTTCCTTCGACAACGACCTGATTAAATGTGAAATTCTGCGCAATCGCGGCCTGCGCAATCCAGATGCACACAACAGCGACAAAGGTGGTCTTAAGACGCACACCGATTGACCGCAACTTGGTTGATGCATTCCACATAATCGCCCCACCACTGCTTATTGTTTTGCAAAGGCTTACGATCAACGGGGGGTATTGTCAAAACGAACCACGGCCCTCAAAGCACAAAAACGCACCACAAGGTGCGCTTTGTTGCTTGAATGACCGCGATATATGGTGCTGTTACAGACCGCCTAGCACGGCCCCTGCGCCAAGGGCGACACAGATTGTAAGGACATATAACAGGCGATCCCAGTTCAGGTTTACCAACAAACCAAGACCACGGGTATGTGCGACAAGTGTTTGCATCATCTCTCTCCGTCATGCGTTGGTGATATAAATGCCCATTAATTGTGGCATCAGCATGACGTGTCGAGATATCCGCGGTCTAGGGGCACAAGATCAGGTCATTGGCCAAAGCAAAAACCATCAGGCTCAACACGATGGTCAACCCGCCGGCCATCATCACT
Organism: uncultured Paracoccaceae bacterium; assembly: GCA_937931795.1. GTDB lineage: Bacteria > Pseudomonadota > Alphaproteobacteria > Rhodobacterales > Rhodobacteraceae > JALZWD01. The sequence goes on from CALHAP010000133.1 coordinate 16,153, forward strand.
TTGAGCGCGGTTTCGCTCGGGGGTTTGCCGGTCACGGCCTCATAGGCATGGAACACCAGATGCCCACCGTCGAGCACGGGGATGGGGAACAGATTGAGCAAGCCCACGGCGGTTGAGATGACCCCGACAAAGAAGATGAAATTTAGCGGTCCTTGGGCGGCCATCGCACCAGATGCCTGTGCTATACCAACAGGGCCAGACAGATTGCATGTCGAGATTTTGCCCGCGATCATGTGGTAGAGACCCGACAATGACGAGCGCATGATCTCCCACACCTGCCCCACGGCCAGACCAGCGGCCTCGCCCAGCCCCGGCGTTTCTGTCGCCAGATCAAAGTAATAGCTGCCAGACAGACCCACCAGATAGGTGCGGCTTTCAAACCCGCCATCGGCTGTGGGCAAGTCGGCTGGGCGCGGTGTAACGGGCAGGGTTAACGTCTCGCCATCGCGCCAAATCTGAAACTGCATCTCGCGGCCTTCGGACCCCAACACGGCATCGGTGATTTGGCGAAAGGCGAATAGCTCAACCCCATCAATGGCCATCACCACATCATCAGGCTGAAAACCCGCGTCATACGCCGCAGAGCCCGGCGTAACACCGCGCACCAACGGTGCCGAAGGGTACAGGCTATCTACGGTAACAGTCTGCCCATCGCGCAACACTTCGAATGAAACGACAGGCTCAACAGGCACCTGATCGAGCATATCGCCAAGTGCGGCCAATTCCGGGACAGTTATCCCTTCGATCGACAACAATTGATCACCGGGGGCGATACCGACCTGATAGGCCTCGGGCAAGCCTGCCACATCTGCGACGCGCACCGGATCAACGGCGCGCCCGTTCCACATGATCAGACACCCAAAGATCAACGCGCTGAGAATAAAGTTAAACACGGGTCCGGCCGCCACGGTGCAAACACGCGCCCACAACGGGGCCCCGTGCATCGTGTTGCGGGCTCGGTGTTCCGGCGCATCGCCAGATGACCCAACAGAGGCCGCATTCGCGTCGCCCAGGAATTTGACATATCCGCCAAACGGCAGCGCCGCGATCTGCCAAACCGTGCCGCGTTTGTCGACGCGACTATACAGAACCGGACCAAAGCCCAGACTGAACACTTCCGCATAAATCCCGCTCCAGCGCCCGACGATGTAGTGCCCGTATTCATGCACTGCGACGATGATCGACAGCGCCAGAACAAAGAACACCAGCGTAAAGCCAAAGCTGCCAAATTGCGGGATTAGATCTGCCATGCGTTACGCATCCTTTGTGTTCAGCGCCAAAACCGCCTCATCCGCGCGAATGCGCGCGAGGTGGTCGATTTCTAGGACGGTGTCTAAGGTCATCGTGGCATTTTCCAGACCGTCACGGGATGACATATTGTCCAGCACCGCCTCGACCACCCGCGCCATATCTGTAAAGCGCAAATCACCTGCGATAAAGTGGTCCAACGCGCGTTCTTTGGCCGCGTTAAAGGCCGCCCCCGTCAGTCCGCCCTGTTCCATCACGCGCCGCGCAAGCGCCAATGCAGGGTAGCGCGCGTCGTCCGGGGCGCGAAAGGTCAGCTGCCCCAGCTTTGCTAGGTCAAGCCGCTCGACGGGAAGTGTTTTGCGTTCGGGCCAGTTCAACGCATAGCCAATCGCGTGACGCATATCGGGCGGGCCAACATGGGCCATCAGCGCGCCATCGTTAAACCCGACCAGCGCATGGATCATGCTTTCGGGGTGAATAATCGTCTCGATCTGTGCGGGATCAACGCCAAAGAACTCTTTGGTTTCAATTAATTCGAGTGCTTTGTTAAACATAGATGCACTGTCGATTGTGATCCGCTGCCCCATGTCCCAATTCGGGTGAGAGGACGCCTGCGCCAGCGTCGCTTTGGGCAGATCTGCAATTGGCCAGTCGCGGAATGCACCACCTGAAGCGGTGATAATCACCCGCTCAACGGCGGCCATATCTTCGCCCACCAGCGCCTGAAAAACTGCAGAATGTTCGCTATCGACGGGCAACAACGTCGCCCCACTCCGGCGGGCCTCTTCCATCACCAATGGACCCGCAGTCACCAGTGTCTCTTTGTTCGCCAGCGCCAAGGTGCCACCACGTTTCAGCACCTCCATCCCCGGTACCAAGCCAGCTGAGCCGATGATCCCTGACATCACCCAATCGGTTTGCCGCATCCCGACCTCTGCAATCGCGGCCGCACCGGATTGAACGGTGATGGACGTGGCGGACAGATGGTCTTTGAGATCTTGGTAACACTCATCAAAGCAGGTGACTGCGACGTCAGCGTTTAGCGCAATCGCATCGTGGGCCAATTGCGCAACATTGCGCCCGCCAGTCAGCGCATGGACGTCATAGGACGGCAAATCACGGGCGATCAGATCAATCGTACTTTGCCCGATGGACCCGGTGGCCCCCAGAATACTGACAGATCGCACCACGCCTAAAATGCCACGCCCGGCACATCCGTGGCCGCAGCAACGATCAGCATGAACAATGCCGCCCCGAGCAATCCGTCAAAACGGTCGAACAACCCACCATGCCCCGGTATCAGGGTTGAGCTGTCTTTCACGCCTTGTCTGCGTTTCAACGCGCTTTCTGCGATATCGCCCATCTGGCTGGCAAGGCTCATGGCCATCGAGAAGAGCACGATCGACCAGCCTGCATTGGCAAACGCCATAAAAACCAGACCGACGATGCCTGCGGTGATCCAGCCCGCCGCAGTGCCGCTCCATGTTTTTTTTGGGCTAATCGACGGCCAGAACTTCGGCCCCCCAAACGTCCGCCCCGCAAAATATCCAAATACATCGGTGGCAATCACCACAAGCACCAGCCAGAGCAGCCATGTGACCCCGTAGTCGGCACGAAACGTCACCAGACCCCAGCCCGCGCCCTGAATACCCAATGAAAACAGCGCGAACGTCACTTGTTCACGCTTCAACATCACGACACCAGCAATCGGCACGACCACAAACAACAACAGGCCCCAGCCGAGATCAAAGGTCAAAAGCCCAGACAGCACACTGGCCGCCAAAGCCGCTAACAACATGCCGGGTGTGGGTTGATCGGGCTCGATCATCATCCACAATTCCCAGATCATCACCGCAATCACAAAGACGGTCATCATCTGAAACCAGACCCCACCAAGTGCGATGCCGATGACACCACCCACAGCCATCGCTGCACCAGATGTGACACGAACCTTCAGATCAGCCCATTTTTTGGGGTCTTGCGGCAAGACTCTGCTCTGCGGGGTCTCGCTCACCTCGTTCAGGCCTTTACGGCGCCGAATCTGCGATCACGGGTGCCGTAGCTGGACACGACGCGCCCAAACTCGTCCGCCGTGAAATCAGGCCAGAGGGTGTCGATAAATTCGTATTCCGCATAGGCCGATTGCCACAGCAGGAAATTCGAGATGCGCGCTTCACCACTGGTGCGGATCACCAGATCGGGATCCGGCAACACATGAGTGTCAAGGAACCGGGACAGGGTTTCGGCGTCAACGTCCTTGTAGCTCAGCTTACCCGTTTCGATCTCATAGGCCAGCCGCTTGGCAGCCCGCGTGACCTCATCACGGCCACCATAGTTCAACGCAATCGTTAGATGCACACGGTCATTGCCCGCCGTTAGCAATTCCAACTCATCCATCAGCGTGACCAGTTTATCATCCAACCGCACACGATCGCCGATAAAACGCACGCGCACACCGCTCTCGATCAACACGCGGCTTTCGCGCACGATGTAGCGGCGAAACAGCTTCATCAGACCCGCGACTTCGCTTTGGGTGCGTTTCCAGTTTTCAGTCGAAAAAGCAAAGACGGTCAGGTACTTGACGCCCTGCCCCGGACAAGCCTCAACAATCTCGCGCACACGTTTTGCGCCAGCGTGATGCCCGAATAGCCGAGGCCGCCCGCGCATCTGCGCCCAACGGCCATTGCCGTCCATAATGATCGCCACATGACGCGGACCTGAGCGCAGCGCGCCCTCTTGCGGTTTTTCGGTGGC
>CALHAP010000134.1 GCA_937931795.1 uncultured Paracoccaceae bacterium
AAACAGGTTCTCGGGCGTCGTGAATGCATGGCCTGACGCCAGAGAATCCAGCGTTATCTCGTCCGGCCACGCGGCATCAGTCCCCATCGCGTCTAGCAGCGTTTTCGCGGCATCCGGCATGAACGGCGCTGATAGCGTGGCGTAGAGCGGGATGAGGTTGAGCGCCATGTTGATCTGCGTTTTGGCCTGCGCTTCGTCTTCCTTGATTGTTTTCCACGGGGCGGTGACTTGTAGGTATTCGTTGCCCAGCACCCAGATGGCGCGCAATTCGGCTGCGGCTTTGCGGACCTCGATGGCGTCCATCGCGGATTGGTAGGCTGTGAGCCGCGTGTTCAGATCGGCCAGTAGCTGTGTTTCGGCGTCCGAAAGCGCCCCTTTTTCAGGCACTTGCTCGCCGAACTTTGAGCGGCAAAACTTGGTGACGCGGGAGACGAAATTGCCCAGCACATCGGCGAGGTCTTTGTTCGTGTCTTGGGCGAAGGCTTCCCATGTAAACTCGGCGTCCGAGGTCTCGGGCGCGTGGCTCAGCAACCACCAACGCCAACGGTCGGCGGGCAGCAGCTCCAACGCTTGGTCCATGAACACGCCGCGCCCGCGCGAAGTGGAGAACTGGCCGCCGTCGTAGTTGAGGTAGTTGAACGATTTGATGTAATCGACCAGTTTCCACGGCTCGCCGGACCCGAGGATCGTGGCGGGGAACGACAGGGTGTGGAACGGCACGTTGTCCTTGCCCATAAACTGCGTGTAGCGCACGTCATCGGCCCCCTTGTCGGTCCGCCACCAGCGCTCCCAGCCTAGACTTTTTTCTGGACCCGTTTCGGGTCCGGGGCCTTTTCCGGCGTCCACCCATTCGCCCGCGCAGGCGATGTACTCAATGGGCGCGTCGAACCAGACGTAGAATACCTTGCCCTCCATGCCCGGCCAATCGGCATCGCCGCGTTTGACGGGGATGCCCCAGTCGAGGTCGCGGGTGATGCCCCGGTCCTGTAATCCGTCGCCGTCGTTGAGCCATTTCTTGGCAATCGAGGTGGTCAGCACGGGCCAATCGGCCTTGCTGTCGATCCACGTTTGCAACTGGTCGCGCATGCCTGATTGCTTGAGATAGAGGTGCTTGGTCGCGCGTTCTTCGAGGTCGGTGGCACCAGAGACGGAAGAGCGCGGGTTGATCAGATCGGTGGGGTCGAGCTGCTTGGTGCAATTGTCACATTGATCGCCGCGCGCATCCTCAAACCCGCAGTTGGGGCAGGTGCCTTCGATGTAGCGGTCGGGCAGGTAGCGGCCATCGGTGGGCGAATACATCTGGGTCTCGTCCACCTCCTCGATCAGCCCTTGGTCGGCCAACACGCCCGCGAAGTGCTGCGTCAGCGCGTGGTTGCGCGCCGAAGACGAGCGGCCAAAGTGGTCGAACGACAGGCCAAAGCCTTCCGCGATCTCGGCCTGCGCCGCGTACATATCGGCGCAATAGTCGGCCACAGGCTTGCCCGCTTTGGCGGCGGCCAGTTCGGCGGGGGTGCCGTGTTCGTCTGTGGCGCACAGGAACAACACCTCATGCCCGCGCCCGCGCAAGTACCGCGCATAGAGATCGGCGGGCAGTTGGCTGCCGACCAGATTGCCCAGATGCTTGATCCCGTTGATGTAGGGAATGGCGGAGGTGATGAGGTGGCGTGCCATAACGTGGCCCTTTCGCGGGAAATGCTTGTGGGCAGGCTCTAGCGAGAAATCGCGCCGAGGGCCAGTGCCGCAGTTCTGGTTGCCCTCGCGCGTCAATGCGGTAGGCATAAGGGGAATTGGTATGGATTTGGGGGCAGTGATGAAGCGGATGAAATTGGGATCGTCGGATTTGATGGTCAGCGAGTGGTGCTTGGGCACGATGACATTCGGGACGCAGACGGATGAGGCGGACGCGCACCGGCAGATTGATATGTCGGTTGAGGCAGGTTTGGACTTTCTGGACACCGCTGAGATGTATCCTGTTAACCCGCTGAAGGCCGAAACCGTGGGCAATTCAGAGGCGATCCTCGGAACATGGCTGGCCGGGGGTGGCAGCCGCGACGCGGTGACGATTGCGACCAAGGTCTCGGGCAACAACGGCGGCTTTGTTCGGGGTGGCGACGGGTTTTCGGCCCGTAATCTGCGCGAGGCTGTCGAAGGCTCGTTGCGGCGGCTGCGCACCGATGTGATTGACCTCTACCAACTGCATTGGCCCGATCGTGGCAGCTACATGTTCCGCCAAAACTGGACCTATGACCCCAGCGGTCAGAACAAGGCCGAAACGCTCGATCATATGGATGGCATTCTGCACGTGATGGCAGAGATCGTGGCCGAAGGGAAAGTGCGCGCCTTTGGCCTCTCGAATGAGAGCGCTTGGGGTACGACCCGGTGGATCGACCGTGCGGAGGTGACAGGTGGCCCGCGTGTGGCTGCCGTGCAAAACGAATACAGCTTGATGTGCCGTCTTTATGATACCGATATGGCAGAGATGTCGGTCAATGAGGATGTGACGTTGCTCGCCTTTTCGCCGCTGGCGGCAGGCATTCTGACCGGCAAATATTTGGGCGGCGCTGTGCCGCAGGGCAGTCGCCGTGATCTGGTCCCTGAAATGGGCGGTCGCGTGGCTCCTCGCGAAGATGCCGCAGCACGGGCCTATGTCGCTCTGGCCGACGCGCATGGGATTGATCCCGTGCATATGGCGCTGGCGTGGCACCGCACCCGTCCGTTCCGGTCGATCCCGATCTTTGGCGCGACGACGACCGAACAATTGCAGCATATTCTGGCGGGTCGCGATGTGGTGCTCAGTGAAGAGCTGGTTGCCGCCATCGACAACACCCACCGCGAACACCCGATGCCTTATTAATCAAGCGGCACCAAAAAAGACGCGCCGCCCCCCCCGCGTTCGATCAAGCCCATCGCCCGGTAGGCCGCGGCGGCACCGGGGTTCACGGGCGAGGTGCCAATGGTCAGTTTTGGCGCGCGTGTGCGCAGCGCATGATCGCGGGCCGCCTCTATCAGCGCGCGACCGACCCCTTGGTTTCGATGCCCCTCCTGCACGTAGAGATGTGCGATGTCCCATCCGTTGGCCGCCGACATAGGCCGCCAATGCCGCTCTAGCACACAAAACCCGAGGGCCGCTTTGCTGCGTCGCGCGATCAAGGGCACCAGTGTATCACTGTCGATCAGCTCGGACTGCGCGCGGACCAAGCCCATCTCGCAGGGGTCGCCGTGAAAGGCGCAGAGCGCGCGGATCATCGGCAGCAATTCGGGAAGATTTGCGGGGGTCGCGTGGGTGATGGTGATTGTCATGTCGTCCTCATTTGGGTTGGGCCCAAGGGACGACACGTTTCATCTCACCCCTAGCGGGCAAGTGGTTGTGTGTAGTGTCAAAAACGCGCCAACCCCTGCCTATATGGCGGGGATAAAATAGACCGATCTGACGGGTGCTGTCTGGGGCATGACGCTTGGATGGACCACAGCCGCGTGCTGTGTCAACCTTTGCCAAAGATGCGCTGTTTGCGGGAGGGGCCGAATTTGAGGATGTTTCCATCGCGCACTATGCGGCTATTTTTCATGACTGCGTTGGCTTTGGGCCTGATGGGATGTGCTATGGGCGCGCCCACCGCTGCGTTGCGTGATAGGGACGTGCCGATTGCAAGCCAGGTGGATGTGACGGTCACGGATATGATCGGCGGTTGGACCGTGCGCGGGTTTTTCCCGGCGAATGTGGGCGGGGCGGAGATGCCAGCGCGCTCATTCCGTATAGAGGAGGGGGCAGATGTTAATCAGTTTGAGCTGTCCTTTGGTGCTGGGCGCGACACTCCGTCCCAGACCTTTGTGCAAGTCGGTCCCGGTCGGTTTGAACGCGTAACGGGCGGAGATCCCATGACCCAAGCATGGTGGGTGCTCTGGGCGGATGTGGATCGGCGCACGATGGCAATAGGCGCGCCAAACGGGGCAGTTGGGCTGATACTTGATCGCGCCGCAACAGGTGGGATGGACCGGGTCGCGGCCGCACGGGACATCATGGATTGGATGGGCTATTCTGTCGGCGAAATGGAGATACGGTGATGTTGTTTATTGTGGTCGGCGGCTTGGCGTTGGGCGTTTTTCTGGGCAGTCGCATTGTAGACGCACGCCCTGTAATCCGGCGCGGCGTGCCAATTCTGATATTCGTATTGGGTCTGATCGCGTTTCGAATGGGGATTGCGGACATCGGGATCGACGCTGTGCAGGCGGGCAATTTGAGCACCTCTGGCAAGCTGGGCATCTTTTTGATGCTGACGGGGCTGGTGGCATTGCTGGCAATTGTTTTGGCGTTCACTGGGGGTGAGGTCGCAAAATCCAGCCGCCTACAACGCCGAAAGAAGCGCCGATGATCGCAGCGCCGGGCATCGGGCATTAACCCGCCGTGTTCGCGGGCGTTGAGCTGTGGATACCGATCACCATCGGGGCTGCCTTTGTGCAGGCCATCCGGTTTGGGTTGCAAAAACAGCTCAAAGCCACCCGCCTGACCACCACGGGCACGACCTTTGCCCGGTTTGTCTATTCGGCACCACTGATCGTTCTTTTGGCGTGGGTCTATGTGCGCGCCAGTGGTCAGGCGTGGCCCGACACATCCGTACGGTTTTGGGCCTTTGCGCTGACGGGGGGCATCTGCCAGATCGTAGCAACAATGGCGATTGTCGCGCTGTTTGCGCATCGTAACTTTGCCGTGGGCGTGGCGCTGATCAAAACCGAAGTGATCCTGAGCGTGCTGATGGGGATCATTCTGCTCGGCGAAGGGGTCTCGGGCTGGGGCCTTGTTGCGATATTGATCGGCGTGATGGCGGTCATACTGCTGTCGGACCCACCGGATGCGAGGGGGAACGCGGCGCTGCGCCTGTTTAACCGGGCCGCTGGATTAGGGCTGTTGTCGGGGGCCTTGTTTGCGGTATCTGCCGTCAGCTACCGGGGGGCGACCCTCGCGCTTTCGCATGGGGATGCGATGCTGCGGGGCAGTGTCACGCTGGCCTATGTCAGCACGTTTCAACTGACCGTCTTGGCGGTCTGGTTGGTGTGGCGGGACAGGCGCGAGATAGGGCGGGTGGCGCAGGCTTGGCCCATTGCGTCGCTCGTGGGGCTGACGTCGATGCTGGGGTCGCTGGGCTGGTTCGTGGCTTTCGCGCTGCAAACCGCGGCCTTGATCAAAGCACTCGGGCAGATCGAATTGGCCTTTGTGCTGATCGGGTCCGTGGTGTTCTTTCGCGAGCGGCTGACGGGTCGCGAATGGCTGGGTCTCGCGCTGTTGTCTGCGAGTGTTATCTTATTGGTTCTGCGAGGGTAATCTATCCATCGGGTGCCGCCCATCCAAGGACAGGATCATGTTGCTCTCATCCTCATTTCGGACAAACGGCACCTGTGCAGGCGGGCCGGTGTGGGTGAGGTTTGCTGCTATTTCGGCCAAAACCACCTGTGTGATAAATGGCAAATCAAGAGCGCGCACATCTGCAAGCGGCACCCAGCCCAGATGGCTCAGCTCATCCTCTGCCGCTGCAAAATCGTCGAGATCAGACGCGATCGCCTCAGCATCCGCCAGAAAAAACCGCGCATCAAAACGGCGGGGCTGGCCCGGTGGGGTCAAGGCGCGAAACACGAACGTCAGCGCCGCGCCGCTGGGGCGATGGCCTGTGGCAGCAAAGGACCGCCAGCCCTTTGGGGCATCTGTCCATTCGCCGGGCGTTCCCAACACCAGCCCGGTTTCCTCCCATAACTCGCGGATCGCAGTGGCCGCGAGGGTCCGCGCCGAAATATCAGAGGCATCCTGCCCGCGTGCCACACATGTTGGGTGCAATGGCGCGCTCAGCGAAACTGCATGATCAACAGGGTCAACCGCGCCGCCGGGGAATACAAATTTGCGGGGCATAAACGCGGCTGACGCGCCGCGCTGACCCATCAAGACCGATGGGGCGGTAGCGCGGTCTCGTATCACAATGATCGTCGCGGCATCACGAATGGGCATGTCTATCATGCACCGAGGCTGGGCGATCAGCGCTGTAAATTCAAGTCAAACCGGGGCCAGTGAGACGGTGTTTCGCCCTTGTGATTTCGACAAGTACAGCGCCTCATCCGCGTCTTTCAGCAGTGTCGCGACAGTCGCGCGCGTGGCCGCGGAAGGTGGGTCGCAGATCGCCACGCCGATAGAAACCGTCACGTTGAACTCGACGGGCGCGCCGATCCCCGTCAGCGATACATCAAACGGCAAATCCGATATAGCGCCACGCAATCGCTCTGCCATTGCCAAAGCCGGATCGCCAGAAGTATCTGATAAGGCTATTAAAAATTCTTCCCCACCAATGCGTGCGACCATATCATCGGTGCGCACACCGTTGCGCAACCGCTCTGCCACCGAGATCAAAATCTCGTCTCCCACGGGGTGACCATGGGTGTCATTAACAGATTTGAAATGATCAATGTCGACCATTAACAAAGCGAACCCTTGATGCTGCGTCGTGGCTTTGGCGAGCAGCGCGTCGAGATGGGGCATCGCGTGGCGGCGGTTAAATAGACCCGTTAGGGGGTCGCGGACGGCGGCCTCTAACCCGGTTTGCATGTGCGCGCGCGAGGTGTCTTGTTTCTGTTTTTGTTCAATCAGATATTGAATGCGGTGCGCCAACTCGTCGGACCGAATGTTATCGGTCACCAGATCATCCGCCCCCATATCGAGGGTGAGTGCGGCAAAATCCGGTGAATTGGGTGGGACAATGATCATCTGCCGGGCATGGCGCAGTTTTGAGCGGCTGCGCAATTCAGACATCATACGTAAAATATGGGCAGGCGACGTTGTGCTGTGTGGGTCGGCATAGCCATCAATCACGATTAAATCGGCGGGCGGATCATCATTCGCAGTGGGAAAATTAACGGTCAGCTGATGCATCTCGTATTGTTGAGGTTGCTTGGAAATCTGGTCCAGCATCGCGGGCATCATCAGGCGTTGACGTGCGGACAGGACCACCACACGGGCCTTGCGCATCACGGCGACATTGGGTTCGGCAAAGCCGAAAGGCATCATGCTTTCGAGCGGGGTTTCGATATCCGCCAATTCTTCGCGCTGGCGCAAAATGCGCCGGACGCGGGCCAACAGCAGGTGTTCGTCGCCGCCGCGTGTCATCACATCAACTGCCCCCGCCTGTAGGGCCGCAATGCGTTGGGCGGGGTCATCGTCGATTATGGCCACGACGTCCGGTCTGTGCGCTTTGCGAGACGCTTTCAGCTTACGCAAAAACGCAACCGCGCCCTTGGTGTCCGAGGTTGTGTCCAAGAACACGATGTCCGGCGGGCAGTCTTTCAGCGATTTCGCGGCATCTGCGAGCGACGCCAAGCCAACAACACTTAGCCGTGCCGCATCCAGCAACGCGCGTAAAATCACCCGATGGGCGGCGCTGTTCTCGACAATAAGGATCTGACCAGACATTCTGTAGGGGCTTTCGTTGTGGCACTTCGCATGCTGCCAAAGTGTAACCGAATAGTTAAGAAACCGTTTCTATTTCTGGAAGGAATGTAAATGAGCCCTGACGCCGCCGAACTGCTCGCCCTGCGTGCGCTTGGATGGTTGGCCGCCGATGATGAAATTTGGCCAATGTTTTCAAATGCTACGGGGGCCGATCCCAGTGATGCAAAGGCCCGCGCGGGCGACCCGGTTTTCTTAGCGTCCGTGTTAGAATTCTTAACATCGAACGATGATTGGGTGATGCGGTTTTGCGACGAGGCCGGGTTGAAGTATGAAGATCCGCTGACCGCTCGTTTTAGCCTGCCGGGTGCAGACCAAGTGAACTGGACATGACGGGGCGTGAGGTGAAAGGGCTGATCTTTGACAAAGACGGCACATTATTTGACTTTACCAAGACCTGGGGGGCCTGGGCTGCCGATTTAATTGCACTTGAGGCGAAGGGGGATGCGGCCGTCACAACGCAGCTGGCAAATGCATTGGGCTATGATGTTGCAGCCGAAACTTTTGCCGCCGATAGCCCGGTGATCGCAGAACCTGTGGATGTAATTTGCGCCTGTCTGGCCGAGGCCCTGCCGCATCGTGACCCGGATGATCTAATGGCGCAGATGGAGGCGCTCGCGCAGCAAACACCGCAGTTGGAGGCGGTGCCGCTCGTGCCTTATTTGATGCAGCTGGCCGCCGCCGACATTGCCCTCGGGGTCGCGACAAACGACAGCGAAGCCGCAGCACGGGTGCATCTGCAAGGCGCTGGTGTTGAGCATGTCTTTGATTTTATTTGTGGTTTTGACAGTGGATTCGGGTCCAAACCGGGGCCGGGGCAGCTGCTGACCTTCGCGTCCCGGATGACGCTAGATCCCGCAAATTGTGCGATGGTGGGTGACAGTTTACATGACATTCGCGCGGCGCGCGCGGCCGGGTTTCAGGCGATTGGTGTTCTCACCGGGCCTGCGGGTCGGGCGGAATTGGAACGCGAGGCTGACGTTGTTCTGGGTACGATTGGCGATATTCCTACGTGGTTGGCGGGATAGGTCTTTGCAGTTTACGCGATCACATGAAAATTGCGGCCACGTGTTCTTAATCTGTTCTAATTAGCTATTGGACCTGCGCGCCGGACGATTTATGTATCACGGAACATCATTGGGGGTGCTCCATGGCTGAGCTGAAAAACATCGAAGTCCGCGGCGCGCGCGAGCACAATCTCAAAGATATTGACGTGGATATTCCGCGAGATCAGTTGGTTGTGATCACAGGTCTGTCGGGGTCCGGTAAATCCAGTCTCGCGTTTGATACGATCTATGCTGAAGGGCAGCGACGCTATGTCGAAAGCCTGAGCGCCTATGCCCGCCAGTTCCTTGATATGATGGAGAAACCTGACGTTGATCATATCAGCGGCCTGTCTCCTGCTATCTCAATTGAGCAAAAAACCACCAGTAAAAATCCACGATCAACCGTTGGAACGGTGACAGAGATTTACGATTACATGCGCCTGTTGTGGGCGCGGGTCGGCGTGCCGTATTCCCCCGCCACAGGCAAGCCCATCACCAGC
>CALHAP010000135.1 GCA_937931795.1 uncultured Paracoccaceae bacterium
TCTTTTCATGTGTGGGGGCAGGGGCGGCAGGTTCGCCCCCAAATATACAAAACAATGGCCCGATGAGGGGTTTCTCCCCGCTGCCTAGCTGCGTAGCGTAGCGGTAGAGAAATTTAGCAAAGAGCGCCGTTATGTCCTTTACCCAACCCTCCACGACCCTCACCCACCAAGGTGCGTTGGCCATGCTGGCCGCCGCAACCGCCAAGGCCGAAGAGATCGGCCAGCCCCAATGCATCGTGGTCGTCGATGCCAGTGGCGAATTGATTGCCGAAGTCCGCATGACCGGCGCGAAATTCCTCAGCCGCAAATCCGCCCGCGCCAAGGCCCGCACAGCGGCGTCGATCTCTGGCCCATCCGCCAATATCCCCGAAGGATTCCGTCCGCTCATTGGGATGGCGACGGGTGGTGAGGTCACAGGCCTGCCCGGTGGTTTGCCGATCATGATCGACGGCGCGCTGGTGGGCGGGATCGGTGTCGGGTCAGGCTCGGGCGAGCAGGATATCGCCGTGGCCGAAGCCGCCCTTAATGCTGTCGGTGCTGCCGTTTAAGAACGCGGTGGGGCGATTGGTCATGCGCGTCTCTTGACACAGCCCGGCGAAGGGCGTTCCTGTCGCGGCTGGAACAATGAAAGCGGCGCGCATGACTGAACACTCAACCCGTCTGGGCGTCGATATCGGCGGCACCTTCACCGATGTCGTGTTAGAGGTCGGTGCAGCGTCCTATTCGACCAAGGTGCTGACGACCTACGCGGCCCCCGAGAACGCCATTATCGACGGGATGCATCAGGTCTGCGCCAAGGCCGAGATCAGTCCAGCCCAAATCGGCCAGATCATCCACGGCACCACATTGGCCACCAATGCGCTGATCGAGCGGCGCGGGGCCAAGACCGCGCTGATCACCACCGAGGGCTTTCGCGATGTCATCGAGATGCGCACTGAGAGCCGGTTTGAGCAATATGACCTGAACCTCGTGCTACCTGACCCGTTGCTGCCCCGTCAGATGCGCTACACCGTGCCGGGCCGCATGGATGCCAGCGGTACTGAGCTACAGCCCCTGAGCCGCGCCGATATTGAACCCGTTGTCGATCAGATCAAGGCGGCTGGATACGAGAGCGTCGCGGTGGGTCTGATCCATTCCTATCTCAACGATGCCCACGAGACACTGGTGCGCGATGTGCTGGCAGAGCGGATGCCCGAAGCGATGGTGTCCCTGTCTTCCGAGGTTTCGCCGCAGATGCGCGAATACGAGCGGTTCAACACTGTCGTCGCCAACGCCTATATCAAGCCGTTGATGAAGTCTTACCTTGGGCGGCTGGAAGGGCGGCTTCAGGATGAGGGCGTGGGCTGCAATATCTTTTTGATGCATTCGGGCGGTGGTATTATTTCCATCGAAAACGCCGCTGATTTTCCCGTGCGCTTGGTCGAATCCGGGCCTGCAGGGGGTGCTGTGTTCGCGGCCAACATCGCGGCGCGCTACGGTTTGGACAAAGTGCTGTCGTTTGACATGGGCGGGACCACCGCCAAAATCTGCCTGATCAAGGACCAGACCCCGAAAACCAGCCGCGTGTTCGAAGTCGCCCGCACCTACCGCTTCAAGAAAGGCTCGGGCATGCCCATCTCGATCCCGGTCATCGACATGGTCGAGATCGGCGCAGGCGGCGGGTCGCTGGCGCATGTGGATGCGATGCGCCAAATCCGTGTCGGCCCTGAAAGCGCCGGGTCAGAACCGGGGCCCGCCTGTTACGGGCGCGGCGGTGACCGACCTGCGGTGACGGACGCTGATCTCGTGTTGGGAAAGCTGGACCCGGACAATTTCGCGGGCGGGTCTATCGCGCTGGATGCGGGTGCCTCTGCGGCGGCGCTCAGCACTGTTTTGGGCGATGTTCTCGATATGGATGCGGCCACGTCTGCTTTTGGACTGGCCGAGGTCGTGGATGAAAACATGGCCAATGCTGCCCGCGTTCATGCGGTCGAGAACGGCGAAGACCTGTCTGACTACACCATGATCGCCTTTGGTGGTGCGGCCCCGCTACATGCCGGACGCTTGTGCGAGAAATTGGGCGTTGACCGATTGCTCGTGCCACCGGGGGCGGGTGTTGGGTCCGCCATCGGGTTCCTGCGGGCACCGTTTAGTTTCGAGGCGAACCGATCTGTCTATATGACCTTGGCCGGATTTGACGCAGGCAAGATCAAAACCCTGCTTGCAGACCTGAAATCCGAGGCGACGGGCTTTGTGCGCAACTGCGATGCCGACAGCCCTATTTTGTCCGAATATAAGGTCTATATGCGCTATTCCGGTCAGGGCTGGGAAATCCCAATTACCCTGACCGAAGCCCAAGCGATGTCGCCCGATGTGGCGGTGTTCGAGGCTCGGTTCATTGAGGATTACACCAAGCTGTTTGGCCGTCCCGTCGCGGGTATGGATATCGAGATCACCGTCTGGTCGGTGAACGCGACCACCCCGCCCGAGGCTGTGGCACGCGCGGATGAGGCGGCGGGTTCAGATGCGGCCCCCGACCACGGGACACGGCCCTTGTTTGATCCTGCCTTGGGGGCGTTCACCGACGGCACAATCGTTCAACGCCACGAGATGGCCCCGGGTATGCAGGTCGCGGGCCCTGCGATCATCACCGAAGACGAGACCACGATTATCGTGCCCACTAGCCGTGTCGCGGTGCGTCAGCCCGATGGCTGCATTGATCTGCGCGTGAAAGGATAGACCATGACCCATTCAAATGTCGCCTATCAGGTCATGTGGAACCGCCTCATTTCAGTGGTCGAAGAACAGGCGCAAGCGCTGGTGCGCACCGCGTTTTCCACATCCGTGCGCGAGGCGGGGGATCTGTCTGCGGGTGTCTATGATGTGGCGGGTCAAATGCTGGCCCAAGCCGTCACAGGCACGCCGGGACACGTCAACGCCATGGCCGATGCAGTGGCGCATTTCATCCGGCGCATTGGGCCTGAGAACATCGCCGAGGGAGACGTCTATATCACCAATGACCCGTGGGAAGGCACCGGCCACCTACACGACATCACCATGGTCACCCCGTCGTTCCATGGCGGCGCGCTGGTCGGGTTTTTTGCCTGCACCGCCCATATCGTTGACATCGGCGGGCGCGGCTTTGGCGCGGATGCGGCCAGCGTCTATGAAGAGGGTCTTTATATCCCGATCATGAAGTTTGCGGATCGCGGTGTGGTTGACGAAACCCTGACGCGCATCATTCGCGGCAATGTGCGCGAGCCGGATCAGTTGATTGGCGATATCTACGCGCTGGCGACCTGCAACGAGATCGGCCACCGCCGTTTGATCGAGATGATGCAGGAGTTTGACCTGTCCGACCTCACGGGCATCGCGGATTTCATCCTCGAAAATTCGCGCCGTGCCACCATCCAACGGATCGCCGCCCTGCCGCAAAAGTCTGCGGATGGCGAGATCACGATGGACGGCTTTGATCGCCCGATCACGCTGAAGGTGAATGTCTCGGTGAAGGGCGACCGGATTGTGTCTGATTTCACCGGGTCGTCGGGCCTCGACAAAAAGGGGATCAATTGCCCGCTGGTCTACGCCAAGGCTTATGCGTGCTATGCGCTCAAGGTGGCGATTGCACCGGAAATTCCCAACAACGCCGCCTCGCTCGCCCCGTTCGAGATCGCGGCTCCTGAGAATTCCATCGTCAACGCATTGCACCCAGCACCTGTGGCCTTGCGTCATATCGTGGGGCATTTCGTGCCTGACGCTGTGTTCAACGCTTTTGACCAGATCGTGCCGGGGATCGTGCCCGCCGAGGGGGCCGCGTGCCTGTGCAATTTCCAAGTGTCGCTGCGCCCCCGCACGGATGCGCCCGCCCCCGTTGATGCGCGACGGTCCGAGGTACTGACGTTTAACTCAGGCGGATCCGGCGCGCGGCCTGACTTTGACGGGCTGAATGCCACCGCCTTTCCATCTGGCGTGATGACTATGCCTGTCGAGGCCACAGAACACGCAGGCCCCGTCATCATTTGGCGCAAAGAGCTGCGTCCGGGCAGTGGCGGGGCTGGCAAGCAACGCGGCGGTTTGGGGCAATATATGGAAGTCGGCGCGCGCGAAGGCCACGAGTTCGATATCCAAGCGATGTTCGACCGTGTGGATCACCCTGCCAAAGGACGCCGTGGTGGCGGGGCAGGTGCCCCCACAACCATCGCCCAAGATGATGGCACGCCGATGCGCGGTAAGGGCAAACAGTTCGTGGCCCATGGCCGCCGTGTGATGATGGCCTTCCCCGGCGGGGCGGGCTACGGCGCTGCAAAAGACAGGCCCGCGCATCTGGTCAAACGCGACCTCGCGCGGGGGTATATCACGCCCGAGGCCGCAGCACAGGATTATGGCCTCAGTGCCGCAGACATCGCGGCGGTCGCACAGGCCGTGCGCAACGGAGAGGACGTCACATGAGCCAGACACCAGCACATTCAACCTACGACATCATCATCGTTGGCGGGGCCATCATGGGCGCGTCGGCGGCGTGGTTTATCAGCGAAGACAAAGCGTTTGATGGGCGCATTCTGGTGGTGGAAAAAGACCCCACCTATGAGTTCAGCTCCACGATGCACACCAATTCATGTATGCGGCAGCAGTTCTCGGCAGAGCTGAATGTGCGCATTTCTCAGTTCGCGGCGCAGTTCGTGCAGAACCTGCCGGACTTTATGCACGGCGATTGGGTGCCAAAGCTAAAGGTGCGCTCGTTTGGCTATATGTATCTGGCCGATACCGAGGATTTTGCAGGCGTTTTGCGCGAAAACCTGAGCGTCCAAGCGGCGGCTGGGGCTGCCACGCAACTAATGACGCCCGATCAGATAAAGGCGGCCTATCCGTTCTACAACGTCGATGACATCGTGTTGGGGTCGATCAATCTGGTGGACGAGGGCCTGTGGGACGGCACGGCGGTGTTTGACGCATGGCGCAAGGCTGGGCGCGCGAACGGTGTGGAATATGTCCATAACGAAGTGGTCGCGATGACCAAGAACACCGCAGGCACCCGCTTGGAAAGCGTCACATTGGCCAGTGGCGAAGTCGTGTCCTGTGGCCAGGTTCTGAATGCCTCCGGCCCGCGTGCCGCCCGCACCGCAGGCATGGCGGGGATCAGCGTGCCGGTGGAACCGCGCAAACGCTATTCGTGGATTTTTGCCGCAGAAACCCCGCTCGACCGGGATTTGCCGCTGACGATTGACCCGTCCGGCGTGCATGTGCGCGAAAACGGTGGCGGCACCTATCAATGCGGGGCACATTCCGAGATCGACCCGGCGGTGGCCTATGATGATTTCGCGATGGACCATAGCCTGTGGGAGAGCCACGTCTGGCCCATCCTTGCCACGCGCATCCCGCAGTTTGAGGCGATCAAAGTGACGCATGAATGGGGCGGGCATTATTCCTACAACACCTTTGATCACAACGCGATTATGGGGCCGCATACGCAGATCGAAAACTTTTACTTCCTCAACGGATTTTCCGGCCACGGCCTCCAACAATCGCCCGCCATGGGGCGCGGCACCGCCGAGATCATGGTCCACGGCGCGTATCAGGCCCTTGATATGTCGCCCTTCAATTTCGAGCGCATCGAGACCAACCGCCCGATCATTGAAAAGGCTGTGATTTAAGGGGCTGGGTGATGCGCAAAGCACTGATTATTCTTATCGCTATCCCGCTGGTTATCTGGCTGGGATGGCGCAGCGCATACCCGAGTTACGACCTTCAGCGGACCCTGACGATACGGGTGATGACGCCCGATGGGATTGTGGAGAGCCGGAACACCGCACGGGCGCTGTTTACGCAGGGACCTAGTTTTGGGTTCCTCGATGGTGCGGCTGGTGGCTGGTGGTATCATGGAATTGCGCCCTTTGTCGATTTGGGCGAAGGACGGTACTTGTTTGC
Organism: uncultured Paracoccaceae bacterium; assembly: GCA_937931795.1. Taxonomy (GTDB): domain Bacteria; phylum Pseudomonadota; class Alphaproteobacteria; order Rhodobacterales; family Rhodobacteraceae; genus JALZWD01. The sequence goes on from CALHAP010000135.1 coordinate 5,905, forward strand.
TGATGTGGACAAGAGCATTACCGCGTTATTTCGTGCTGCCGATCAAGCCGGATTTATGGACACAGGTGACCGATGGCGCGATCTGCGCAAGCTCACGCGGTCACGCGGTGTTATCTGGGATGTGCCGGAATATTTCATTCCGCCCTTGCTCACCTTTCGCGATCAAAGCGACATCACAACCGCGGAACTTGTTGATCCGCATGACTTAGCGGCAACCTTCGGTCCGGGCTATGAGCTGCTGAGTATGACCGTTCAGGTGACAGACGAGCCGACAACTGAACGCCAGCTAGCTCCGCTGTTTTCGGAGTGGGTTTTAGATGGATGGCCATATCACCGCATACGGCGTGGCGACGGTTCTCTTCAGTACAGTGTGAATGCAAGTGTTTTCTGGGCTGGTGGTACCAGCCGACAAGCATATGAGATGATACAAAATGGCGATTTCTAACCCTCACTCCGGTTTCAAACTCGCCGTCACGTAGTTCACCGACAAATCGCTATCCGAGATTGACCAGCTCCAGCCCAGTGGGTTGAATTTGAACCCTTTGCGGTCCACCGGGTTCAGTCCTGCTTGGCGCATCAGATCGAACAGCTCGTCTGGTGTGATGAACTTGGACCATTCATGCGTGCCCTTGGGCAGCCAGCGCATCACGTATTCCGCGCCGACGATGGCCATGGCAAAGCTTTTGGGGTTGCGGTTGATCGTTGAGCAGATGTGCAACCCGCCGGGGCGCAACAACTGCTGGCAGGCGGTCAAATAGGCCAGTGGGTCGGCCACGTGTTCGACCACTTCCATGTTCAGCACCGCGTCAAATTGTTCGCCGTCTGCCGCCATGTCTTCGGCGGTGCCGATCCGGTAGTCGATTTCTAGGCCCATTTGCTCGGCATGAACCTGTGCGACGGGGATATTGCGCGGGGCTGCGTCGACGCCCACGATAGTGGCCCCCAGCCGCGCCATGGGTTCGCACAGCAACCCGCCGCCACAGCCGATATCGAGGATGCACAGACCGTCAAACGGTGCAGGCCCGTTCAGATCCCGGCCAAATTCGGCGGCGATCTGGCGGGTGATATAGTCCAGCCGCGTGGGGTTGAGCATGTGCAGCGGCTTAAACTTGCCCTCTAAATCCCACCATTCGGCGGCCATCGCCTCGAATTTCGCGATTTCGCCTGCATCCACCGTTGATGTCGGGGTTGATTGCGCGGCAGTGTGGGTCACATCGGTCATTAGGGCATCCCTTCTTCGTGGCGGCCAGTGGTTGAGTAGGTATATAGGGCGATTATGGACAAGGTCTCAGGACAAAAACGCGCAAGCCCGCATCTCTATCCGCCAATTGATCCGTTTGAGCAACGGGTGTTGGAGGTCGGTGACGGTCACCGCGTCTATGTCGAGCAATGTGGGCGGCCCGATGGCATCCCCGTCGTTGTGTTGCACGGCGGTCCGGGCGGCGGGTGCAGCCCTGCAATGCGCCGTTATTTTGATCCCGACATTTACCGCGTCATTTTGTTTGATCAGCGCGGCTGTGGCCGCTCGCGCCCCCATGCCAGCGTCGAGGCGAACACCACGTGGCATCTCGTGGCCGATATCGAGCTGATCCGGCAGACCTTGGGGATTGAGCAATGGGTCGTCTTTGGTGGCTCTTGGGGGGCGACGCTGTCGCTAATCTACGGGCAAACGCATCCTGAACGCACGCTGGCGCTGATCCTGCGCGGCGTGTTTTTGATGACGCAGCCCGAGCTGGATTGGTTTTATGGCGGCGGGGCAGGCAAGTTCTGGCCCGAGCTATGGGCCCGGTTTGAAGGGTTGATCCCCGAAGACGAACGCGAGGATATGATCGGCGCGTACCACCGCCGCCTGTTTTCGGGCGATATGGTCCAAGAAACCCGTTATGCGCGGGCATGGGCCGGTTGGGAAAACGCGCTGGCCTCTATCGACAGCGCAGGCCGCACCGGTGATGCGCCCGCCGATTACGCCCGCGCCTTTGCCCGGTTGGAAAACCATTATTTCCACAACGCCGGATTTCTCGACGCCAGCACCGCGATCCTCAACCGGATGGACCGGATCGCGGATATCCCCGGCGTCATCGTCCAAGGGCGCTACGATATGATCTGCCCGCCTACTTCGGCCTACACGCTGTCGCGCGCGTGGCCTTCGGGGCAATTGCGGATGGTGGCCAAAGCTGGACATGCGCTGTCTGAACCGGGCATCAGTTCCGAACTGGTCCTCGCGATGGATGATCTGGGGCGGCGGATCGGTTAGAGCGCTTTTTGTGGCACTCATTTTGCGCGAATAATAAACCCCTTTACTCGCGGACCCCTGCTGTTACCGTAAGGAAATGCCAATCGCACGGGGGACAGCGGGCACTTGGGGTCGATCCTAAACATTATATTGCAACGCCTCGCGTTGGGCGTTTTGACGCTGTTCGTGGTTTCTGTGGTGATCTTTGTCGCGGTGAATTCGCTGCCGGGTGACTTTGCGCAAGCAATCCTCGGCCAAGCCGCAACACCCGAAGCCGTGCAATCCATCCGCGAGTCGGTGGGTCTCGATCAACCGCCCGTCACCCGGTATTTTCAATGGCTCGGTGGCGCTGTCGTTGGTGATTTTGGCACCAGTTTTAGCCAAGCGAATTTCTCCAGCAACTTTGGCAGCACCGCTGACACGGGCGTGACCGTGGCCGACACATTGGGCCCGCGCTTTGCCAACACGATGTTTTTGGCCGGTGTGACTGCCTGCATCGCGGTGCCTGTGTCTGTATCTCTGGGCATTTTGGCGGCGCTCTACCGCAATTCGGCGTTTGACCGGGCCACCAACATCTTCACCCTGTCGTCGATTTCCAGCCCCGAGTTTTTCCTCGCCTACGTGCTGATCCTGTTTCTGGCCGTTCTGAACCCGCTGTTGCCGTCGCTGTCGAATATCTTTGACGGGATGCCGTTCAGCGAACGATTGGAAAAGACGCTGCTGCCCGCGCTGACGCTGACGCTGATCGTGACCGCGCATATGATGCGGATGACGCGGGCCGCGATCATCAGCCTGCTGGCCAGCCCTTACATCGAGATGGCGCGTCTCAAGGGGATGTCGCCGCTGCGCGTCATCGTCAAACACGCGCTGCCCAATGCGCTTGCCCCGATCATCAACGTGATCGCCCTGAACCTCGCCTATCTGATCACTGGCGTTGTCGTGGTCGAGGTGGTGTTTGTCTATCCGGGCATTGGTCAGCTGTTCGT
>CALHAP010000136.1 GCA_937931795.1 uncultured Paracoccaceae bacterium
TTCCGCGTGGGTCATATGGGCCATGTGAACGGGCAAATGATGATGGCTGTGCTCGGAACAATAGACGCAGGGCTCAAAGCGCTGGATATCCCACACGGACGCGGCGCGCTCGAAGCGGCATCTGCGCGTTTGGCAGCGGGGGCCTAGAGCTGGCCGTTGTGCGTGGGAGCAGTCTTTGCCGGGATTATAACTGCACGGATTGAGGTTTGCTGTGGCAGTGGATGTCGCCAAACCTGCGCGCGCGGGTCGTGCTAACACAGCCAGTGCGACACACACCGAGTGACGTAGAATACCGAACCGAAGCTATTTTGAAAGTGGCAGCCCGTAGGGGAATCGAACCCCTCTTTCTAGGTTGAAAACCTAGCGTCCTAACCGATAGACGAACGGGCCACTGAGCGCGGGTTTAGGCAAAGGGGCGCGGGCGCGCAAGGGGGTTTTTGCAAAAAATACCACTTAGGCCGGGGCCGCATCTTCCAGACGCAGTTGCACGGTTTTACGTCCCTGCCAGTGGTTGATCTCGAGCCGTCCCGCGAGATGAAACCGCTTGCCGCCGTGCGCCATCAGCATCGCCCCCATAGGCCCATCCATCGCTCCAAACGCGATCCCATCTAGCCGCGCGCCCATGCCGTCACCACAAGTGATCTTGAGGTGTCCTGTGCCGACCTCGCGCACGTTCAAGATTGCGACATCGGGCAGGGCATAGCGCGGGGCGGGGGCGGATGCGCCAAATGGGCCTGCGGCTTCGATCTGTTCAACCAGTTCGACCGTGGCGGCACCCGGCATCAACACAGAATCGAGGCGCAAATCAGACGGTCCTAATGCATCCACCCCTTGCCTTGCCAGCAACTCGCCAATGCGTGCCATCGCGGCGTCGAGTGTGTCGCGCGCAACGGTCAGGCCCGCCGCCATTTTATGCCCGCCACCTTTGATCAACAGCCCCTCGGATGCGACCCGTTGGATAACGGCGCCGAGGTCGATGCCGCTGACAGATCGCCCCGAACCCTTGCCCTCATCACCGTCCAGACCGATGACGATGGCGGGTCTGTTGGTGGCTTCTTTCAGGCGGGCCGCCACGATGCCCACGACGCCGGGGTGCCAGCCTTCGCCAGCGGCCCATGCGAGCGGTCCGTCCAACCCGCGCTCTGTCGCCTGCTCTAATGCGGCCTCGCGCACCGTGGCTTCGATCTCGCGGCGGTCGGTGTTCAATTGATCCAATTTTTCGGCGATGGATTGGGCTTCATGCATGTCTTGTGTCGCGAGCAATCGCGCGCCGAGGTCTGCTTTGCCGATCCGCCCGCCTGCGTTCACGCGCGGCCCCATAAGGAATCCTAGGTGATATGACGTGGGCGCCGTGTCCATTTTTGCAACGTCTCCAAGGGCCACCAAACCGGGGCGTAGCCTGCGCGCCATAACGGTCAGACCTTGGCGCACCAATGCACGGTTTACCCCGATCAGAGGGGCCACATCGGCGACGGTGGCGAGCGCCACGAGGTCGAGCATCGCCATTAGGTCAGGGCCTTTTTGATCCCGTGCGCGCATCTGGCGGTTCACCTCAACGAGCATCATGAACACGACGCCTGCGGCACATAGATGCCCCAGATCGCCACTTTCGTCCTGCCTATTTGGGTTCACGACGGCGAGGGCGGGGGGCAGCGTTTCGCTGCCCATGTGGTGGTCGAGCACGATGACATCCGCACCATTTGCTGCCTCAATTGGGTCATGGCTGAGCGTGCCGCAATCGACGCAGACGATCAGATCATGGTTTGCGGCGAGGGCAGACATCGCTTCGTCATTGGGCCCATACCCTTCGTCAATGCGGTCGGGGATATAGAGCGTGGCGTCTTGGCCCTGTTGGCGCAGCCACGTTAGCAGCAGGGCGGCAGAGGCACCGCCATCAACGTCATAGTCCGCAAAAACGGCAATCTTTTCACGTTTGTCGAACGCACTTAGAAACCGGGTGGCCGCCGCGCCCATGTCCTTCATCGTCAGCGGATCGGGCAGCAGATCGCGTAATGTGGGGGCAAGAAATCCAGCGGCGTCGTCGGCATTTACCCCGCGTTTCACAAGGGTCCGACACAGCGGCTCGGGCAGGCGGGTGGACTGCGCCATGGCTTGGGCCAAACGGTCGTCTTCGTTGCTGGGACCAACCCAACGGCGACCTGTGGCAGAGGCATCGACGCCCAGAAATGCTTCGGCCATGTTGCTCACCCTTTGCGCCCGTTTCGGGGTCTATACCGCGAGAGTTGGGAGCATGACCAGCGGTCCGGTTGGTTTCAGCGGCTTAGATTGTCGTACATGGTGACATTGGCAAATTCGCCATGCAGATGGCTGAGGGCCGTGTCGTGGATCTGTTGCACCGTCAGAGGTGCGAGGCCTCGGTTCCATGAGGTATCAGCGTTTGCCGTGAACGCAGCGCAGGCGTCTGCCACCAGTGTGACGCCAAACCCCAGATTGGCAGCCATGCGTGTGGTCGTCGAAACGCAATGGGGTGTTGTGAGGCCCGCAATGGTGAGGTCTGTGATGCCAGTATCGCGCAACCGGGCCTCGAGGTCTGTGCCTATGAACGCAGAGTTTACGGATTTGTCGATGACGGGTTCACCGCTTTGTGGCGTCACCTCGGGCTTGAACGTCAGACCTGTGCCAATGAGCGGGCTACCGTCTTCGACAGACACATGGCGGATGTGGAAAATCGGTCGAGACGTGGCACGCCAATCGGCCAGCAGTTGCCCTGCAACCTGTTCGGCTTGCGGATTGTTGCGCGCACCCCAAACCGGATCATCAAATCCGGTCTGGAGGTCTATCAGGAGTAGCGCGTTCACACAGGGTTGCGGTATTGCATCCGCCGGACCGAGCCTGTTTTCGAGCGCATCAGGATCGTCTCCGCCGTCACATAGCCCGGTTCGCGTTTGATACCGGGGACGAGGTTGCCGTCGGTCACGCCCGTTGCGGCAAAGATTACGTCTTGGGTCACCAGATCATCGCGGGTGTAGACGCGGTCGAAATTGGTGATGCCCGCCTTGGTCGCACGGCCCCGCTCGTCGTCGTTACGGAACAAGAGCTTGCCGTAGATCTGACCGCCCATACATTTCAGCGCGGCAGCGGCCAGCACACCCTCGGGCGCGCCCCCTGATCCCATATACATGTCGATGCCTGTTGTAGCACTCTCAGCGCAGTGCATGACACCTGCCACGTCGCCGTCTGTGATCAGGCGGATTGCGGCACCGGTGCTGCGGATTTCAGCGATCATATCTTCATGGCGCGGGCGTTCCAGCACGCA
>CALHAP010000137.1 GCA_937931795.1 uncultured Paracoccaceae bacterium
CTCGTGCCATTCGGCCGCACGAAAATGCACATCCATCGCTTGAGCGCCGCGCAAAAACGCGGTGAATGCATCGCGGCCAATTGCGATCATCAACGACAGACCAATCGGCCCCCACATCGAATAGCGCCCGCCGACCCAATCCTCAAACCCGAACACACGCTCAGGCGCTATCCCGAAGGCGGCGGTCTTATCCGCAGCGGTCGAAAGCGCCGCAAACTGCGCACCCGGATCAGCCACAGCCTCGCCCATCCACGCGAGGGCTGTGCGCGCATTGGTCATCGTCTCGATGGTGGTAAAGGTCTTGGAGGCCACGATCACCAGCGTCGTTTTGGGATCACAGGCGCGCAAAACGCCAGCGATATCAGCGGGATCGACGTTTGACACAAAGTGGCACCGCGGCCCATCATGATAGGGCGCCAGCGCCAATGCGGCCATCGCGGGCCCCAGATCAGAACCGCCAATGCCAATGTTGATCACATCCGTGATCGCCCCGCCTGCCCCGGTGAACTGCCCCTCACGCACGTCCGTTGCAAAGGCAGACATCGCGTCTAGCGTCGCGCGCACCTCGGGCATCACATCAGCCCCATCCACGGTGACAGGCCCGCCATCAAGATTGCGCAACGCGGTGTGCAGCACAGCGCGCCCTTCGGTCTCATTGATCGCGCTACCGCCGAACATCGCCGCACGTTTCCCCGCCAGACATGCCGCCTCGACCAGTTTGATCAGCAGATCGCGACCCTCGGCATCAATGTTGGTCTTGGCATAATCCAGCACCAGATCGCCCACCTGTGCGCTGAAATCCTGCGCGCGCTCGGGTGTTACCATATCGGCAAAACGACGTGTTTTGATGGCGTTATGATGCGTCTTTAATGCGGTCCACATAGGTCTCAGCTTTCTGCCCAATGCACTGTCGTGCCTTTCAAAATCGCGGCCACGGGGGCCTCGTCCGGCGAGAGCTTTTGCGCGGCTTCCAACGCGTCACGCTTTTCCGCGCCGATGATCACGATATGACGGTCCATCGCCTCACGCAGCACTTTCGCGCTAAGCGTGATCCGTGGTTCCGGCGCGCCAGCCGCCCGCATGGGCACCAGCGGCGCATCGCCATGCAACGCATCGTGTAGGCGATCCGCACCGGGAAAAATCGACGCGGTGTGCATATCGGCACCCATTCCCAGCAACATCACCGAAATCGGCAGCTCGGGCGCGAGACCGGTCTCAAGGCTCGGCAGCCCCTCTTCGGGTGTGTAGTGGCCAGAATACAGCGGCACATAGACCGCCTCTGCCGCGCGATCGGTTAGCAAACGTTGGCGCAGCAGCCGTGTATTGGACCGCTCCGACGTCTCGGGCACCCAACGCTCGTCCGTCAGCATCACATGCACACGAGACCAGTCGAGATCGGCGGCGCAAAGGCTATCAAAAATCGGCCCCGGCGTGGTGCCACCGGGCACCGCAAAGCTGGCATGGTCATGCATTGTCAGACATTGGCGCAATTGACCCGCGAGCACATTCGCCAGATCAATCATCATCATCTCAGAATCGGCGTATTCGATGAATTTCATGGCGTATCCCCTTGATTAACCGCGAATATCGAGCCAGCGCCGCTCATCACGGTGCAGCAACATCAGCGCATCCTCCGGCCCCGCAGAGCCGGTGGTGTAGGTTTTAGGCACATCGCCGCGCTGTTTCCAGCCGTCGATGATCGGATCGGTCCAGCGCCACGCGGCCTCAACCTCGTCGCCGCGCATAAACAGGGTCTGGTTGCCGCGGATCACGTCCATGATCAACCGTTCGTAAGCATCTGGAATCGCTTCGCTTTCCTCACCCAGAGCATCGGCAAATGTCAGATCAAGCGGCACATCCACCAGACGCATCCCCCCAGGTCCCGGCTCTTTGATCGTCACCTGCAAATCAATGCCTTCGTTGGGTTGCAACCGGATCAGCAGGATGTTGCGGTGGCGCGCGGTATCGCCTTCAAAAATCGAATGCCCAAGGTCTTTGAAAACCACGGCAATCTCGCTCGCGCGGGCCTTCAGGCGTTTGCCGGTGCGCAGATAAAACGGCACGCCCGCCCACCGCCAGTTCGAGATCTCGGTGCGCAGCGCGATGAAGCTCTCGGTGTGGCTCTTGGGGTCTTCGGCGTCATCACGGTAGCTGGCGGTGTCAGCGGTCGCATCGTACTGTCCGCGCACGATGTGATGCGGTGGTACAGGCTCTAAAGCGCGGATAACCTTCAGTTTTTCATCGCGCACGGCGTCCGCCTCAAACCGGCTGGGCGGCTCCATCGCGATCAGGCATAGCAGTTGCATCAGGTGGTTTTGCACCATGTCGCGCATCGCACCCGAGCGGTCATAATAGGCCCCACGCCCCCCAACACCGACGGTTTCAGCGACCGTGATTTGGATGTGATCGACGTAGTGATTGTTCCACAGCGGCTCAAACAGCACATTGCCAAAGCGGACGGCCATCAGGTTTTGCACCGTCTCTTTGCCCAAGTAGTGGTCAATGCGGTAAATCTGGCTCTCGTCGAAATGCTGCGCCAGCGTGTCGTTCAGCTCTTGGGCCGAGGCCAGATCACGACCAAAGGGTTTTTCGACCACGATACGACTGTCGGCATGGGCCAGCCCGTGTTTGTGCAGGCGTTCGGCCAGATCACCAAACAGCGATGGTGCTACCGAGAAATAGAACGCATGGACGCGCCCCTCGCGCATCAACCCGGCGAGTTCTTTCCAGCCGCCTTCACCCTTGGCATCAATCGGGACGTAATCGAGCTGCGCCAAGAAGCGCTCTAAGCAGTCCTTATTTTCTTTCTCGTCTCCACCAAATTCCGCAATCGCGTCGCGGATCATCTTACGGTAGCCATCACTGTCGAGATCGGACCGTGCGGCCCCAATGATCCGCGCCTCGCCCGGCATCTGCTCGGAGATGAACCGCCGGAACAGACCGGGCAAGATTTTGCGCCGGGCCAGATCGCCCGTGCCGCCAAAAATAACAAGGTCGAAATCCTCGACCGGAATGACGCGTGAAACCATGGGGACACTCCTGCTGTCTGAGCGGCAAAACGGGGCCGTTAGCGATAACGGTTGCTCCCTACCCAGAGGCCGCGGCAAAGTCCAGCGACCATCGCTTTATGCCTCTAATTCGGCATCCCAGTATAGGAAATCCGTCCAGCTATCGTGCAGATAATTCGGCGGGAACCGACGCCCCATATTCATCAATTCAGGTGCAGATGGCGGGCGCGGTGTTTTACGCAAATGAAACCCCACTTGGCGCAGACTGCGCGATCCTTTGGAGAGGTTACATTTCGAGCACGCCGCCACGACGTTTTCCCAAGACGTCACACCACCGCGAGCGCGCGGGATCACGTGATCAAAGGTCAAATCCCCCTTGGCCCCGCAATACTGACAGGCAAATTCATCGCGCAAAAACAGATTAAACCGGGTAAACGCCACTTTCTTTTGCGGCTTCACGTAGTCTTTGAGAACCACAACCGATGGAATACGAATTTCGGTCGAGGGCGAGCGCACCACATCGTCATATTCCGCAACGATATCAACCCGGTCAAGCCACGCGGCCTTCACCGCTTCTTGCCAAGGCCACAGCGATAACGGGTAATAGGACAAAGGGCGAAAGTCCGCGTTGAGCACCAACGCAGGACATTGCTTCAAAGCCGCAGGATCGCGGACAAAGCTGGTTCGAAACTCAACATTCATCGCAGGCAGCACCTCAAATCACATACCGAGGTGGCGCATCTGGCCGGAACTTGGGCCACCGCCACGTCGTTCTTGAGATAGACTATATATGGCGTTCGTAACCTTACAACCCCCTTGATGATGCGGCTGATTGGCGCCCTATCGCAGCCCCAGCCGATCCCGCATAAACGCCAGTGCCACCTGCAATCCGTCAGGTGCAATACCGTGGGCGGTGCCCTTCATGATATGCGCAAACACTTCGGTCCAGCCTGCGTCCTGTAGCCCTTGCGCCGCCTCGGGCAGCGATTGCACGGGCACCACGTCGTCTTGGTCGCCGTGGATCAGCAGGACGGGCGGTTTGCACTGCGCTTCGTCGCCCAGCAGCTCCGGCTCCAACAGTCGCCCCGATATACCCACGATGCCCGCAACCGCATCCTCACGCCGGGGCAACACGTGCAGCGCCATCATCGTCCCTTGGGAAAAACCCAACACCATGACCTGTTCGGGCAATAGGTCTTCGTCGACCATCACACCGTCGAGAAACGCATCGAGATCAGCGGCAGCGCGTCCTAGCCCATCGCGACTTTCTTCCTCGCTCGACCCGTCGATCCACGGGATCGGGAACCATTGATAGCCCATCGGCGCACCGGCACAGGCCTCGGGGGCATCGGGGGCGATGAACAGCGTGTCGGGCAAATGCTCACCCAAGGGATCGGCAAGGCCCAGCAAATCAGCGCCATTGGCCCCGTAGCCATGCAGGAAAATCACACATGACCGGGTTTCACCGCTCAGTGGTTCTTTGCGGCCTGCTTGCAATGCGCGTGTCATAGGGGCGTCCTTTTTATGTCGCACGATACCTAGAACGCCGCCCGCAGCACCGCAACGCAGATTATCCGCGCGCGCGGGCCAGATAGGCGCGGGTGAAGGCCAGATAGCCGTCCGACGTTACGCCCAGATGCTGCTGAATATCGTCGTGCAAGGCGGGCAATTGATGAAACGGCACGGCTGGCCAGACGTGGTGTTCGGTGTGATACGGCATGTTCCACGCCAGAAACCGAATAAGGCGATTGGTGAATGTCGTGCGGGTGTTTTCAAACATATTGGCCACCTGCGGACAATCGCCATGCTCGGCCATCAGATAGAGCCGCAGGAAGGGTTGCCCTGCGATGGCGGGCAAAACCCACAGCCAGAACATAAGGGGTGAAAAGAACAGCGATACGGCAATGCAGGCATAGATGCCCAACATCCAACGCGCCTCGCGCACCGCACCTACCTTGGCACCAATTGGCAGCCATTCAGCTTCAAAACGCCCCGTTGCCAGAGACCAAATCTGCCGCATTTGCGCGATCCAATAAGGGATGCCCGACACGTGCCACAGCCACCCTCTCAGACCTGTCGGCATCTCTCCCTCCAACTCAGGGTCTTTGCCCGCGATATTCGTCCAACGGTGATGCGCGAGGTGAAAGTAGCGAAACGCACGGAACGGCAAGAGCAGGACGAGGGCCACGCCATGCCCCGCCGCTTCGTTGATCCAAGAGCTGGCAAAGGGCGTCTTGTGAGTACACTCATGCGCAAGGGTGAACAGAAAACTCAGCGCGATGCCTTGGACCATGATCAAAACGGGCCAGCCTGGCACAGCCGCGATGATCCCCCACGAACACAGGGCAATCAGCCCGAAATGCCCCGCCAGATGCCACAGCGCGGGTGCATCAGACCGAGCCGTCAGACGTGTGCGATCCTGCGGTGCGACGCTGGCAAGATAGGCCTTGTGGTCCATTCTCAAACGACCCCTTCCCGCGATTTCATCTGCGCGTAATGCGCCCAGAGCGCGCGGGCGGCGACGCTGCGCCACGGCGACCAAGCCTGCGCCATCAGCCGCAACTCGCGCTCGGTCGGGCGCGCGGGCAGGTCAAACAACACACGCGCGGCCTCTTGCATCGCGAGATCACCGGGGGCGAAAACATCGGCACGGCCAAGCGAGAACATCGCGTAGATCTCGGCGGTCCAAGAGCCGATGCCCTTAACTGCGACGAGGGTTTTGATCACCTCATCGGTCGGCATGGCGCGCAAGCCCACATAGTCGATCCGCTCAGCCGCCAATGCACGGGCGTAGACGATCTTTTGGCGCGAAAACGCGACTGCGCGTAGGTCGCCGTCGCTGGCGGCCAACACGGCGTCCTCGGTATCGAGACCCGCCGTCTCGACCTTGGCCCACATCGCCAGCGCCGAGGCGACCGAGACCTGCTGGCCCACGATCGCTTGCAGCACTGCGGCAAACCCATCGTCGCGCAGGCGCAACGGCAGCGGCGAACAGGCAGTAATCACCGGGGCAAAGCGCGGCTCGTGCGTGGCCAACCATGCCGCCCCTTCTGCCAGATCATCGGCACCCGTGATCACCCGCTCATCCATTCAAATTCCATCCTTCAAACGCAGATTGGCCCAGTCGAGCGCCGCTTCAACCGTTTCCACCCGTTCGCAATCAGGCTCAGGCGGTCGCTCGATCATCAACACCTTGATCCCTAACGCTCGTGCCGCGTCCAGCTTCGACTTACTTAGGTCACCGCCTGCGTTTTTCACTACCAATCGCGTGATCCCGAGCTTTGTGAACAACGCCACCTCGTCTGCAATCGAAAATGGCGGTCGTCCTATCACGTACTCCCCACCAGCAAACGGAAACGGCCCGCTCGGCGGATCAATCTGGCGGCAATAGACATGGGCGACCCCCAAGCCGGCAAACCGCGCGAGCGTCTGCCGCCCCGTGGCCAAGAACACAACATCCCGCGCGCTGACATGGCGCGCAGCGTCGCCCTCATCGGCAATCATCACCCAATCGTCGCCCGGTTCGGGCTGCCAAGGCGGACGCTCAAGACGCAGATAAGCGATGCCCCTCGCCGCACAGACCCGCGCGGTACGCTCGGTGATCCGGCTGGCAAAAGGGTGGGTCGCGTCGATGACGGCGCTGATGCCTTTCTCGGCCAAGAACGCCTCAAACCCCGCCTGCCCGCCAAAGCCACCGATCCGCATTGGCACGCCCAGATCGGCAGGCTTGTTCACCGCACCCGCCAATGATGCGATGACATCGCGGCCAGCCAGCGCGGCACAGAGCCGTCGTGCCTCGCCCGTTCCCGCCAACACCAACAGCGTCACTGCGCGCGCCCGATGACAGCACCTGCACGGTCGATCACAACCACATCGCAAGCCACCATCGGCACCTGTGCCTGCACCCGCTCCAAAGCCAATTGCGCGACCCGTTCGGCCAGTGGCGCACCAACCATCTGATAGGCCTCCAGCGCTGTATTGCACCCCTCCAGCTGCGGCATATCCATCATGTCGGCCAACGCGGCAAAGTCTACCTGAGATCGCCCCGAGTGGAGATCAACAGCCCCTTGTGCCAGCTTCGTCATCTTGCCGATGCCCCCCCCGATGGTCAGGCGCAGCACAGGGTGCTTGGCCAGATACTTCACCAGCCCCCCATAAAAATCACCCATATCCAGCATCGCGGTGTCGGGCAGCGCGTACATCTCTTGGACCACACGCTCGGACGTGGCGCCGGTACAGCCCGCCACATGGGCGGCCCCCGTCGCCACAGCCACATCAATCCCCCGGTGGATGGATGCGATCCATGCGGCACAAGAAAACGGCCGCACGACGCCCGTGGTCCCGAGGATCGAAATACCACCGACAATGCCCAGCCGAGGATTCCATGTTTTGAGCGCAATCGCGGCCCCATCCGGCACCGAAACCTCGATCAGCACATCGGGCGTTTGGCCGAACTCGGCGGCCATCTCGGCCACGACTTCGTCCATCATCGCGCGCGGCACGGGGTTGACCGCAGGCTCACCCACGTCGATCGGCAGGCCGGGTTTTGTCACTGTCCCCACGCCCTCACCCGCACGAAACTGCACGCCGCCGTCCGAGGCAGAGACCCGCACGCAGATCAGCGCGCCGTGGGTCACGTCAGGGTCATCGCCCGCGTCCTTGATGATCCCCGCCTCGGCCCAGCCATCGCCCTGCCCGCGCGGGGCCACGTCAAATTCGGGCGTCTCGCCTTTGGGCAAGGTCAAGCCTACAGTCGCGGGCCAATCGCCCCCCCACAGACGCATCAACGCGGCCTTGGTCGCGGCAGCCGCACAGGCCCCCGTCGTCCATCCGCGTCGTAACTCAGCTGTTGGTTTACGTGTCATCGGCGCGACCATAAAGACATGACGCGCGCGCACAATACGATGTCGCATCCCCCCTTTCGCAGCCGCGTGACGGGTGCCATAACAACCACATGGAATTGAGTGCACCTCCCGGCCACGACTGGCCCACATTCGACGCAGGCTGGGTCTGGCTGTGCGGCGCTGGTCCGGGTGATCCGGGGCTGCTGACGCTGCACGCGCTAAACGCGCTGCGGCAGGCCGATGTGGTGGTCTATGACGCGCTGGTCCAAGAGGCGATCCTCGACTGGGCCCCACAAGCCGAGCATATCTACGCAGGCAAACGCGGCGGCAAACCCTCGCCGCTGCAACGCGATATCTCGCTGCGGTTGGTGCAATTGGCGCGCGAGGGCAAGCGTGTGCTGCGCCTCAAAGGCGGCGATCCGTTCGTGTTCGGGCGTGGTGGCGAAGAGGCGCAAACGCTGGTGCAGCACGACATACCCATCCGCATCATCCCCGGCATCTCGGCGGGTATCGGCGGGTTGGCCTACGCGGGCATCCCCGTGACGCACCGCGATGTGAACCAATCGGTGACCTTCGTGACGGGCCACGACCAATCCGGTAACACACCCTCTTCGCTGGATTGGCAGGCTATCAGCAAGGGCAGCCAAGTCCTCGTGATCTATATGGGCATGAAGCACATCGCCCAAATCCGCGAACATTTGCTGGCCGCGGGCCGCAGCCCGTCCGAGCCCTGTGCCGTGGTGACAACCGCCACGACCGAGCATCAGCAAGTTTTGGAAACAACGCTAGAAACCATCGTGGACGACATTGCACAGGCCAATCTCGCACCACCCGCGATTATCTGCATCGGCCAAGCGGTCCTGATGCGCCAAGTCCTCGACTGGCAATCACTCGCCGCTGGTAACCCTGCGCGCAATCTGGATCCTCTGGGGCGCGACAGCGGCGACGCCGAAAGCGCGTGATGTGCCGGGCCTGATACTCAGCGCGCCGTCCTCGGGAGCGGGGAAGACCACGATCACGCTGGGGCTACTGCGGGCATTGCAGCGGCGGGGCATCACGACCAAGCCCGCCAAATCCGGCCCCGACTACATCGACCCGCGCTTTCACGCTGCCGCCGCACTGACCGAGTGCGTGAACCTCGACGCTTGGGCCATGTCGCCCGCGCGGATCGCCGCACTCGCCGCAACCGACGATCTGCTGGTGATCGAGGGCGCGATGGGCCTGTTCGACGGCGCGCCCGATGGCACGGGGTCCACCGCAGACCTCGCGCGTCTCCTGCGGCTACCCGTGATCCTGATCATCGACGCGGGCCGCATGGCCCATTCCATCGCGGCGATAGCGACGGGCTTCGCGCGGCATGACCCGCAGGTGCAGATCGCGGGCGTCATCTGCAACAACGTAGGCTCGGACAAACACGCGAGGGTGCTGCGCAGCGCTCTCGCCCCCACGGGCCTGCCCATCCTCGGAATGGTCCCGCGCGCGCCTGACATCGCGCAGCCCTCGCGGCATCTGGGTCTGGTCCAAGCGACCGAGCATCCCGATCTCGATGCCTTCCTCACGCGGGCGGCTGACATCGTGGACATGCACCTCGACATCGACGCTATACAGGACGTAGCGAGCGGCGCGCTAACAGAAACGACCGCCCCGCGCATCGCCCCACCCGAGCAGAACATCGCCGTGGCCCAAGACGCAGCCTTCGCCTTCACCTACCCGCATTTACTGGCAGATTGGCGCGCGCAGGGGGCGCAAATCACCTTT